>NZ_JBYSYV010000009.1:0-220072 GCF_058783805.1 Peribacillus sp. FW305-BF15 | reverse complement strand
TTCAAATATTTTTTGAAGATCCATATAGCTGTGCTCACCTTCAAGGTAAAGTCGTGTAATGAATATTTTCTGTTCGGTAGAAAAATTAGCCATAAAAAACACCCCGTAAATGTTAGTTTGGTGTCTAACATTTACGGGGCAGTTCAATTCGAAGAAAGTGAATTTGTCTACAGTCTTTTTTCTTTAAAAATGTTCCAGCTGATTTCAGAAATCCGCTCCCCTTCCGCCGACTGTCTGCCAAGCCTCCTCGACGCAAGCGTCTGTGGGGTCTTGGCTAGCAAGCTATTCTGCAGGAGTGTCGCAAATTTCTTCCATCAATTGAGGTTTCATAAAACAAAAAAACATTAAGGATCATCTAATCTTCCTTTAAAATCATGGTTCTATGTCCAAATCATTCCGAACCCCTTTTTGTCGACAAACTGAGCATCTTAGGTGAAAGCAGATGCTTTTTTTCTATGTCATCTTTATCCTTGTCCTGCTACTTCGACTATAAATCATTCCATATAACAACTTCGTCTATCGGTGTAGGAAAATAAAAAAACACATCCCATCTGAAAGAATGGAATGTGTCTTCATTTTATTCGTCCGATTCTATCCCGCGACGATTGGATTGTGTTGGCAGGGTGTCCCAAAAGCTTGCATCGACAGTTTCAATTGAATCATCGGCAATAGCTCTGACAGCTGCATCCAAAGTGGTTACCGTTTGCTTTATTAGATAGCCATTACTTTTTTGTCCAAGCGCTACTGACTCGACATTGTGGTCCGACATACCTCGCATCTCAAAGAGCAGTGTGGCAATATCATAGCGAACGGCTGCACCATTACGGCCTATATTTTCTCCAGAACCGCCATCATACCTACCAATATGCCCCCAACCAGTTGGTTCAATGGAGTTATATACGACAGCACCCAATTTTTTTGAGGCTTCTAACACTTCAGGCTTTACGTTCGCGTTTGTAGGATAAAGAATTGAACCTGAAACAAGTTCACCGTCCGTTTCGCTTAGCGTCCCTTGATGATGTAAATCTATCATGTAATCTATATCGTATTTCGCAAATACATTTTCGTGTAAAGCCTTTACCTCTACTTGCATGTTATCAGTTTTTTTATCATGCTCACGGTTCAAGTCAATCCCATTTGCATTTGCCCGTGTTAAATGCCGATCACCTTTTGCTAAATAATCATCAAGAGGGAAATTAACATCTCCCATTGCTCCATCTGCATTTAACATGGGAATGATCAATATATTGACATTATCCAAAATACCTTTAGTCTTGTTCGTGCCTAGATGTTTAATGAATTCGAGTGCACCCTCGGTAGTCAGTTGTTCATTTCCATGCTGTTGCGTCAAAAATAGTATGGTTGGATTCTTAGGATTTGAGATGTACTTCGCTAGGTAAATGTCCCTTCCTTTTACCGTTTCCCCGATTACTTCCAGTGCCAGCCTTTCTTGTTTAGCATCCTGCGTTTTAAGATAGCTCACCAGGCTTTCATATGTATGAAGATTTGAAGTTGTCACTTGTCCATTTCCAGCACTGGGACCATTTCCAACCGCTCCGACAGGTAACGCAACAGCTGTTACTGCGCTTAACGTCATTAAACTAGATAATGAAACTGATAGAACCTTCTTTTTAAAATTCAATAAAAACCCTCCTTATCAAATATAATAATCAGAAAAAATTACTATTAATAATATTCTGACACTTTTGCCACTTTATGTTAATAGTGAAAAATGACTATGTTTCCAAATAGTTTTCTTCTACCAAAAAACACTTTTGTTCCCGATGAAGAAAAACCAGACGGACACCCGTCTGACGTTGATTGGAACGTAGGGCACTCGCTTTCCGCGGGCGGCCGGTGGAGCCTCCTCGGCTTTCGCCTGCGGGGTCTCCCCTAGACGCGCTTTTCTAAGCAGGAGTCTCGAACACCCGCTCCAATCAACTTTGTCTTACCTTTTAGATAGAATACATTTGCCTAGAGTTCCGTCTGGTTACTTCAATATATGCTGGAAGTTATAATACTATCTTTTCCTCACTTTTAATTATTGCCTGCCCTCCGTCAGTGGAATTGACTCGTATTGTTCCGGATTGATTTTATATACAGAGCCATCAGTAACCCCATCGATTATTCCATATAGGCCTCTTTCAACTGCTTTAATGAGCATGCCTTTTTTCTTTTGGCCAAAAGACTGAGTTTGACCTCTAACTTCAAAGAGTACTGTCCCGCTTCCGTTTAAAGCAAAGGCTCCTAAAGCCGTTCCAGGAAGGTTTTGATTTTGCGGATACAAGGATATATTCCCATATGGAGAATTCCCTTGTGCTTTCATGGCATTATATACCGCCACATTCAATTGTCTGGAAAAATCATAATTATAGTTTTTTGCATATTTTGCATAATCCTGTCCTGAAGGCGAGCTTGGATCAGGAACAAATTGAGCGGAAATCGAGTAGGTGACTAAATCATCCGTTCCATCAACTTCATAATAGGGAGCTTGGTGATGCAGGTCCACAAAAATCTCCACCTTACCGTATTGCTTCAGTAGAGCCTTGTAAACATCACGTGTTGTTTGTGATTCAGGTGTTATGAACCAACCAGGGGTGGATGATTTTCCAGGGAAGTCTTTAGCTTGAGGAATATAATTTAAATCAGGATTAAAGTCACGATTAACATCGAAACCTGGTTTGGACTCATAATCGAATGATTCATTTTTGTATGTATAGTAGTTCCAAGATGGATTGGCTCCTGCTAACTGCGGAAACTGGTCGACGACCTCTGCCCAGGTCATATCATTTCCGCGACGGTTCAATTCAGCGGCATCGGGATTCATTTTAGGCAAAGCTACCAAGGTAATTTCTTTACGAATTTTTTCCGCTTCAGGTGAGTTGGTCCCCAAAAACTTCAAGATATTCAAGATGGCATCCGTACCAGTTTTCTCATTCCCATGGATCTCACTTTGAATGAAAACGACTTTGTCGCCAGTTCCTACGGTTGCTTTATAGATTTCTCTATGTCTATTGGAATATCCAGCTACCTCCACTTTTACTTTACCTTGGCTATCACTCGCAATTTGTTCTAGCTTTTTCCCTAGTTCAGCATGATCTGTAAAACCTGAAACCGAATAAGTTTGTTGAATGGGTGTTCCCGGGGATGTTTCATTAGCTGCAAATGCTGGTGCCGCAATACTCGCCGATAAAACGGCAACTCCCAGAGTTGAAATAACCTTCCTGTTTTTCATATGACAACAATCACTCCCTTAAAATATTTTTCTATCTCATTATACAAAATGGAAAAGTAGAAATATGTTGGAATTTGGTGTCGTATTATGGCTATTTTATGATGCTGCCACTAGCTTGAGCTAAAAGTTGGGAGCTGCACTAATATATACTCTTTTTATGTTAGTGCAAAAATGCATATTTTCCCACAACAACGATCCTTGTTGCCGGATGCCTTTCACCATATATATATTGGCTATGCATTTAGTCGAATTGATGATTTGTACTATAACATCACATTACGTTATAATAAAAGAAAAAAATAAGAGAAAGGGGAAAATATGAAACTCAACACTCATAGTTCTACGCCATTATATATGCAATTGAAACAATCTATTATTGAAGATATAAACAAAGGGATTTACTCTCCTGGCGAAAGATTACCAACGGAAACAGAATTATGTGACATATATGGAGTAAGTCGCATTACTGTTAGAAAAGCGGTTTTGGACTTGGTGGAAGAGGGTCTTCTAATACGCCAACAAGGAAAGGGAACATTTGTCCAATATCCTAAAGTAAAAAGGGAACTATTTGCTGTTAACGGTCATGCTGAATATATGTCAGAATTAGGGAAGATACCTCAAACTAAAATCCTTTCATTTGGAATCATACCCGCACCGGCTAATATTTCTAAATCCTTGGAGATTACTCCTGAAAGTGATGTTCTTGAATTACAACGGATCTTATACTATGATAATCAACCTCTCACCTTGGAAATTTCTCATTATTCCTTAAAGGTTCTGCCTAATTTAAATGACCATGTCCATAACTCCGTTTCCATGTATGACATCATAAAGCATAAATATAATATTACTCCTGTTCATAACACGAAACTTTTAAATATGGTATTGGCAAATGCAGATGAAGCAAAATTTTTAGAGTGCGAAGTGGGAGATCCCCTTTTCAAAGTGGAGAAAGTGGCATATGACGCAAAGAAGCAGCCCATCCATTCCTCCTTCTTATATTATCCTGCCAATCGCGTGACCTTTACGATTGATAGTTCCATGTCGAAAGAAAAAGGTAACGAATCCCCCTTCTAATCCGGGATCTCGTTACCTTTTTCCATCTATAAATCATGTTAAACCAGCATATGGTCAGGAATATATTCTTTACCATACCCAAAAGCTCCATAATCCTGACAGGTTTGGGAGGCAGCTAAAGCTCCTTTTTGTAAAGCTTTATTTACATCTTGCCCTTGGACATACGATGAGAGAAAACCAGCAATAAATGAATCTCCCGCCCCCAATGTATCTACAACTTTGGTTTGGATAATAGCTTGTTCATATAATTGATTTTCAATTGATAAGAGTGCTCCCTTTTCCCCACGAGTAACACATACCACTTTTGAGCCGAACGAATGCACCTTTTGAATCAGTGCATGGCACTCTGCAGTGTTTAAATTACTTCCTGAAAAAAATGCATATGTCACATACGGACAAACTATTTGTAAATAGTGTTCCTCTTGATTTGTCGAAAAATCAAAAGAAATGTCAATGAGTTGGCTTAATGATGGGAGGTTATGCTCTATATGGCTATAAACACTTGTATGAAGAAGGTCGTGTTGCCGAATATAATCCAAATCCTTGTCATTCAGTACAATCCCCAATCTGGATTGAATTCCCCCTCTATTGGAACCAATGAAAATTCGGTCCCCGTCCTTATCCAACGCGACGACGGCCATACCGTTCTCTCCTACCGCTTGTCTTACTCTACTAATCTCCATCTTTTCCTTTTGCAATACCTCCAACACATGGTCTGCCGCCCCATCATTTCCTACAATGCCAATATATGAAGATTGCTCATCATTTAAACGATTGTACATGACTGCCACGTTTAATGAATTGCCGCCGGGATATATCTTTCCTTGGTCTTTATAAAAATCTACTACGTTATCTCCAATTCCAATTAGCTTCATGCCTGTTCCCCCTGTAATCATTTTACACTTCCACTAGCAATTCCACGGATAAAATACTTCTGCATGAATAAAAATAAAATGACGATAGGTGCCGCTGAAATCGTTAATCCAGAAAGCAACACTCCCCAATCGGTTTGCAATGCATCTCGGAATTGCATTAAACCGGCAGGTATCGTACGTAAACTATCATCGTCTATAAAGATGATGGCGAACATGAATTCATTCCATGTATAGTAAGCTGTTAAAATTACCGTCGTTAATAAAATAGGTTTACTCATGGGTATGAAAATCCTAAAAAGGATTCCAAGGTTTGTGCACCCATCCAGCTGGGCAGCCTCTTCCAGTTCTTTCGGAATGGACAGGAAGTAGGCACGAATCAACAAGATGGTTAGCGGAATTCTGTATGCTACATAAGGTAAGATTAGCGCCCAATGGGTGTTATATATCCCAAGCTTCTGAATGATATTATACAAAGGGATCAGGCTTACTTGGGGAGATAGCATCAAACCGCCTAAGCATATGACCAAAATGAAAGCCTTTCCACGAAATTCGAAGCGAGATAATCCGTATGCACCTAACGCACTTACTAAAACCGTTAGCATACAAGTCATGCCAGTAACCATGACACTATTTAAAAAGTAGGAAGAAATCCCACTATTCCAAGCTGTAACATAATTTTCAAACAACCATGTATGAGGAAGTGACCAACTATGGTTAAAAATTTCCTCTGTGCTTTTGAAAGAACTGATGACCATCCATAATAAGGGATATGCAACAACAAGAAAGTAGGCGATCAAACCTGCATAAACAAGGGCTATTCTCATATTATAGGTTTTTCTTTTCCTTGCATACTCTAGATCTTCCACAACTAATTCCGGTACTCCGATCGTTGATTTAGGCATCTCCATTATTAGTCCTCCTTTCCCGTTTTAAATATTTTCATTTGAACAAGAGAAATAAGTAACGTAATAATTAAGATAACCGTTGCTATGGCAGAAGCATATCCCATCATATCTTTTGAAAAAGCCGTTTTATATAAATAGGTACTCAGGACTTCCGAAGAAGTTCCCGGTCCCCCTCCGGTTAAGATATATGGCTCATTAAACACTGTAAAGGCACCTGTCAATGTTAATATTACGGCGACGAATGTCATTTCCTTTGTTGCTGGAACCGTAATGTGAAAAAACGTTTTTATTTTATTCGCTCCATCCATTTCAGCTGCTTCATATAGTTCAGGTGAAATTTTTTGAATGGATACGATATATAGCATGGCTATATAACCAATTGATTGCCACTGTGAGACAGCAATGACTGCATAGATTGCCGTTTCACTATCACCCAACCATGGCAGTGCTAAATTATTCAATCCAATCATTTTAAGAAACTGATTTAACAACCCTACTTCCGGGTTGTAAAAAAATGAAAACAGCAATGCGATGACTGTCATTGAAACGACGACCGGCAAAAAATAGACTGTGCGAAATATAGGTGAAAATTTACGGATTAATTTATCTTCTAAAACGGCTGCAACAATTAACCCTCCAAAAACCTGGAAAACAATCGAAATGACAGCATAAAGAATATTATTTTTTAAAGCTTCATAAAATACGGGATCTTTAAATAATGTAAAGTAGTTATCCATCCCTACAAATGCTTTATCTGGTGAAAATGTACTCCAATTATACATACTATCGCCAATATTCTGGAAAATGGGAATATAAACAAGCAATAAAAAAACTAAGGCTGGAAGAAGATATAGATAAGGTACAAATTTATCGGGTTTTATCATTAAAATATCACTCCCTTAATAAAACGGAAAAATGAATTCCCTTATTTCCCCGCTTCAAATCTAACGGTATCAGCAGCTTTTTGAACATCACGCATAATTTGTTTAGGTGTTTTATCTCCATTTAACATCATTTGTGTTCCCGTTAAATAGGCATCTGCAATACGCGCATCGATGCTCATGTCAAACCATGGGGCCATTTCTTCTGTGTTTAATATGCTTTGAACCGCTTCCAGCTGTTCCGGGGAAGAATTATTTTCATTCACCGTACCTTTAACTGCACTATACTTGCCCACATCAGTGACTAGTTTTTCTCCCATATGTTTAGTGGTTAGAAACTTTAAAAACTCCATCGCTTCTTTGGGATGCTTTGTCTTGGAAGAAACCATAAAGCCTTCAGGCGATCCCGTAAGATTTGTTTGATTACCCTTTCCTCCTTCTACCTCAGGAAAGTTAAACATTCCAAGTTCAAACTTAGTGGGTCCAAATAACTTGATCTCTGCCGTTTCTGCATAAAACATAGGTGCTTTACCATTTGAAAATTGCTGTCTTGCATATTCATGATCTATTGAATTAGTATTCTCATTAAAGTAAGGTAACAACTCTTGGAATTTCTCAAGCGCTTTTATGTAGTCGTCATCCTTGAATTTTCCGGTTTTTCGATTATAATCCATTGCCAGCACTTCCGGACTAACCAGACGTTGATTCAATGTGCCCACATAATGGGAAATTGTCCAAGTATCTTGACTGCCGAATTGAAGAGCTGTGTAGTTATTCTTTTTTAACACTTTTAATACATCGATAAAATCATTCCAGGTTTTAGGTGGGTGTATGTTCAATTTTTCGAAGACATCCTTGTTATAGAAAAACATTTTCCCATCCATTGTTACGGGGACACCATACACCTTATCATTAAATGTATATGGTTTGACTTGGGATGGAACGAGTTGAGAAGACCATGTCGGATCGTTTTTATAATAAGAAGTTAAATCCAAAGCTTTATTGCCACGCACAAACTGACTGGCAAATTCATCACTCCAAGAGAAATAAATATCAGGTGGATTATTTGTACCTGTCATTACTTTAATTTTGTCTTTATACGAATCGTTTAGGACTGCTTCGGTTTTAATATGGATATCGGGGTTTTGTTTTTCAAATTCTTTTACAACTTCATTAAAGTAAGTTTTTTCCGGTTCCTTTGGCCACCTATGGAAAAATGTTAAGGTGGTTTTTCCAACATCTGATTCTGAAGATGTTCTTTCACCAGAACATCCCCCAAGCATTAAAGATAAACTTAAAAATGATGCGAATATAAGTTTTGTTTTTCTCATGAATACCCTCCTTTTTATAAATGCTTTTATCATCAGGAAATTATACTATAATGTTATAAAACATTATAGTATAATTCGCAAATAAAATATACAGAATATTAAGTTTTCTCCAGCTATCAGTATTCTACTTTCCACATATAACGCCTTTTGCTTAATGGATGATTACGCGCTTCCGCTAATTCTTCTGCATATTGACGTAATACACGATTTAAGATAAGCGGTGCAATATATCCTTTTACTTCTTCATCAATACCATTAAGATCATACTGTTTTGCATCTAACACCGTTAGCTTTTTGCCATAACGCTGAGAAAAAGATAATGCTCTTTCTTCCAATGGTCTTGTTTCATCCAATCCCAATAGAATGATAAACGGTACATTTTCGTCAATAATTTCGAATGGTCCATGGAAGTACTCACCAGCATGAATGGCATGTGAGTGTATCCATTGCATTTCCATTAAGATACAAATACTGAAAGAATAGGCTGTCCCATAGTTTGAACCACTTGCCATTGTATAGATAACAGGTTCTTTTGCATGAGATTGTGCGAATACCCTTGCATTGGAAGCTTCTTGCTCCAGGGCTTTTTCATACACTGGCTGTAAGTTCTCCAAACTTGATACCAGTTTTCCAAACTTTTCATTGTTTTCCGCCATATGGAGTACACCAAAAACTAATTGATATAAAACACTGAGGTTTGTATCGAAGGCGTTTACACCGTTCCCCCATTCATATTTAATATAAAGGTCTGCATTTTGGGCCAATGGTGATGCTGGTTCGTTCGTTAATGCCACTGTAAACGCACCTTTACTTTTTGCAAACTTAGCCGCTTCAGCTGTTTCAGGAGTTGTTCCGGACATCGAGCATAAAATGACTAAAGATTCCTTCCCTAGTTGTTGTGGATTGCGATGTATAAACTCATTTGAACTATACAGATCGGAGGTTATATTTTTAGCTTCACGATCCAGTATATACTTAGCTGAATACATAATGGCAGAAGATCCCCCGCATGCTACCAAATAAATATTGTTAATTTTTCTACCCTTTAATTGATCCAATACTGTTTTTACATTACTTTTTACATTCATAACCGATTTACTCATTTTCCCACTCCTTTAATATTTGATATACAACATTATGTAATGTTATATATTGTTATATTAAATCATCAACTTTCTTTAGTCAATAAATTTGTCAGAATATTTTATTTATTCCATTTCCATGTCCCATCAAAATTTTCATGGTGATTTTTTTCCAGATGTAAGTAATGTCCACCTGAACAAGTGACGCCCCCTTACCTTCCCCTAATTTTCCCAACTGTTAATAATAACAATGGCATAATAAAACAAATCGTTAAGGATAATGGTGTCCAAGCTGTAGCCATAAAGTGTTGATAATGCACAAGATCGGGATGCGAAAAGATGGTAAACGTGAGAATTAGAAAAGCTAATGGGAATAGAAGAATTTTGTAATTTTTTAATCCTAGCAATTGAGCTATTCCTAAAGCGAGTCCATAAAAGCATATGGTCAACTTAAAATACTCTGTAAAAACCCAAATGAAGGCCACTATGACCTCGACCCTTTCAAAAAAATTACCAATGCTTATCCTCATCCCCAATTTATAAGAAGGATACGTCAATCTCGCTGTATTATCAGCACCCAATACAAGGATACTGAAAAAGATCACTAAGAAAAGAACGCCGCCACCTACCAAAGTCCCTAAATAAAAGTTTTTCTTCACTTTAGCCTTTTCGTTTACATATGGAGTGATCATTAAAAAGAAAACAAGCTGAACATAAGGCAGAGCTAAAGAGTAATATGATCCCCTCATTATCGGTTTCATGCCTTCTTCAAATATAGGTTGCAAATTTTCGAATTTGATATCTGGGATAAGAAATACGAATAATATGAAAAGCAGCAGAACAAGCCAAGGAAAAAAGATTAATGCAGCCCGGCAGATAACTTCCAATCCTAGCCGTGCACCAAATAAGCTTGTTAATATAAACAAGATCATAATCATTTCCATAGGTGTCTCAACCAGAACCTGTGTTGAAAAAAAATTCCCAATTTCACTAAGTAACGCTGAAGAGAGGTAATATAAATATAATAGGAAAAGCAGTGCCGAGATTTTCCCGATCCATATCCCAAATATTTTTTCATTAACTTCTATATAAGTCATGGATGGGTAAAGTGATACGAGCCGGGTAAATAAGAAAACGAAACATAAACCGATGACAGTAGCTAAGATATAGGCAATCCAGCCATCCTGTTTTGCTAAAGAGACAAGTACGGAAGGTAAAGTAAGTATCGCTCCTCCTATGGTGAATATGATGACCATTATAAGAAATTCACCAGAGCTGATTTTTCCTTTTTCGAGCATATTCGATACCTCCCTAGGATAAAATACGATCCATGAAATGAGCGAGTGGACTATATATTTTCGTTATCCAGTCTATAGGAGTGGGAATGGTAATATCCTTGATAATTAAAATACTCAACGTCATGCCAACTAAAAGCAATAAAATAAAAATGACAATTTCCTTCCAGCATTTCTTTTTAATAAGAGGGGGTATTTCGAAAAATGAAATAATAGCTCCAGTACAAACTGTTCCAATAATTGCCCACATTGGTCATTACTCCTCAATTTCTTTTTGAAAAGAATCTGATATCGTCCCTAAATTGCGAATCTTTGCAGTAACGGTTACATTCACGTCCAAATTTGCGAATTCCTGATTCCAATTTCCTTTTAAACGCTTCCATGCTTTGGGATCGGTTCTATGAATTTCTTCACCAAAACCGAAGATGTCACTTTGATACTTCTCTTGAAGCGTTTTTATCGATCCTTCTATTTTATCCTTAATGTCTTTTGCGTATCTTTTATTCAATTCTTCGATTTTTTCCGGTTTAGTTAAATCGATTGTGCATTCTACTTCACCTATACTCCCTTCTGACGTGACATTTATATCAATTTTTGGATTTCCTTTTTCCATTTTCCCCTTGATTTTCGTTTTTGTACTAGTCGTGTTGACCGTAATTTGCTCACCTTCACATGGGATATTTACCGCGGTGGACTTAACATGATCTGTAATGTAACTAACACCTTTACTATCGCTCCTGTTTAACCAGCCGACAAGTTTATCCTTCTTGAATACTCCAAGATAATCCAAACGCAAGCCGGATTTCGGGGAGATATTTTGTGCATTCGTAACCTTGCTACCTGATTCGGGATCACCATAAACGAGAATCCCCGTCAGCATCGCCTGTCTGCCTTCGCTGACGATACTGCTGACCAGCTCATCCAAAGTGACCGTCCTTGTCGGCGCCCATCTTTTCTCTGAATTTTCCAAAGAGTTAAAAATTTTATTTGCCGGTATTTTTTCAAGGGCTGTTTGCACATTAAGCGTTTCATAAGCAGTTGCCCCCTTCGCAACAGTCATATAGAAATCCGAACGCAACTCCTTTTGCCGGGAAAGGACATCCAGAGGTTTTGCAATTCCTGCTCTGGCCATTTCCTCACCAAAGACAATTTCACGAAGATGTGCGACATATAACCTCCTTGGTACATCAGTTGATAGGCTTCTTATTGCTTCAGCAATGGTTACACCGCTTTTCCTGAAGGTTACAACCTCCGTGCGGCCAGACCGGGCATCACCTGCCAGCTCACTCGAATTTAGAACTTGGACGCTTACAAGATACCCATCTTCCGTTTTATCAATTCCCATGGCAGTAACGATGGAAAGTTCGTTCAACTCAGTGCTGCTCCAGCAGCCGGATAAACAAATTATAGGTAACATTAAAAATACCATTAGCATTTTTTTCATCGAAAAACCCTCATAATCTCATCATTTTAACTAGGTGGTTTCGGAGAACTGACATCTCCTCTGTCTGTATCATTTTTACTGATCAATCGGGGCCGCTTTAATAATGACCAATGTGGCATACGAATGATGTTGTCTTTTTGATCTTGTAAAATGAATGGTGCATTTGGAGCTAAATATGGTAAACCAAAAGATCGTAAGCTATTTAAATGCAGGACCATCACGATCAGCCCCAAAATGATCCCGTATAATCCAAATGTAGCGGCAAGGATCATAAACAAGAATCGAAGCATCCGAAAAGCGCTGGCCATACTATTGGCTGGGAACACAAAGCTGCAGATGGCTGTTAAGGACACGATGATAACCATTGTTGCTGAAACGAACCCTGCTTCCACAGCAGCCTGTCCGATAACTAATGCACCAACGATGGAAATGGATGAACCGATTGCCCTAGGCATCCTCACACCTGCCTCACGCAAAATTTCAAACACGACCTCCATCAGCATCGCTTCCACAAAAGCAGGAAAAGGAACTCCCTCTCGTTGTGAAGCTAGACTTATGAGTAATGGAGTAGGAAGCATTTCTTGATGAAAAGTCGAAACAGCTACATAAAGTGACGGTGTTAGCAAAGCTAGGAAAAAGGATAAATACCGTAATACTCGAATTAATGTGGCAATATCTGCCCGTTGATAATAGTCTTCACTGGACTGGAAAAAATGCACCATCAGTGCTGGAACGATAAGGACAAACGGCGTTCCGTCAACCATTATCGCAATCCTTCCTTCTAAAATGGCAGCGGCTACAGCATCAGGACGCTCCGTATTATAAACCGTTGGAAATGGAGTATATACTTCATCCTGAATAAGCTCTTCAATGTATCCACTCTCAAGAATCGCATCTATATTGATTCGATTTAACCGGCTTTGCAATTCTGAAACCGTTTTATCATTGGCAACACCTTTTAAATACATAATCGCAACGTCCGTTTGCGTTTTTTCTCCAATCTGCTTTGTTTCAAGCCAAAGGTTAGGATCTTTTATTCTCCGTCTTATTAAGGCAGTATTTGTTCGCAGCGTTTCAGTAAATCCATCCTTTGGCCCTCTTACTACTGTTTGGGAGGAAGGTTCTTGAACTCCGCGATCGACCCACCCTCTCGAGCCGAGTGCCAATCCTTTTGGGGAGCCGTCCATCAATAACATCGTGTCTCCCGATAAAACATGGTTGAAAAGCTTTTGAAAATCTGTTATTTCCACTATTCCCCCTACAGGAAGAGTATGTGATTTTATCAATTCAAAACAATCAGGGACCGCTACGTCCGAGTCAGAGTTCCGAATTTGAACCATCAAAGTGTCGAGGATTAAATCCTGGATGGAAGCAGAATCCGTTAATCCATCTGTGTATACGATGCCTAACTTAATTTCCCCATTTTTACCTGCTTGGAAATCCCTTATAACGATGTCTGAACTATTTCCTAACGTTTTCTTAATATGGTCTATATTATATTGAAGATCAGGGGATATAAGTTTTGTTTGATGATTCTTTGAGTCCTTACTTCTGTTTTGGGATGTAACTGGATTTTGGTTTTGATTTTTGGTTTTGCTGGAGTTTGGATTTTCGCTTTGATTCAGGTCTTTTTGTTGTTTTTTATTTTTTAACGATTGTTTATCTTCAATTAACTTCCTCAATGGGATAGGAACTCGAGATTTCAATGCTAACCCCCTCATAACCAAAAGCTTGTTAAAATTAGGTTTTCACCTTCGCTGCAATTATATCCATGTATGTAAAATAAATTGCTGTTCAAAAAACATTATATACATGATAATCCTTTATCAAAATTTCACTTTTTACCTTAAATCCACGAATGTTATCAACCACTTCCCGCCATCTTTTCAAACTCCGAAAAAATTTGCCTTTTAGAATCAATTCTGCAAGGTGCACAATCTAAATCAAATCCATTGGAAATTATGTATAAAAGCATTCTATGAGTAAATGCATAGATTGCCAATATTCGCATAATCCATTCTTGGACTAAATTGACAGAAAAAGGGATGGTTTAGAGCAAAAAAAAACCCTGCAGGTATCCACAGAGTTTTTAAAAGCTTTCAACTTATTTTTGGATGGCAAGAATTAGGGAGTAAAGAGCTTTTTCCTTCAACTTGTTTTCATTCCAAGTATATTTCCAAACTCAACTTCATAATTGTTTTGTCCCCATTTTCCCAACACTCTTGAAGTCGCAACATTTCATTTCCGGTATATATGTACGATAAAAAGACTACGCCCAATAAGTCCTCTTCCCCATCCTAATATGGGTGACAAGGCGCCGATTTCAAGCTTCCAATGTAATATATTCAGCTCCTTGTTCTTTTGCCCAATTATGTATATAACTGAGCAGATTAAATCCAAGGCCACTAGGACGATGATTTACATCAGTAACCAAATCTTGTACATAAACATAGCGTTCATTATATGAATCTTCACGCCAGCTAATACCTGCTAATGCTACGATGCTTGTATCATGATATAAAGCAAATAACTGTTTACCCTCCTTACGCATATCATTTAATAAATCTAGATATTCCTTTAAAGTCAAATCTGTACGTAACTGACTCAATATAGGGAAAGCCTGTAAAAATTGATGTTCTACAGTTAACTCCACTATATTTTCCACTGGTATTTTCATACTAATTTCTCCTAACATTTTAAGTTTAACCGCTTCGCCTTGCCCTTTACGAATCCGGATTAAGTTTCTGACATTTAAGCCTATCAAACATGCTTGATAACCTAGAGCTTAAATATTTTTCAATATGTCCAACAGTTCCTCTTCCTTTCTCCAAATATTAGATATACCAATAAATCATTTGCAAGAATTGTGCCATATCAAAGGAAATGTACACGTTCAGTGCAATTAATATCTTCAAGGAAAGTCAAGAAGGTCCCTATCAAGTACTAGGAGGAATTACTGAAAAGTTAGGCCATAGTTAAAACAATATACGGTTCCTAAACCATCAAGGTTCGGGACTAAGGAATTAAATTACTTTCTCTTGGACAGTAATTCTATGATTATATAGTAGAGCTAATCAGTAAAAAGGCAGAAAATTCGCGACCGATTGATGTAACGGGGGTGGATTGTTGAAGATAGGCAATTGATGTCCGTGTGAATAACTTGAACAAGAATAGCCAAAAATAGGGAGTATTAAGAAGGAAGGAACAAACAAATAGGTGAAAAATAATGCCTGGTAGTTTCAAAATTTCATCACATCAATTGATGATTTTAATCCTCTTGTATTCGGTAGGAACGGTTATTTTACATACTCCTTCTCCTTTAGCTGGTTTTGCAAAGCAGGATGCGTGGCTTGCTGCATTATTTGGAACAGGAATCGCATTAATTTTTGTATGGTTTTACATCAGGGTTGGAAATTTATATCCTGATCTCGCTTTAGATCAAATAAATGAAAAGGTTTTCGGTAAGTTAGTCGGAAAGATGATCAATCTCACATTTTTCTTCTGGTCTTTTTCAACTGCTGCCGAGACCACTTATTATGTGGGGAATTTCATTAAAACTTTTTGGATGCCGGATACTCCTCTTGTTGCTTTAAATATATTGTTAGCTGCAGTAGTGATCTTTACAGTCCGCCTTGGTTTTGAAACTTTTACACGCACGTTGGAAATATTCTTCATTCCCGTATTACTATTACTGATTATTTTTTTGGTTTCCATCATTCCTCAAGCAAACATTCAAAACATTCAGCCAGTATTTGAAGGAGGCGCTAAACCCTTAATACGGGCGATACTTTTTTATGTCAGCGTGTTCACGCTTTCCCCTGTTATGTTTTTAATGATTTTCCCTTCAAAAGTAAATGAAAGAAAAAAAGGGGGAAAAGCTTTTTATATTGGCACTTTGATCGGAGGAATCATATTAATTCTGGTTATCATGCTGGATATCTTGGTTCTTGGACCCGATAACACCGCAAGAAATATTGCTCCAAGTTACACGATGGCAAAAAAAATAAATGTAGGGAATTTCCTCATGCGGATCGAAGCAGTAATTGCCACTATTTGGATTTTTACAACTTATACGAGGACGGTTATGTATTTTTATGTTTCAGTTGTCGTATTTTCAAACATTTTCAATATAAAGGATTATCGGCCATTTACTACAGCTTTAGGGGTGATAATGGTTTTTTATTCATTGATTGTTTTTCCGACGGTCTCTTCATCCGGGGAATACAATAAAAATATATGGTTATTCCATGCAGCGGCTTTTGGTCTGGTCATGCCTTTATTATTGTTTATAACGGCTAAATTTAGAAACATCTTTAAAAAGCACCATGGTAGCCAATAATATTGTGATCATATACTGAGTGAGTTGGAGAGTTTAAATGAACGTCATAAAAATACTCCAAATAGTCATTTTTTCCGGGTTCAATCTGGCTCGATTGGATGATCGTAATGAATATTTACGAATGAGGTGAGTATATTGAAACATAAAATAATCATTATTTTTAGTTTGGTATTTATAGCATTCATGATTGGGTTACTCATCTTTTACCTCAAAAAAGATGATTCTTCCCGATGGATGGTAGCTCTTGGCGGAATAGTGGTAAGTGCCTTGCCCATTTCATTACTATTTGTAAAAAATAATCCCTTTAACATTCCTATCATAATCGGCTATTATGTTTTTATTTTCTGTACGGCATTTTTAGGATCCATCGCAAATTTTTATATTGATTTTAAATGGTGGGACTCTGGACTTCACTTCTACAAAGGCATCTTCGTGGGTTTTGTGGGGATTGCCCTTTATAAACTTTACATCCCTCAAAAAGCGAGAAAAGACACTTCAAGGTGGGTCATTTTCCTTTTTGTTCTTTCACTTTCAGCTTGTGTCACTGTTTTTTGGGAAATATATGAATTTGTGGGAGATCTCACTTTTACTCATACCATGCAGCGAGGCGGTAACAAAGATACCATGTACGATATAATTTTCGGAATAACCGGCGGCCTGCTCATTTCCATTTATTCTAGTGTACAAAAATTAAAATTATGATGATTTGTTGAGGTAATCATATGAATCGTAAGCTAGTTATTTCATTAAGTTTAGTGTATGTACTTTTCATGGGAGCTTTATCTATTTATTACTATACAGCCGATGAAACTTTCAAATCACTGGTTTCGATAGGCGGTGTGGTATGTGGGGCAATCCCCCTTTCACTGGCCTTATTTACCAAGCTTCAATTCAATTTGCAAATTATCATTTCCTATTTGATCTTCTTATTCGCTTCACAATTTTTAGGATCTATTTTAGGTTGGTATGGACTGGGTTGGTGGGACACATTTTTGCATTTGTTAAGCGGTTCCCTTCTTGCTTTTACGGGAATTGCTTTATATGAACGATTGGTATACAGAAATGCGGGCAAAGAGATATCCCCTTGGTTCGTCTTTTTGTTCACCCTTTCTTTCTCGGCACTTGGAGGTGTCATATGGGAGATCTACGAATTTAGTTCTGATCAATTATTCGGAATGACACTGCAAGGCGGGGGAAATAAAGATACAATGATCGATTTAATCGCGGATACGATTGGAGGACTTATCATTGCAGTGTGGGCTGGAGTGCGGACAAAGATTAAGTTAAAAAAAATATAAAAAAGCATGCGAAACTATTTAAGGTTGATTGGAGCGGAAGTGCGAGACTCCTGCGGGAGCAGCGGGACAGGTGAGACCCCACAGGCGTTTACGCCGAGGAGGCTCACCGCCCGCCCCGCGGAAAGCGAGCATCTGGAGGGGAAATCAACCACAACTCACTACCTGGTATATTGCAACAAAGTATGGGAAAACAGCCATTTTAAAAAACGTTCCAGTTGATTTCAGGTACCTGCTCCCTTTCCGCCGACTGTCTGTCAAGCCTCCTCGACGCAAACGTCTCCAATCAACGTCCAAATTTGTACAAGCAAAAAAACTGTAGACAAACTCGATGAAAATCGAGTTTGTCTACAGTCTGAAACGACCATCTTACCGATGGTCATTTTTATGTTCATTTAAATATGATGGAAATTATTTTATCCGTCGTCATCGCACTATCCACCACATATGTTCCAGGTCGTAATCCGTTGGCCTTGCCTTTCTTTTCAACCGCGTCGGAAAACTCATTGGCATTTTTGATGACTTTTGCTTTTTGCAGGTTTTTACCCACATCGATGCTTGTCGAGCCTTTAGACACAGTAAGAACTGTACGGTATATGATTTTTTCCGTTGGTTCTTTTACCGTTTCTTTTTCCGCCTCCGCCTTATCTTTAACCGACTGTGCTTCAGCAATCTGATCTTCCCATTCTTTTTCGGAATGTATGACATACCCTTCTGAAGCCAGAGACTCTTTCATTTCATCTTCTGATAGTTTCTCAGACGTGCCGGTCGCTTCACCTGGACCAAAGAAGTACACTGCACCGCATAAGCCTGCGGCAACAACAAGGCCTCCGGCAAAGCTGCGCATTGATTTAGATGTCATTGGCCACATTTCTCCTTTCATTCGTCGTTTTCATGTAAGGAGTAAGCATCCGTTCTATTTCTTCTTCCGGCTGTTTTGTCTTAAGTGCGATGCTTTCAAATGAATAGCCTCGCTTATGTAGGTCGAGTACTTCACGCAACATGTTTCGCTTTTCGGAAGACATTGCCAAAATGCCTGCCTCTTGCACCGTAATTTCAGCATCTATCTCGATGTTCCTGATTTTTTCCTGTAATACATTCATTTCATCCCCAAAAGTGCTGGCAATCTGTTCCAATTGACTGTCCACTTTTACAGAGTCCTTTTTAATAAACGATAAAATGAACAGTAATACTGCTGCAGCGAACAAAATGATCAGAGCCCATTCCATCATTCTATGTCCCTCCTTAATCTTTGAATCTACTATCTCGCTTTCTAATTATATATTGATTTGTTCCAAAACTCGATTTAAAAGTACTAAATACCACATTAGTCACGTAATTATGACAAAAAAAGGCGCGGGAAGGTCATCCATAACTATTAATAATGAAAAAACGAAAAATAAAGCTTCCATTTGAGGACCATTTTACCATAATTCATTCATCATTCATACCACTATTGGTTTATTAAGGTAAATGATCTGTATTTCGACTCCTCATACTGCAAGAATTTTTCAACACATATAACAGGGCATTCCATTGATCATCCACATGTGTCACTGCGTTTACTTTTCCCTCAAAAAGGTCCAAGAGTATATTAAATGACAAACATGTTTCCAAACGATAAGATATATATAGGTTCCTTTTCCTATTTCATTAATAAATACGATTTTACAGTGCCATTTATTTATTGGTGCAAGATAATAAGGAGGAAACAATGAATATCAAAATAAATAATATACCCGGTTTCATGCAAAACGAAATCGAACAACTTCAATTAAAGTTGTCCCCCTTGTTGAAGAAAAATATGAAATACGGTTTTTTTTCAACGGTGATGATAGGCTTTTCCATCATTAATCTTTTTTTTCTTTTATTTAAGAACGACTCTTTACCCATCTCGAAAATCGCACTTGGAATCTATGCATTGGTGGGAGCTGTAGGATTTGCCTTATTAAAAGAAAACAAACACAACCAAAGAGAAATAGTGAAAATGAGTCAAAAATATATGTTGGAGAGAATCAAAAAAAGCAACTATTTAACAGATGCCAGAAAAAACAACTACTTTAAACGAGTAAATGAGCAACCGCTTACTGCCATGAATGTTTTTTTTGAGTTTCTTGCTGAAGAACAACAATGGAAGAACAAATCCTCCCACTCCGAATAAATAAAAGGAAGTTCGCAAATTTCATAACAAATAAGGCAAAAAAGGCGGCACAAAAAAAACAACTCAACCAGTATGCTCCGGTAAACTGCCGAATCACACTGGTTGGTTGCTTAGGTTTTTTTATTTACAAATTCTCCATGAACATTCCTTTTTTAGTGCATTCCAATTGAGAGCTCAGTGGTTAGTTCTGGAGCTTATTTTCAATGAGTTCATGAAAATAGACTGCAGCATGTTCTGTTGGAGAAAAGATTCCATTTGTAAATGCCTCGGAACTTAATCCTTTTTGAAGTTTTTCCACTAGATCAAAATCTTCCTGCCGTACTTGATCAACAAATTTAAAATATTCTTCTTTTTCTATGGTTGTTTTTTCATCTAAGGAATAATCCCGATAAATACCTAACGACGTCACAGCATCAACGGGAATTACTTGAATGGTATTCACGTTTCCGTCTCCTGGATAAACGTTAATCATCATATTTGGCCAAACCCAATAAAAACGCGCTTGGTCCCCTTCGCCATTCTTGCTTGCTGTCATATATTGATAGGTGAATTTGTCATGTGTCGTTGTGCAAAAGTTTGCTAAATCAAAGGATTTAGCAAAGCCAGGATGAGCAATGGAACAATGATCACATTCCAGGTAATTGTCAACAACGGCCTTCCAATTAGCTTTTACCACACGGCGGGTTTCCCTAACTAGTTTCAGTGAATCAAAGAATGGATACTCTTTCATTTCCTCTAAAAATTCCCGATATGCTTCTGCCATAGGGGGTGCATTTTTGTCAAGATTGACAAAAATCATGGCATTCTGAACTTCTATGCGAATGGATTTCATACAGCTGTGTATCCCCAGCTCATTCGTTTTAAAATTAGGGGCTCTATTTACACTTCCATCTAATTTGAACGTCCATCCATGGTATCCGCATTGTAAAATTTTCTTATTTCCTTTATCGGCATTTTCTACTTTCATTCCGCGATGAGGGCAAATATTGTAAAAAGCACGCAGTTCACCATCGGTCCCATGAGAAACGATAATAGGCTCTCCGGCGATATCCAATGTCATGAAATCGCCTACCTTTTCCACTTGGCTTGCATGCCCTGCCAAAATCCAACTCTTTCTGAAGATCTTTTTGCTTTCTTCATTGAATACCTCTGGATCGACATACCGTGAATAAGGCAGTGTTGGGCTGAACTGTACATTTTCTTTCGTGGACATTTTGAAATCCCCTCCTGTTTTTGATCTAATTTAAAAGTTTAAAAACGCTTAATTCAATTTTAGTTATATCCGATCCATATAGACTGTCTTGACTTCTGTATAGAATTCAACGGCACTCTTCCCTTGTTCACGGCTGCCCGCACTTGAACTTTTACATCCGCCAAATGGCATTTGCGGTTCGGTTCCTGCCGTTTCCGAATTGACATGAACAAGACCCACTTCAACATCTTCAATAAACCGTTGAGCCAATGTTAAATTGTTCGTACAAATGGCTGCGCTCAATCCATACTCTGTATCATTTGCCATCTTAACTGCTTCCTCATAATTTCCAGCCTTAAAAAGGGCAATGACTGGTCCAAAGATTTCTTCACGCGCAATGCGGGCATGTTGAGGAACATTTTCAAAGATTGCCGGCTTGACATAAAAACCATTCGCCAATTCCGCTTCTGCCGGGATCTCTCCTCCGCATAAAAGTGTAGCTTCTGATTTCCCAACATCGATCATTTCAAGCACGCCATCGCGTTGTGATCTAGAAACAGCGGGACCGATAAATGTTTCTTCTTTGAGCGGGTCGCCCACTTTTAATTCTTTCGTACGTGCGACAAGCCGTTCCCGGAATACTTCATAAATTCCTTCCTCCACAATCACCCGGCTAGTGGCTGTGCATTTTTGCCCTGTGGATTTAAAAGCTCCGCCTATAGCTATTTCCACTGCTTTTTCAAGATCAGCATCGGCGAGGACGACAAGCGGGTTTTTCCCTCCCATTTCCGCTTGCACTTTCTTTCCATGCTCAATGGCTTGTTTTTGAATTTGCTGACCTATTTGATTCGAGCCCGTAAAAGATATAGCCTTCACATCAGGATGTTCCACTAATGCAGCACCAATGACGGAACCCCTTCCGAATACACAATTGATGACACCGGGCGGAAGACCCGCTTCATCAAAGGCTTTTATCACATGATGGACAGACTTAGGTGTAAGATCAGCCGGTTTAATCACGACTGTATTCCCATAAATCAGGGCCGGCGCCAATTTCCATACAGGGATGGCGATAGGAAAGTTCCATGGTGTAATCAAACCCACCGGACCGAGCGGCGTGCGGGTAGTATATAAAAATGTATTGGCATTGGCTGAAGGAATTACTTCCCCGAGTGGCTGCCGAGCTTCAGCAGCATAATATTCAAGTATGCTGGCAGCCCGATTGGCTTCCCCCTTCCCTTCCAAGAATGTTTTTCCTTCTTCCTTTATCAAATCTTGACCTACTTCCTGCATATTCTTTTTCAAAATATCAGCTGCTTTTTGCAAATATGAAGCCCGTTGCTGAAACGAAAGTTTTTTCCATAAAGGGAATGAACTTTTTGCGGCTGCCACTGCATCATGTAAATCAGCCGCCGCACTAGATGGAAATTCTCCTAAATTTTCACCATCATGGGGACTAAGATTTTCTCTATACTCCCCTGTAGTGGGTTCTTTCCATTTTCCATTAATATAATTTAAGTAACGCATACTATTTCCTCCGTATTCTATTATTCTACTTCTCTAAGTTATAGGTTTTGCTTTTAACTGCACTTCTAAATGAATCTTAAACGACCGTTTTCTTATATCTTGATATAATAATCACTATTGAATAAAATCATTGGTCTGTTCAGTTTTTAAGGCTGGCACCTCGACGTTCCTTCGCGCATATCTGAAATAGTAAAATATATAGCAAGCAACGACGAAGCCCAATCCCCAATACAACGAGGTTCGCTGTGTCGGATCATAAGCGGTGAACACGAAAATACCTAGACACATAATGATGCAGAGAATCGGGGCAAACGGGAAAAAAGGTACTCTAAACTTCAGATTTTCAACCTTTCCGCCTGCTCTGATATACTGCTTGCGGAATCTGTACTGTGCGAACGCAATCGCCATCCAAGTAAGCACCCCTCCAACCCCGCTTATGGAAAGCAGCACAACGAATAACGTTTCTTCCGCTACTACACTAGTAAGCAGCGACAGCAAGGCAAAGACCATGGTGACTAGTAAGGCGTTCATAGGTACACCGCGCCGATTGAGCTTTCCAAATGAAGAATGTGCCATACCGTTTTGAGAAAGGGAGAAAAGGATTCTTGTACAAGCAAACAGACCCGTATTTCCTACAGAGAGGACCGCTGTCAAAATTACGAAATTCATAATGTCTGCTGCATAAGGAATGCCTACCATTTCAAACACGGTTACAAATGGACTTTCCAGTACACCGACTTCTTTCCAAGGAACGATGGCCGATAGAACAAAGATTGCCAGTACATAGAAAAGCAGCACACGTATTACGATGTTTCGAATCGCTCTCGGAATGCTTTGTTGCGGGTTTTCCGTCTCTCCTGCTGCAACACCCATGATTTCCGATCCCTGGAAAGCATATACGACTGTCATCATCGATATGAAAACACCAGTGAACCCTGTAGGAAATAGTCCATCTCCTATAAAATTGGAAAGGAACGGGGCAGGTTGTGCATCCTCCATATGAATCAATCCAAACATCGCTGCTGCACCGATAATTATGAAGAGAATGACGGCAAGCACTTTAATCCCGGAGAACCAATACTCGGTCTCTGCAAAACTTCGCGTAGTCAATGCATTTATAGTGAATAAAAGGACCGTAAATATCACACACCATATCCATACTGGTATATCGGGAAACCATCTGGTCATGAGCAAACCGGCCGCTACAAATTCCAGGCCTACGTAAAGAGCCCAGCTTAGCCAGTAAATCCAGCCAATGACAAATCCAGTGGCGGGACCAATAAATTTCGTTGCATGGACCTGAAAGGAACCGGACACCGGCATCACTACCGATAATTCACCGAGACAAATCATCGCCAAGTACATTAATAAACCACCGACCAAATAGGCAACAATCGATCCTAAGGGTCCAGCTTCACCGATTGCATATCCTGATCCCAGGAAAAGACCTGTTCCAATTACCCCACCTAAGGAGAGCATGAATAAATGTCTGCTCTTCATTGAACGCTGTAATTCTTTTGGCTGATTTTCATCTTCTGTTTGCATGAAATCCCCCCCGTTCCTGATTGATAAACTGCCTGAACACTTTCATGATTAACACAAGTTAACGAGAGTTCCCCGATAACGCTTCGGAAGGCACTGCATATTCCGGCAAGTCGCTGATTGTCGGTTTAAATATTTCATAAGCTACTTCTCTTTGATATTTTTTTTGTTTTTTTGCTTGAGTAAACAAATGATACGTATTTTTCCTGCATAGTTTTTCTATATCATCGACGACAGCTTGTGGATTTGGTTTAATCAGTCCGAAAATAACCGCATCATAAAATCTTATCGCCCCCAGGTTGGCAACGAAATCATTGACAACATCTATTCCTCTCTGTCTTATGATTTCGTCTCCCTCGGGAGAAAGGGGAATGTTTGCCGCCTCCACAATCAAGCTTGCTTTTACGCTTTTGGCATTGGATATGTGGATGACATCCTCCAATGCGGACGGAATTAAAATGTCGCAATCTATGTCGAGCCATTCCGTGTTTGGCCTTACATCATAATGCGGTTCAAAAAAGGCTTTATCCATTTCCCCGTACATATTTTTATGATCAATAAGCTTTTGGACATCCAATCCTTCGTCACATGTAACCAAAAGGGCTGCATCGGAAATTCCCACAACTTTATAACCTAACTGGAACATTTTCAATGCGCAGCTTGCCCCTACACAGCCGAATCCTTGAATGACAACTCTTGCTCCACCTTTTCCGTTTTTAAATTTCCATGCCTCATCTGCGGAGAAAGCCACACCATAGCCTGTTACGACATCGTTTAAAAACAACCCGTCGATTTTTGTCGTCAACAGTTCATCGAAATCTTTTATCCCTTGCAGAACATTCGGATTCTGCTTCATTGATTTCGTTAGGGGGATATCAATGCCAAATTCATTAAATATTTTGAGTACATCTTCATATTTGGTACCTAAATCACTGCCTAACGATACCCCTATATCTATATAAGGCATCATCGCAATCAGAAATCTTCTTAACACTGCATATGCGTCTGGCGCTTTATAATCATAGGCAATGCCCGCTTTACAACCGCCAGTCGTCTCAGACTCACAGGCTACATACTTATAAGCCATCGCCTCGGCCAGCCTTTCTACCTCTTCTCTTGTAACCGTTGGGTGCATTCTTGTACCGCCGCCTGTGTATCCTTTTACAAAGTTATGGACAACCAGCCAGCCTTTAGCATCTGTTTCCGTATCATTCCATTCAACAACTATATATGGTTTTAACATCTATGATACCTCCCTTACATGCCTTTTATTGGGTCCTGCTAACTTCCAAAGTTAATTATTAGACATTAACTTTTCGTATACTTCCTTCTTGTCCTGGCCTACAGATAGAATCTTTGGATTGACTGCAACTTCTATTACAGACGGCAGCCCTGAAGTAATCGCCCGTTGCAGCGCTGGCGCAAAATCAATATTTTTTTCAACCTTTTCACCATGTGCCCCAAATAAGCGGGCCAATCCAGCAAAATCAGGATTAGATATGTCAGTTCCAACAGCCCGGTTTGGAAAATGCCTTTCTTGATGTGCTCGAATTGTTCCGTAAATATTATTGTTCACAACAATTGATATGGTCGGAATTTTATACCTTACAGCGGTTTCAATCTCTTGGAGAGTCATCATGAAGCCACCATCCCCCGAAATAGAAACAACATGTTTGTGAGGCTGCGCCAGTTTTGCCCCAATAGCAGCAGGCAATCCATATCCCATTGCACCCGACGTTGGCCCCACGTATGTGTTTTCTTGTTCAAAACGATAATATCTTGATAACCATCCAAAAAAGTTGCCTGCATCATTTGTAATGATGGTATCCTTCGGCAGACAGACAGCCAGATCATGCATCAATCCGTCCATATCCACGAAATCCTCTGTGTAATCGGCCTTCGGTTCAGAAAATTCCATATATTTATCGTGCAATTCTTTCAGATGATCTTCGCCTGAAATAAAAGATCCTGATTCTGGCGCTTGCAGTGCTTGTTCCAAAAAGCTCTTGGCATCCGCTTCAATGGCAAGAGAAGGAGCATACACTTTACCAAAAATATCGGGACAAATATCCACATGGATCAGCTTTGAATTTTTAGAAAGCAAGGTGTAATCTTGTGTTCCTACTTGAGAGAATCGTGTCCCTAATGCCAAAACTACATCTGCATCCCGGATTGCATCAAGTAAATATTGAGGTGTCCCAAATCCAAGCCACCCTGCATAGCAAGGATGTGAGTTCGGAAACGCGTCAAACCGACGGAAAGCTGTAACGACAGGAAGTTTCATTGCCTCCGCAAACTGTACAAGCAACCTGTTGGCCTTAGCATGAATCACACCTCCGCCAGCAATCAATACGGGGCGCTCCGCGTTTCGTATCGTATCCATCGCCTGCTTCACATCTTCCATATGTGGTTGAGGAGGAAGCGAGCGATATGAAGGGTTCATGTTCAACTCTGCCTCGTCTTCCAACATGTCATGCGGCAAAGCCACTAATACAGGGCCAGGACGCCCCGATCTCGCAATATGGAAAGCCCGTTGCAATAATTCCGGGATTCTTTCCACACGATCGATCTCTACCGTCCATTTACATAAATGACTGAAAAAACCCGTCAAATTCACTTCCTGGAATGCTTCCTTTTCTTTATAAGGGCGTTCGACTTGGCCAATAAGCGCAATCAAAGGGGTTGAATCCTGAGCAGCAGTATGAATGCCGATAGCTAAGTTTGTAGCACCCACTCCACGCGTTGCCATACAGACCCCCACCTCACCTGAAGCCTTGGCATACCCTTCCGCCATAAAAGAGGCACCTCCTTCATGCCTTGCGGAAATAAGTTCTATTTCAGGATGTTGGTATAGTGCATCCATTACACTAAGATAACTTTCACCTGGTACACAAAAAGCTTTTTTTACCCCTTCTTTAGCCATTACTTCTACGACTGCTCTTCCTCCACTGACTTTCATAATCAAGCCTCCCGCTTTCGAAAACGTGTTTTTATTCTATTAATCTATGATTATATGAATATTGGACTGATTCCCACTGTCATTTAACAAGCTTTTCCATTCCTGAAGCCTGTTTAATATCTTCTTTCATCCCAAGTGAAGTTTTTCTAGTAACTGCACTCACTCCTAAAGTCACTGCGATGTTGATGAATAATACAGCTAACCCTACATCAAGATCTTGTATGGCTTGCGGCAGAGATGGAAATAATGTAGCAAGTGTCGTACCTGATGTAGTCGAGTATACAACAATTAGAATTCCAACGATCATGCCGGCAAATGCTCCTTGAACCGTGACAGGATTCTTTTTCCACAAACTGAAAAATAGTGCTGGAAACAACTGTGCCATGAAGCTATATGCCATAAGATACAAGGTAAAAATCGACTCCCCGCCATTGAACGTAAAATATAGAGTCACTATAGAAATGACAGGTACTAACATCCTGCTCAATCTTTGTAGCTGGTCATCCGATGTATTCGGCTTCCATACCTTATATACATTTTTTGAAAGTATCGTGGCCGTAGCCGTCAAAACGAGTGAACTGGGAATAAGGGCGGCCATTGCCCCTGATGCTCCAATAACTCCTACAAACCAGGGATCAAATGACATCTTCGCCATTTTAAATAAAGCTAAATCTGCTTCTGCTCCCTGTAAATTCGGAACTTGGAGAATCGCAGAAAAACCAATAAATAACGAAAAAATGATGATTATTTGATAAATTGGCATAACCCCAGCATTCCAACGAAGTGATTTCGGACTTTTTGCAGAGAACACTCCCGCTAACATATGAGGAAACATGTAGAATGCCAATGCTGTCATGATCGTAGCTGAAATAAACCAAGAGATACTCAAACCTTGTTCCGGGAAAATCAAAAATCCTTGTTTTGCTGTATCGATTGCTTCAAACATTGGCTGTATACCACCGTAATAATGAAGCGGAAAATAAATCCCCATAAAGACGACAACTGTCAGAATCATGATATCTTTAATGACCGCGGTCCACGCCACTCCATGCATCCCTGAAGCCGTTACATAAATTGTGATTGCAATTACCCCAACAACAATAGCCACATTTGGAGATATGGAACCATAGGAGGTTTCCGATACGATAATACCTAACCCTTTCAACTGCATGATCAGATATGGAATAATTGAAATGACGCTAATTACCGCCACAAGAACACCTAAAGCCGGACTGTTGTACTTTTTGTCATAAAAATCAGATTGAGAAATGACATTATTTTTTTTTGCATATCTCCAAATAGGCGGCAACAGCCAATAGGCGATTACAAAATAGAAGCAATTAAAAGCGTATAAGGCAGGAGGCATACCAGATCGATAAGCTCCGCCGCTCGCCCCCAAAAACGTATATGTCGTAAACATTTCACCTGCTATCAAAAAGAAGAGCAAAAAGCTGCCGAAGCCTCTTCCGCCAATGGCCCATTGTTCCAAACTCATTTTTTTACCTTTTCGAGCTTGAAGCCCTAACCAAATACACAGAACCAGAAAGAAAAGGATAACGAGCAGGGCTTCATTCATCAGTCTTCTTCCTCCTCGGTTGCAGGATCAAGTCTATTGGCGATTATCAAAAAAACTGATGTAAGACAAACCCATAATATCGCCCAAAAAAGAACAAATGGCATCCCTAACACATAAGGTTCAATTCGATTGATAACCACTAGCGAGCCAAGTGCCGGTATTGCACTTATCACATAGATTATTTTCTTCATTTGTTCACCACCCTTATCAACAAATGCCAAACTCGAATCTTTCAAACCTCATTTATCAGAAAATACAGATAATTTTCTCTGTATGATTACATTGACACCCCTTTAGTTAAAGGCTCATTTACAGCCCAGTTCGGTTTCACCCCAGAAAGAACTTGTTCCACCTGCATTGCGGCATGTACAGCCATGCGTACGGAACCTTCCTTCGTCAAAGCGGCATTATGAGGGCTGACAATCACATTATCCAATTTAAAAAGTGGATTCCATTTATCAGGAGGTTCAACTTCAAATACGTCTATTCCGGCACCGGCAATCTCGCCTGCTTGCAAAGCGTTTACTAGATCACTTTCCTTCACCACACCGCCCCTGGAAGCGTTTACAAAAAAGGAGGAAGTTTTCATCCAGGAAAACTCACGGCTTCCTATTATTCCTTTTGTTGTTTTCGTTAACGGCAGATGCAGACTAATAACATCAGCGTTTCTGAATACCCATTCTAAATCTGTTGCTATCTCCAGCCCAGAATTCGGGCTGGCGGTAACATAAGGGTCGTAGCCAATCACTTTCATATCGAAGCCTTCGGAAGCTTTTTTTGCCAGTATTCTGCCGATTCTCCCCAGTCCGATAATCCCCAAAGTCTTGCCTTCCAAGTCCATACCAAAAAGTTGATTACGGATAGCAAAATTCCCGCTGCGCAGCTCTTTGTCAGCCAAGCTTAAGTTTTTGGACAAAGATAAAATTAATGCCATTACATGTTCCGCTACAGAATTCGCATTTGCCTCTGGGGTATTTGTTACATAAATGCCACGCTCTGTAGCAGCTTCAATATCAATATTGTCCAAGCCCACTCCATACTTGGCTATTACTTTGAGGTTTTCAGCTGCTGTAATAACTTCTCTATTTATTACAGCCGTTGATCTCGTTAGTACTGCATCACAACCCTTGATTCCTTCCATAAGAATTTCTTGCGACAAATCAGATCCTACTTTAATCTTAAATCCTTTTTCTACTAAATAACTTTTCCCCTCTTTCTCAATATCTTGAGGAATATACACTAAATGACTCACACATTCCCACCAACCTTTCATGTTAACCTTGAAGGAAAAACCTTTCCTACTACATTGTTTATATACAATTATTGTGCCAACATAAAAAACATCCGTTTATTCAAGAAAGAAGCCAATTCGTTCTCAAATTAAGAGATAAATAAAGTAAACAAATTGTTTCATAATGAATGAATTTGTTTCAATCCGTTTCAATTTGTTTCGATATTCAAATTTTTCATCTTTCTCCATAAAGTCGTCCGACTCATCCCTAACTCAAAAGCAGCTTTTCCTTTGTTAAAATTCACCTTCATTAACGTTTGAACAATTCTTTCACGCTCGGATAAATGTATCCCAGGTGATATATCCATCTCTTCGTTTTGTTCCGAAAGAAGTATTTTCTGATTACTTTTATTCGGAAAATACATTTCGATATCGTACACATCAATTATCTTGTTCTTATAAAGAGCGCATAATCGCTCACAAAAATTTTGCAATTGGCGAATATTCCCTTCCCAATTCCCTTCACTCAGCCTTTTCATGGCAGTTTCCGAAATTTTGATTTGTTTCTGATCCGAATGACCTTTCCGAATAAAAGCATTCACCATTAACGGAATATCTTCTCTGCGTTCCCGAAGCGGAGGCAATACAAGGTCCAGCACACTCAAGCGATAATACAGATCCTCCCGAAAGTCATTACTCTTTACCATTTGCATGAGGTCTTTGTTCGTTGCCGACACTATTCTCACATCAACAGGGATTACTTTATCATCACCGATGCGCATGATTTCACGCTCCTGCAGGACACGCAGCAGCCGGCTTTGCATTTTTGGGGAGATTTCTCCTATTTCATCCAAAAAAATCGTACCTCTATGAGCCAGTTCAAAAAATCCTTGCTTTCCGCCTTTCATGGCTCCCGTGAAAGCTCCTTCTGCATATCCGAAAAGCTCACTTTCCAATAAATTTTCGGGAAGCGCTGCGCAATTAATGGCAACAAATGGGTTATTTTTCCGATTGCTATGATTATGTATGCTTTGGGCGAATATTTCCTTGCCCGTTCCAGTTTCTCCAATTATAAGAATGTTTGAATCCACTTCACTATAACGTTGAGCTGTTTCAATCGTCCTCTTGATTTCCGAACTCCGATACAATATATCATCAAATGTGTACTTTGCCACATGTCCGCGTGAATGAAGCTTTCTAAAGAACTTCCCTTCCATCTCCTGAATGCGGGTAACATCTTGAAAGGCGACCATATCCCCCACTTTTTTACCTTTTAAAAATATCCCGACCTTTTTTACCGATAATTGAATGGATTGGTAAGCAACGGTATCTTTTTCGTATTCATCGTCGCTTAAAAGCATATTACGAAATGTACCGGGCTTTATTATATCGTATACAGAACTTCCAATTAAGCTCCCCTTGGAAATGGCTAATATCTCCTGAGCGGCCGTATTGAATACGGATATTTGTCCTTTTAAATCTATTGCAATAACCCCTTCATAGGCATAATTAAGAATCGTTTGGTAACGCTTGGTCTTCTCCTGTTCCCTTCTGCTGACAAGAGCTACCCTTTTCGCCTCAATCAACGCCTGCCGAAATGATTCCTTTCCAGTATCAACCAGAATGGCCCCCAACCCTATCTCTTCAGCATATTTACAGGTACTTAACCCACTTAACACAACCTCACAGCCATCTCTGGCGGCTAAATCCACTAAACTGACTGAGGACTCGATATCATTTAATATATAGGACTGAATTGGCAAATCAACGATATCCGAAAGGTTTTCCACGCCATAAATCATATTCAAAGCTCCTATGACGGCCACTTTTTTACTGCCGAAACGTGCCTTGCAATCATGCAGGGAACGAATGAGGTCAATGCCCTGCACAGGAATATCAACGATAGGAATGGATTCATTGCATTCTTTTAATAGTTTCGTGATTAATCCCCTTGAGATGATTACATCGGCATCAAGTTTCAACTTCCCAATCTTATCGGCATCCTCAACTACCTCCTCTAAAACAAACTTCACTGAAACGTTACCACCATTTTCCGATTCTTCCAACTTGTTGAACTCCTCAAATCTTTCAAAAGCATCCGTAATATACCCTTTTCGGGGAACAACGAGTTTTATTTTTATCAAAATACCCACCTCCAGCGTAAAATCAATTTGGCTTATTGGATGTAAGCTCTGGCAACCTGTTATTCTAGCCAGATCAAATAAGGACGAGATATAATAAAGGTAGCTAATACGCCGCAAAAGTTTTCATTTAAAGCCGCGATAAGAAAAGTAATGGCCATAAGTACGATTGAGGTTATTTCTGCATTTTATTAAGATTTTTCATTTTGAAAAATAAAAAACCCTGTTATCCTGGGTTTTTAAGGATTCCGATTGATATTAATTATTACAAAAAGAATGGACATTCAGTCATCTCATTTAAAACTAGAGAACGATTTTTAACATCAACATCATCATAATGATCCTTATGGTGAAATTCATCATGCCTCTTTAATTTCTTAAAGGGCGGCTTCCACCTACGTTATTTTCCATAATTCCCCTTCCTTTCACGCTAACAGGACTATATTCCTTTTATTCTTCATACAAATGTGGAATTCCTTTTGATTTTATCGTTAGTGACAATAAAATTAGCCTACAAACAGATAAACCCCGTTCAAGAATCCTGAACGGGGTTTATCAATAAATAAGAGCTGTTTAATTTGATTTTTTATGGAGTTTAGTTCTCAAACATCATAAGTCTGTTCATTCAAGGTGGTTTTACATACGAACTTAAAAAGGATCGGCGATGACAAGGATTTTCCCTGCCTTAATATCCTCTAGATATTGATCGACTTCGGCTTCCTCCAGTCCAATGTCCAATAATGGCTTTCTCAATCCGCCTGCTCCCGATGCTGCCCCGGCTGCGGCTCCGCCAAATGTGGTGAAAATCGGACCCGCTGCCAATATCGGACCTATTCCTGGTACGGCCAATGCACTCATTCCAATAAGCAAGCCTGTCAATCCGACAGCTCCGCCGGCTGCTGCCCCGGCTACTAATCCATCAGTTTTTGCCGGGCTGACTTCCTCTGCTTCAGTTGGTAATTTATCGATGTTTTTTGCCACTACTGATATTTGATCGGATGTATATCCTTGTTCCTTTAAATTTTTGACTGCTGAAGTCGCTTCATTTTCATTATCATATATTGCTATAAACCTCTTGTCCATGGTATCTGCTCCTTTAAAAGTAATGTATTGTACAATACCCTTAATTGAGGTTTAATAACCTTCCATGAAAGAAATGAATTCTATTCCCGGATTTGCCCCTGGCCGTATATGAAGTACTTGCTTGATGTTAAGGCAGGTAAACCCATTGGTCCGCGTGCATGCAGCTTTTGAGTGGAAATGCCGATTTCTGCGCCATAACCGAATTCAAAGCCGTCGGTAAAACGGGTGGAAGCATTGTGATAAACGGCTGCGGCATCCACTTTATTCAAAAATGCGTAAGCATTTTGTTCATCCCTCGTTAGGATTGCTTCAGAATGCTTGGAACCGTATCGGTTTATGTGATCAATGGCATCGGATACACCTTTTACAGTTTTCACGCTGAGTTTTAAAGCCAGGTACTCAGTTGACCAATCTTCCTCCGTAGCCGTTTTCGCTCTCGGAAAGGAGCTGCAAACCGCTTCATCTCCATATAATTCAATACCCTTTTCGTCCAGGAGTTCCAGAATACGCACTCCATTTTCTTCAAACCATTTTTCATGGATCAGAAGCCCTTCAATGGCATTGCATACGGATGGTCGCTGAGTTTTACCGTTTAAGACAATTTTCTCGACCATCGTGATATCTGCGGTCTGATCGATGAAGATATGGCAATTGCCTGCTCCTGTTTCAAGGACGGGGACAGTGGACTCCTTAATCACCGTTTCAATTAAGTTCTTTCCGCCGCGTGGAATCAAGACATCTAAATAGTCATTTAGATGAAAAAGTTCCTTAGCGGTTTCACGACTCGTATCCTCGATCAACTGAACAGCTTCTACAGGGATTTCCGTATTCTCCAATGCTTTATGAATGGAAGAGACTAGTGCGATATTGGAGTATTTGGCTGACGAGCTGCCTCTTAAGATGACAGCATTCCCCGTTTTCAAGGATAATGTAGCTGCATCGATGGTCACATTCGGCCTTGCTTCATAAATCATTCCGATTACCCCGATAGGCACCCTTTGTTTTTTAATCAATAAACCATTCTCTTTTTCAATCGTTTCCAATCGTTCCCCAATCGGATCATTTAAATCGATTAAAAGCATAATGGCCGCTGCCATGTCATCAATACGGTTACCATTCAACATAATTCGATCTAAGATAGACTCGCTGAGACCTTTTTTCCTGCCATCTTCCAGATCCTTTTCGTTTTCCTTTATCAAAAAATCTTTATCGATAATAAGTTGTTTCGCAATTTTCCCAAGAGCCTCATTCTTTTTTTCCGTACTCAATCCGATTAGCTGATAACTGGCTTTTTTGGCTGCCTTTCCTTTCGCCGTCACTTCACTCATTTCTAAATTCCCCCTTTTTTCTTGAAATTGATTTTTTATGCTTTCACCCATTTATCGCGATGAATAACTTCTATGGAAGTGATTATAAGCTCGGATGTCCTCTTTCCCATCGCCTGTTTTAATTCTTCGTCGGAATAAAGGACCTCACCCCGCCCTAATAACCCATTTGCACCAAAGACTTCGACAACATCACCCTTATTGAAGACTCCTTTAATTTCATAAATTCCAGCTGGCAGCAGACTGCTTCCATTTGAAACTAAGGCCCTTTCGGCACCTTCATCAACGAAAATTTTCCCGGATACTTTTGAATGAAGGGATATCCATTGTTTGTTTTTCGTTACCATCTCCATGTCTTCATTCCCTATATATGTGCCATCACCATTGCCTTCAAGGATAGTTAGAAGTTTATCACTCCCCAAACCAGATCCGATGAATACTTTCACCCCTAGTGACAATGCCGTTTGCGCTGCAATCAGCTTCGATTTCATCCCACCGGTTCCTACATTAGATCCTGCACCTTCTGCCATTTGCAATAAATCATCCGTAACTTCGGATAATTCATCAAATCGTTTCGCCCCTGGGTTTGTCTGTGGATTGGAATCATAGAGCCCATTAATGTCCGTTAATATGATCAAGTTCGTGGCGTGGACTAACCCGCTTACCAAGGCGGATAGCATATCATTATCACCAAAAGTCAACTCCTCGACCGATACTGTATCATTTTCATTTATGATCGGAAGGATGCCGCGTTCAAGCAATTCCATCAATGTGGCATATGCATTTTTATATCGATCTTTTTTCGAGAAATCTTTCCTTGTTAATAAAATCTGCGCCGGAACGATTCCAAAATGCCCCAATTGTTCCATATACGATTGAATCAATAGGCTTTGACCTACAGCTGCAGCAGCTTGTTTTCCTTTGAGAGTGATAGGTCGCGTAGGGTAGCCAAGCTTGCGAAAACCTGTCGCTACAGCACCTGATGAAACAAGGACAACTTCATGTCCGGCTTTCCTTAAAGCTGCCACTGCCTGGATATGATCGGAAAATTTATTCTGGTCGATTTCACCTTGTGTGTTGGTCAAAGAACTACTTCCTATCTTTACAACGATGCGTTTCTTTTCCATCGATTACTTCCTCCAATAAATATCTAAGACATGAAAAAGAGCCCTTTTCATCCTCGAAATAAGGACGAAAAGGGCTGCTCTCCGTGGTACCACCTTCATTGAATGCAAATTCATGCATTCCACTTTGCCTGATAACGCCAGGATTTGCGCCTATGTTTTGCATAGGACTCAAGAAGCAGGTTCAGCGCATTCCTGTCGCGGGCCTTCCAGCAAATGACTCCGCTCTCTGTCACAGTGATTCTCGCATACTAATCTTCTCTCAACGTTCATTGTTTTAATATAGTATGCAAAATTATCTGCTTGATGTCAATAACATTCCTTCGATGAATGAACCTTATAGCGCCATGGCCGGGCCGAAGAATTCATAGTGGATTTTATCCGTATCTACCCCAAGCTCTTTCAGGTAAGTGATGATGGCCTTCATGAAAGGCACAGGGCCGCACACATAATAATCAGCTTCAGGTTTAACAATACTGCTCAATAATTCCTTATCTACATACCCTTGCTTTGCAAAATTCGGCAGGTTCTTATCATCCTCACTCGGGTTTTTAAAGACAAAGGATAATTGATAGTTGGTAAGTTTGTGCCCTAGTTCTGTCAGTTCCATTCTGAACGGCTGTAAATGGCCATTATCGGTTGCATGAATGAATTGTACATCACGCTCAGGTGTCTTTTCAGCCAACGCATGTACCATGCTCATGAAAGGCGTTATGCCAACGCCTCCGCTCAAGAATACTGCCGGTGTTCGTTTATCCAAGTCGATGGTGAAATCACCTGCAGGAGCCGTTACGTCAATACTGTCACCCATCTGAATGGATTCATGCAAGTAGTTAGAGACCCTTCCATCAGGAGAGGTTCCCGGCTTTTCTTTTTTAACGGAAATACGGAAATAATCTTTTCCCGGAACATCAGATAAACTATACTGACGGTTGAATAAATGAGATTCACCAGGTATCTCGATCCGAACGGTAATATATTGTCCTGGAAGAAATGCCGGAACCTGATTTCCATCTGATGGCTTTAGATAAAAGGATGTGATTACGTCACTTTCCCGTACTTTTTCCACCACTGTGAATCGTTTGAAATCAGACCATCCGCCGACCTGATTGGAAGCTTCGTCGTACATTTCCTTTTCGATGCTAATGAAAACATCCGCAATGACTCCGTACGCCTCTCCCCAAGCTTGAAGGATTTCTTCTGTAGCCGCATCTTGTAACACTTCTTTGATTGCGCCTAATAGGTGTTCTCCAACAATCGGATAATGTTCGGCTTTGACTGCAAGGCTTCTATGTTTTTGTGCTATTTGCTTCACGGCAGGTAAAATCGTTTCAAGTTGATCTATATATTTAGCTGCTGCCAATACCGTGTTGGCAAGTGCAGTTTGCTGGCGCCCCTTTTTTTGATTGGCATGATTGAAAACATTTAATAATTCAGGATGTGCTTCGAAAAGATTTTTATAGAATACAGTTGTGATAGTTGTACCATGCACTTCTAATACAGGTACGGTTGATTTTATAATATCGATAGTTTTCTGGGATAGCATAGGTAAACCTCTTTTCATAAACAAGTATTTTGAATACATGTTTATATTAGAACTTAAATGCATTAAAAGCAATATTTTTTATACATCTTTTCAGATAATAAGTTTTCATGTTTATAAAATGTTCACATTTATGATATAGTCAAATGGGGATAGAATGTGAGGCGATAAACATGAGGTTGACGAGTTATTCCGATTACTCACTTAGAGTGTTGATTTACCTGGCTACCCACGACCAAAGCAAATTATCAAATATCAAAGAGATTTCTGAAGTATATCAACTGTCTAAAAATCATTTGATGAAAATTGTTCATAATCTAGGTAAATTAGGCTATATTGAGACGATACGTGGAAGAAATGGCGGTTTCCGGCTTGCAAAATCACCCGCTGAAATAAATGTAGGGGAACTTGTGCGGAGAACCGAAGAAGATTTTTATCTAGTGGAATGTTTTAAAGATCACGATAACTGTGTGATTTCTCCCGTTTGTTCATTGAAATTTGTCCTTAACAATGCCTTGGATGCTTTTCTTCAAGTCCTTGATCAATATACGATTGCAGACTTCAGCGAAAATAAAGTGATGCTCAAAACCTATTTTGATTCGGTAAAGCAGAATGACGAAGAGCCCGATTTTTTATAATCGGGCTTTTTTCCATTAACCGATTGATTCATTCGATTTTCCATTCGTAAATCTATGATTTCTGTACCGGTTTTCAATAAAGCTTTATGGGGATTGTATGGATCGATCATGATGATCGTCCCGAATCGTCCATTGGTTAGCATGACTTCTTTTCCTACCAACGTGGACATTAATCGGCTTACAAGCTCCATTAGGATCTCAGGATTGAATTTACTGACCATATCCCTGTTCATTTGCTCAATCACCTTATAAAACGGCATGGCCTGATGATGATGACATCGCATGGAATACGTCGGCTATAGCGACGATTTTCGCATGAAGATGGATATCCTTTCCACTCTTCCCTTGAGGATAGCCTTGCCCATCTTCCCGTTCATGGTGCTGGAGGGCTGTTAATGCAATCGATGGTGGGATTCCAGGGATATTTTTAAGTAATTCATATCCATAAATGGCATGGCGTTTCATATCTTCATATTCTGCCTCATTCAGTTTACCCGGTTTTTCCACTATATTATCCGAAATCCTTGTTTTCCCCACATCATGCAGCATGGCTGCCAAAGTCAGGGCTGAAAGGTTTTCTTTGGATAATCCAAGCTTCATCCCTAGATAAGTGGCGATTATCCCGACACCTATATTATGCCGATACGTGTACTCGTGATCTGCATGCGGCTCATCGAAAAGGGAATAAATATCAGGGTTCATTGCAGCTTCTGCAATGACAGGTGCAACTTTTGCTTTAATCAATACAATCTTTTCAAGCTGTATTTTTCCTTCTTTACGTATATCTTGAAAGATGTTTTTCAAATGAAGAGAAGCTTCGTTGATTCTATCCTGAATATTTACGTTAGGTTGTACATGTTCTACCCTTAAAGCAAATGCATCTTTTATCAATTCTTCCCTTATGAAATCATTTTGGGGGTATGGTAAGAGGCTGTTTCACATGCTTCCCTCTTCTATTTTTCATTGCTCTCACACTTTTCTCTATTTTTTATCTGTAATACCATATCCTTCTTTCTCTTGTGTCTTAATGAAAGCAATTAAGTTCGGTCACTAAGTTCATTGCCGAGCTGTTTTAGTTTTTCACCAACCGTGCATTCTGAAATACAGAACTGATGGGCATACGTACGCCCCTTCTCTTTTCGAAAATGCTTTCTTAAAAAACAATCTTGGCAAAATGAAGCGAGAACATCTTCCACTTCTTCATATATTTTTTTCCTGTTCATTGTTGTTATGGCTCCTTTGACCCAGCAATTTCTATTTTACTGAAAATGGCCTTTCCCTGCAGTGCAAGTGTGGCCAGGCGATCGGCTTCCTGGTTTTCCTTTCGAGAAATCGGCTTGCAGACAGGAATGATCTTTAATTTATCCAATTTCGCTTCAATGCGGTCCAGCCATTTATTTAAGTTTTCTTCCATACAGGGCCATTCACCGGAAAGTTGATTTAAGACGACTAGAGAATCACCTTTAAAGACACAGCTTTGATGGTGGATTCCAAGTTCGTCCATCTGCCTGACCGCTTCATGAAAAGCCGCATATTCAGCTTCATTATTGGATTCGAATTGCTCCAATTTCACATTGGTGCGTAACCGCAAGAACTTCTTTCCTTGACGATAATAAATGGCAACACCAATTCCTGCCACCTTTTCATCTTTTTGAAAACCTCCATCAAAGAAGACCGTCACATCCTGCGGTTCTTCCTCAATTTCCGTCAGGAGTTTCTTTAACTCTTTCTTGTTCCATGTTGTATCGAATTCATCCTTGAATTCCACTTCTTTCAGCCTTCCTGCCTTTTCAAGATCTTCTGTAATGACCAGTGCAGTCCCGGCATCAAGCCAATCCGAAACGAAATCGGCAGATGGTTTTTTTGAAGCTTGATATGTCCATTGCATAATTACCTTCAAAGATTTCCAGCTCCTTATCCATTCACGATTCATGCAGAACAGCTTACAATTTTCATACCTTTTTTTCGTCATACCCTTTATAATATATTGTAAGCATTTTAATTACTCTTTTTAATTATAGTTCCCATATCAGCCTGAAATTCTCATGTTTCAATCTTAATTTTAAATAAAACGTTATTATATCGAACATTTAAACAGTTAAACTCGAGGAGGAGCACATCTTGATCGAAGTGTATATTGATGGTGCCAGTGCGGGCAATCCAGGGCCTAGCGGTGCAGGTGTTTTCATAAATAATAACGGTGTGGTCGAGAGGCATTCCTTTCCGCTTGGGAATATGGAAAACCATGAAGCGGAGTACCATGCCTTAATCAAAGCATTGGAGATTTGTGTGGCCAATGAGTATCAAGTCGTTTCTTTTCGTACAGACTCCCAAGCCATCAACCAAGCCATTGAAAAAAGATTTGCAAAAAATAAGTATGCCCTTTTGCTGGAACGGGCGTTAAAGCTTTCCGACGAGCTTGATTTATTTTTCATGAAATGGATTCCAAATATCGAAAATAAGTCCGCGGATGAGTTGGCGAGACGGGCCATTCGCTTGAATAAGGCTGAGGAAAATCATGAACAAGACAGCTGATTTTTCATTATTATTCGTTGTATTCATCTGGGGCGTCACTTTTGTCATGGTCCAAAATGCGCTATCTTTTCTTGACCCCTTCACGTTTAATGCCGTCCGTTTTTTCATGGCGTTCGTATTCTTGCTCATCCCTTATTTATTTACTCTAAACAAAAAGGGGAAAAACGGGAGCAAAGGCCTTTTTAAAGCTGGGTTTCACATTGGTGTATGGCTTTTTCTCGGCTATGGACTTCAAACGATCGGATTGAATTATACAACGCCTGCCAAGACTGGCTTTATAACAGGATTAAGTGTTGTCATGGTACCTGTTTTTTCCCTGCTGCTATTAAAGCATAGGCTTTCCCGCAATACAATAATAGGTGTCGCAGCCGCAACCATCGGACTTTATTTAATGACTTTCGCTGACCGCTCCAATTTGAATATCGGTGATTTACTGGTATTTTTATGTGCAATCAGTTTTGCCATGCAAATCATCACCACCGCTAAATATGCCAAGACCCTTCCCGCTTTACCGCTGACGTTGGTTCAGGTTTCCACCGTATCTTTATTATCATTTGTTTCAGCTTTCATTTTCAAAGAGAATCATTCCGTCATCTTCAGCTCAGAGGTCATGTTACAGAGGGATGTATGGACTGCTTTGTTGGTTACGGCAGCCCTTGCCACGGCCTTCGCCTTTTTCGCACAAACCTTTTTCCAAGCCTATACGACACCTACAAGAGTGGCGCTGATCTTTTCAATGGAACCGGTTTTTGCAGCGTTATCCTCATACATATTGATAGTGGAAAAATTAACTTCCGCTTCCATCATCGGCTGCGCATTCATATTCTTGGGAATGATTTTTGCAGAACTGCCTGTTAAGAAAAAGAAACCGGTGACACAGGGGTTTTCTTGAAAAGCCCAAAATAAACGGACTTCCAGTTACGAAGTCCGATTTATTTAAGTAGCCCCTGTTCTTTTGCAAACGATACCGCTGCACTACGCGTTTCAATGCCATTTTGTTTTAAGTTTTCCAAAAAGGAGATATAAAAGCTGCCATCAAAATTCTTTTGTACCTTTAATGTCAACTCTATTGCTGCATTGACTAAAATATCACTTGCATCCGTGTAGCGCTTACCAAAATAAATAAAACCAATCGCGTCATTACCAAAAGTGAATCCCTTACCCTCTAAAAAACTAACATACTCTTCAGTTGATTTCGCCACTTCCTCATCCACTCCATACTTCATGCCTTATTTTCATCTTACCGTATATCAAAGAATTTGACTATCCATTTTTCGACAAAAAAATCATCGTACAAAATAAAGGACCGATGTCCCGGACTGTACAATTTGAACGTTGATTGGAACTAGGGCACTCGCTTTCCGCGGGCGGTCCGCCTGCGGGGTCTCCCTTCGACTCGCGGGCTAGTAGATCCCCAATCTCTTAAATTCAGGCGAAAATTTAAAGGGAATTTCAAAAGGGGGAGCTCCCATTAGGAAGCTCCCCCTTGTTTGATTAGATCATGCGCAGTAATGTCCTGAATTCATGATCCCTAGCCAGATTTTTGACCTTTTCGCGATCATACTGATAAACCGCATCGTCCAAAGGACATGAAATTGGTACATCGCATTTTATTTCTGCTAGCTTTCTGGATAAATGAAGCATATCGACAGCGGATTCAATTTTAGCCCGTTGCCCATTCGTCAATGAAGCAACATTTTCAAGAATGCCTTCGATACTTTGATACTGTATCAATAATTTCAACGCTGTCTTCTCCCCAATTCCTTTAACTCCGGGATAGTTATCAGCTGTATCACCCATTAAAGCTTTTAAATCGATCATTTGCCTTGGTGTAATCCCTTTCCACTCAAAAAAGCTATCGGGATTATGCACCTCATAGTTACCATACCCTTTTTTTAATAATAGTACGGAAATGTTTTCCTCTATTAACTGAAGCATATCTTGATCGCCAGTCAATATACCCACTCGGCTATGCTGTGCAGATGCTTTGGCAATTGTTCCGATACAGTCATCCGCCTCATAACCAGATAGTCCTATGTTAGGGATATCGAATGCTTCAACCGCTTTTTTCGCTAAGTCGAATTGAGGGATCATTTCGACTGGAGCTTCTGATCGATTCGCCTTGTATCCATCAAATAATTCATTTCTGAAAGTCTTGCTGCCCATATCCCAGCATACCGCTACATGACTGGGTGAAAAGTGATTCACCGCCGTCAGCATATGCTTCAAAAAACCTTGAACGGCATTGGTCGGGATGCCTTTGGAGTTAATCATGAATTGACCAGTAACGGCCGTTGCATAAAAAGCTCTAAATAAAAGCGCCATTCCATCGACAAGCATAAAGGATGGATGCTGCTCATTTTCTTTCATTAACACATTATCACCTCTATCATGATGTACTTCCATTTTAACATAACTGTCCCTTTTTTTAAGGATCGTTTAATTGGAAAAAATATTATTCAATTGGATTATCATCATACGAGATCCAGTCACTGAAACTGCCAATATAAATCTTTACATCTTTAAAGCCCGCTTCTTTCAGGGCGATATAATTGGGTGAGGCCGTTACACCTGAACCGCAGTACACAATGATTTCCTTATCTTTACCGATGCTTGTGAAATTCGACTGAAGATCTTCCTTCTTTTTAAAATAGCCATTTTCCATAACGTTCGTCCACACCTTATTTACTGCACCAGGTATATGGCCGGCTTTTTTATCAATTGGCTCCTCGATTCCCTCGTAGCGCTTAGATTCCCGTGAATCCATTAATACGATATCGTCAGGTCTATTCAAAGTGTAATCCTTCACTTTTCGAAAAGATGCAAAAACGTGTTCATTTAAATCGATACGATATTCGGTTGGCATATAATTCATTTGAATCGAGTCAATCGGATAGCCCGCATCCCTCCAGGCGCGATATCCCCCGTTCAGGACAAAGACTTTCTGATGCCCAAGGTAGCTTAGCAACCAGACAAACCTGGAAGCAAAAGAACCTTCCCCGCCATCATAAGCGATAAGTACAGTATCGTTGGTGATTCCATTTGATTCCAGTTTATCTTTAATGGTTTCCAGGTCAGGAAGAGGATGTCTTCCGCCATGATCTTGAACCTGACCAGATAAGTCCTTTTCAAGATCGAAATAAACAGCGCCTAAAATATGGTCTTTTTTGTAATCATTATACCCTGCATCAGGAGAGCCTAGTTGAAAGCGGCAGTCACAAATTCTGATATCTTTAGAATTCAACAACGGCAACAGCTCTTCTTTTTCGATTATAAAACTCATCAATATCCCCCTATTCCAAAATGGCCCAAATCAATTCATTAAGTTCCATTTCCATGTTCTTCCCTTGATGCAGCCTAGTTATCTCATTCTTTATGGAAAGTGATTTCCCTTCTATTAGCGAAAGATTTTTTTCACTTTCATTGTTGCTTATACATTCTTCCATTTGTTTTGCTTTAAATATCCGGATCATCCTGTTTTTCATTCCTTGATCCATTGAAACCGAATCAAGTAATTCCCATACCAATAATGGTGGCAGCGAACCCCGTTGGATGATATATTCAAGGGTTAAATACGAACGGTATACTTGTACCCATATTTTTAGCTCTTTTCTTTCGGAACCCCTTGTTTTTGTCAATTGTTGAAGATTGTCGCTCATCATCCGATAGTAATGGTGCCCCAGTGCCTTTTTGGAATAGCAATCCGCTATCAAACCAGTCATCTTCCTATAATAATCCGGATGGGTTATCAACCTGATAGGTGACTGAAACAATTCAAATAGAGCAGGGTTACTCTTTAAGGTAAGTCGGGATGATTTAAAGAGATCCCAGCCTTCCATGTCAAATAGGCCTTCTTTCACTTGAATGACTTCAACTGGCTGACTCAAGCTCAAGTATGATCGCTTATCATTATGAACATATATAAACCGAACATCGAAATCCGATTGGACCGATGATAAACCAAAAGAATGGCTGCCAGTAACAGCAGCCATCAATATCGTTATATCCTCATTTTTTTCCAGGTATCTCAAGCGTGAAATAAGGTTTTCTTTCATGAATGAACCTCGTTTCTATTTCGAATGCATTTTAGCCAATTCCGCTACAGCATTTTCATAATACGGTAAATCAACCGTTTCCTCCAATGCTGCACGTAAACCTGCAAAGATATCCGATACTTCCGTCTTAAACTCTTTTTGAATCGCGAGTAGCTCTTGATCGAGGACTTCATTATACATTTCGTAAATCCGCTCACCCTGTTCTTTTGCATATATAAGGGCAGGTTCATCCAAACGCTTCTGAAGACCTTCGCTCATTTTCGCTTTTTCATTCTTTTCAAAGAAAGATTTTGGATTCTTGAATAATGCCAATTCCTTTTTGAATTCCCCTGTATCCAATTGGGCAAAAGCTCCAGTGAATTCAAGGGATTCCCTCTCATTGGGTTCATATGGCTGTAATGAAAGGGTTCTTCTTATTTTTTGCATTTGCTGAAGCAAACTGCCCTGTTTCTCATTCAGTAATTTATTTACGAACATTTCCGTCCTTAAAGCCGTTGCCCGCATTTCCTGGGCAAGGTCAAAGCCTAACGCATCCAATAAGTTCTTCATCGATTGCTTGAGGACAATTTTCAGATCGCCTCCATCATCTTTTAAAACAGCTGGATTGAACGATTCTTTGAAGAAATCATTAAACCGGAAGAAGACCCGTTGTTTACTATAGAAAGTCAATTCGTCTATCTCTTTTTTTAACCGTTGCTTTTCGGCATCCCCTTTAATGACTGAAAGGAGTTCCGAAATGGCCTGTGACTCATGAGAAAGTGTCTCCAGGGCTTTTCGTTTCGCTTTCTCATCCTGTCTGGAAGCTGTAATTACATCTCGTAGCAATTCTTCGGTTCTTTTTACAGCCGCTTGAGCCGATTCAATCGCAAGTCCAGTTAAATCGTTTTCTATGAAAGAATCGAATTGGCCTTGGAATTCCATGATTCCGCTATTAGGAAGGAATGAATGCTTAAACGAACCAGGCGTTTGTTTTTCCATCAACGCCCCCTTACTCGTAAGCGGGAACAGTTTTGGAAAACGGATACCGAATCCATTCAATTGATCTGTGACATAATCCATCACTTCGTCCAATTCGTCAGTCGTTTGTGCCAGGTCGACGGCATTGACGATGAAAAACATCTTATCCATAGCGAAAGAATCTTTCACACGTCCAAGCTGTATCAGGAACTCCCTGTCTGCCCGGGAAAATGGATGATTATAATAAGTCACAAATAGGATGGCGTCCGAATTCTTAATATATTCGAAAGCTGCTCCAGTATGGCGTGCATTAATCGAATCGGCCCCAGGTGTGTCAACAAGGACCATCCCCTGCTTTGTCATTTCACAGTCATAACGCAATTCGATCAGATCAACAAGACATGACTTGGACTCTTCCGCAGCAAACCGTTTAAATCCTTCAAGGTCTACCGTAACCACATTTCCTAAATCATTTTGGTACTCGGGAAGCCCTTGATGAAACGCCCTAAGAAACGATAAGTGCGTTTTACCTTTATCAACTTCCCCTGCCTTCGCAATGATTTGCCCTGCTAGTTGCAGTGCTTCATCCAGAGTCTTTGCCGATTTATCAAAAGCTGCCAATGCCAGGCTTACATCTTCCAACAGCATCGCTTCGGTCTTTAATTTGACGGTTGCCGTTCCATGTGGATGCTCAGCGTCCGAAGACATGATTTTGTTGATTGCGGCCGTTGTCGGATTTGGTGAGACAGGAAGGACGCTTTCTCCCATCAAAGCATTGGCAAAAGAAGATTTACCCGCACTGAATGCACCGAAGAGGGCAACCGTGAACGTCTGTTGTTCCAAGCGATTTGCCTTCTCTTTCAGTTCTTTATAAAGCGATTGAAACCCTCTCAGAGGTTGGATCAGCTCGGCCGCCTGTTTTAAACTCGCTGCAGTTTCCACCAGCTTTTCTTTTCCGCGTAAATCAGTAGCATCAGATGAAGAAACAGTCACGGAAGGTACAGCATCCGTGATTTCTTTAACATGATCACTTATAGATTGTTCGTTGACGGACCTTGAATTACTTACTTTATCGGTTGTCATGATTTTGACTGTAATATTATTTTCCTCTTCATTCCATTCAGTTAACAGCATATCGATTTCACGCTCATCGACCAATGATTCAGTTTGATGGGCAATGGCCTCTAAACGTTCCGTTTGGTACTCGATTTCCGCGTTCATCGCAGCAGTAACTTTAAGGGCTTCCGCAAATTCAGAAAAACCTTCAAGTTCCTTATCGATGGACATGGACTGCTGTTCCACTATTCCTTCCATAACGGTAACCATATCATTCAAAAATCCTTCTGATACATCACGTGCTTTCTTTTTGATGGCTGATGCCAAATCATTCGTATAGTTTAAAACGTATTCACCCGTAATATCGACTTGAGGCTTCAAAGAGTTTTTTATGTAAGATTCCGTTACCTCGATCTGAAGTGCCTGAGCCTTACTTTCAAGTGTTGAATCATGGATTTCCGCTTGATTAAGCGTTTTAACCGCCAGTTCTTTAAGATGCCATTCAAGCTGGGTTTTCACCTTTTCTTGCAGATCGCTCAAGAACGCCTTAATACGTGCCTCACGTTCGGCATCCGTTTTTTTCTTGGCAAATAATAGACCCATTTTAAAGTCCGGCTGAGCCGATTCCAAGAATGATTTACCTAGGTCCCGTGTTGCAGCCGGCATGATGTATGCGCCTTTTAAAATGGTTTCCAATGCATCGGCATACTGGCCCTTGATTTCCTCTATGCGTCCAGTCAATGATTTTTTTTCTTTCAATAGGCTGTCCACCTGATTCGTCAGGTGTATCCGCTCTTCATGAGGCAGTTCTGATAATACTTCAATATCATCGGCATGTTCCTCTTCATACTGCTCCTTCAGCCAATTAAGATGTCTTTCGACAAGGGCATTTGCCGATTGCATGATGGCATCCTTCCCATCATTTAAACCTTTGCCCGCCATTTCATATATGAATTGCTTGACCACTTCTATTTCATTTTCGGTATTGTTCAAGTCTCTTACGGATGTATAAAAAATACCATCAGGATATACATTCCAGTTCGCAAAAGCTTCAGAAACGGAAAGCTTGAAGTCTTGAAACCCAAGCTCCTTTTCATCATGCTTATCGATCATATTGATAATTAAGTATGTCGGTTTTTCAGCCTCCAACAATTCTTTCGTGAATAGGAAGTTCACTTCTGATTGGACGTGATTGTAGTCCATGACATAAAAAACGACATCAGCTAGATGCAGGGCAGATTCCGTAGAAACTCTATGTGCATCGTCTGTCGAATCGATTCCTGGCGTATCCATGATCGCACATGAATCCGGCAGTGAAAAATCATTGGAACTTATCGTTATTGCCGATACTGAATCTCCATCCTTGGCAAATTTCTTGACCTCTTTAAAATCATAAGGTGCAGGAAATAAGACTGGTGGCTGATGATGGTAAAAGACTTTGGCATAGTCTTCCCCTTTTTGTACCTTTACCGTATTTGCACTCGTTGGAATCGGACTTGAAGGCAATACTTGATCACCAAGGAGAAAGTTGATCATACTAGATTTCCCCGCTGAAAAATGCCCGCAAAAAGCAATGATGAACTCCTCATTATTCACTTTCATGATTAACTGTTTCATTTTATCTGCATTGCCTGTATCACCTGCCGATTGAAATTTCTCATACATGGCAGTCAAAATTCCCAATTTGGACTGTTGCTTTAATGTTTCTTGAATCATGAATCCATACCCCTTAATCTATCGTCATTTTGATATTCTTATTGTAAACGATTTCGTTTGTTATTCATACCGTCAGCTTTATTTTTACTATATGATTCATTACAGGCCATGTTCAAAAAAAAACCACCAATTGGTGGATTCGCGCAATTTGATCCTATTGTTGGAATGCAAAAAAAAAACCAGGATGTTTACCTGGTTGTTGGGGTGGGGTTAAAAGCAGCTCGGTTTTCCATTGGTGACCCGGTATAAGGTTTTACTGCCTTTGCCGGTTTTTGAATATTATTCAATACATGTTTCATCACAAAACCATATGTAGCGATTGTCAATAAAATGAATACCCAAACCATTACCAACACCATCCTCTTTTATATTGATTAGCTTTTAGTTTTTAATTAAAATAAATGATTGAAATCCGAATGAGAATAATTTTCATCTTCATTTAGAATCTTATCACGAACGATAATCATTTTCAATAAGTAATTTCATTTTTTTATTATTCTCCCTTAAAAACCGTAGAATATTCCGTATGTTCCTTTAATGCCTTCTCTTCCAGTGGGATTCTTACCATCATCATCCAAACATTCAATAAACTAAAGATGATAGCAGTATAATATGCATTGAATAATAAGGAAATAACTAAAATCTCAGTTGCCACTATGATATAGTTCGGATGTTTGAAAAATTTATAAGGACCTTTAATGACTACATCGGCATCAGGAACCACTATGATTTTTGTATTCCAATGTTTTCCCAATGAACGGATTACCCAAATCCTTCCTGACTGCGCAATTAGAAAAAGGGTCAGCCAAATCGGCCAAAGTCCAGATATATCCCTTTCAAGGGCGACCACTTCAATAATGAGAACAATAAAAAAACTAAGATGCATCAGAACCATCCATTTGTAATGGGACTCACCGTATTCTATTGCTCCTCCTGCTTTCAACTGTTTTTCATTTTGTTTGGCGATATATAATTCAACAAGGCGCTGTATAGCGATCAAGATAATGAAAATGGCGAAGATCATCACTTCCACCTCATTAACACAAGTTCAGATGAAAACCCAGGCCCCAATGCAGCAGCCAGGCCCACCTCACCTTTATTCCCGCCCCGCTGCATGAACCTCTCCAGAACGTACAAAATAGTCGCTGAGGACATATTGCCGAATTCACGCAATACGCTCATTGACTCTCCCGTCATGCTTTCATCGAACCCGAGGGCTTCGTGATAAGCATCAATTACTTTCTTGCCTCCAGGATGAGCGATGAAATCTTTTACATCGTTTAGATCGAATCCATTCTCCATTAAGAACTCTTGAACATTCGGTTTAAGCCAATCCTTGATGATTGTAGGGATATCTTTCGAAAAAATCACGTATAACCCTTGATCTTTAACATCCCACCCCATTACATCCAATGAATCCGGCATTAGTGTCGATTGCGAATCCAAAAATTGCAAATGTCTTACTTTTTTTGAGAACTGTTCACTCGGCACTTCATCACCGCAAACCAAAACACAGCTTACTCCGTCGGAAAATAGTGAAGTCCCAATTAAATTGCTTTTGGAGATGTCATTCCTTTGAAATGTCAGACTGCATAACTCCACGCTTAAAACAATGACCTTCGCAGTCGGGTATGCTTGGCAATATTCAAAAGCACGTGATAGGCCACTCGCTCCCCCTGCACAGCCAAGCCCCCAAATCGGAATCCTTTTAGCATGCGGGTTAAATGTAAGTTCATTCATTATTCTGGCATCAATGGTCGGGGTGGCAATCCCCGTGCTTGAGATAAAGAAGAAAGCATCTAGCTCGTTTGCCTGCAGTCCTTCTTTTAAAAATTCTGTGTTGGCTAAGCATTTTTCTATAGCTTCTTTCCCAAATTTGATTGCCTGCTTTATATATAAATCATTCCGATCGGCAAAAGAATGATCCTCTTTAAACCAATCGAGATCATTTGAAAAATATCGATTTTCCACTTGTCCATTCTTAAAGGCCTTTAGTAACCGTTCTATATTCTTAAATGATGCTCCAAATATTTCTCTCGAAAATTCCATGATTTTTTCTTGTGAAAGCAAATGTGGCAGCTTTACATGAGATGCAGATAATAAATACGGCATGATTCCACCCCTAAATATTCATGATATGGTTAATATACCCACCATGACACCAATTATGCTTTTTAGCTAATGGTGATATGTATGGGATGAGTAAAACGGTGAAATCATGTTTGAATCCTTTGCAGCAGAATTCGGCAGCATGCTTGCCGGTAATGTTACCGCCTCTTTAGCAGGAGACAAAGCATTGGTTGGTATTACACCCCCCACGTCATTTTGGGCAATGGCGATAAAATGGCAAGGTACTCTTCATATCACCTTAATAATCGATATGTATACACGATATAATAAAACCCCCTTACCTATAATTTGGTAAGGGGGCGCTTTCAGTCATCTTTCTTTACTGAAGATTGATTTTGCACTTGTATAATAATGTTTTGAAACTCCTCTTTTCCACACACACTGCACCTATACTCCTGGCTTAGTATGGTCCTGCAATGAATACAATATTTTTTCTCCATCCCTATCACTACTTTCCTGAACATATACTATCAATATATTCAAAAAGTGAAGAGAGTTTCCTTTTATCTGACAAAACTCTAAATTCATTATCCTAAATGAAAAAAATACCCAAAATCCTCTTCACTTGAGGATTTTGGGCATGTAAACGGGTGAATCTATCAAGATTACCGAATCTATTTTTAATCAGGCTACATTTTGCCCTTCAATACGCGCTTCCTTCACTTTCCCTTTTGTAGGGATGATGTTAAAGACGATATTCAAGAATATGGCTGTCAAACTTCCGGCAACAATACCGTTTTCCGTTAAGATTTGAAAGCTTTCCGGAATTTGCGCAAATAGCTCAGGAACGACGGTCACCCCTAGTCCCATCCCTACTGAACAAGCGATGATCAATAAATTTTCTTGAGAAGCAAAATCAACTTTGCTCAACATCTTAATTCCAGCGGCAATTACCATCCCGAACATCGCCACCATTGCACCGCCAAGCACGGATGAAGGGATAATTGTCGTGAATGCACCGATTTTTGGAACAAAACCTATGAAAATAAGAATGCCAGCCGTTGTGAATATGACATTTCTTGTTTTAATGCCTGACAATTGAATCAAGCCGACATTTTGTGAAAAAGCTGTATACGGAAACGCATTAAACAAACCGCCAATCATGATGGCAAGTCCTTCAGAACGATATCCGCGAGCCAGATCGTCTTCCGAAATTTCTTTGTCCGTGATTTCACCAAGAGCATAATAAACACCAGTCGATTCCACCAAGCTGACGATCGCCACCAATGTCATTGTAATGATTGCCGTGACGTTGAATGTCGGGGTTCCAAAGTAGAAAAAATGAGGCATATGCAGCCAAGTGGCACTGACAACCGAGCTAAAGTCCACTTTCCCAAGGAAGAAAGCTGCAAATGTTCCTACTAACAGCCCCAATAAAATAGAGATGGAGCGTACGAATCCTGATGAGAATTTATACATGAATATAATGAATAACAAAGTTCCGAACCCAAGAGCTACATTATTCAAGTCTCCGAAATCAGCAGCTCCTTGGCCACCACCAAGGTTGTTGATGGCAACAGGAATGAGCGTAATGCCAATAATCAAAACGACCGATCCAGTGACAATGGGCGGGAAGAACCTTGCCAGTTTTCCGAAAAACTTACTAATGATAATGACAATTAATCCCGACGCCAAAATAGATCCATAAATGGAGTTGATTCCATATTGCGTACCAATTGCAATCATCGGGCTAACTGCTGTAAATGTGCAGCCCAGGACGACCGGAAGCCCAATTCCAAAGAATTTATTTTTCCATACTTGCAATAAAGTTGCTATCCCGCACATCAAAATGTCTATCGAAACTAAATAAGTTAACTGCGCTGCAGTCAATCCCAGCGCCCCACCGACTATCAATGGAATGACGACTGCACCGGCATACATAGCAAGAACATGTTGTAATCCTAATGAAGCAACTTTTAATGGTGATTGATTAGACATTAACGGCTTCTCCTTCCTTTTCCTCAGCAAACGTTATCTCACCGAATTTCAACTCAGCAATCCGTGCAAGTGATTCCACTTGAAAACCTTGTTCCCTAAGATCCTTACCACCGCTTTGGAATGCTTTTTCAATCACGATGCCGATTCCGGCCACTTCTGCTCCAACCTGCTTGCAGATTTCCACCAACCCACGTGCTGCCTGTCCGACAGCAAGGAAGTCATCGATGATCAAAACCTTATCTCCGGCTTCAATATATTTATTGGAAACCGTAATGGTATTGGTTTCTTTTTTTGTAAAGGAATGAACGGACGCCGTTATTAAATCATCTGTTAAAGTAAGTGATTTACGTTTACGGGCAAAAATGAGCGGAACTTCCAATTCCAGCGCAGCCATCAAACCAGGTCCAATGCCAGAAGATTCAATTGTCAGCACTTTCGTTATTTCCTTTTGTTCGAAACGTTTTACGAATTCTTTACCAATTTCTTTCATTAACATAGGATCCATTTGATGATTTAAAAATGAATCTACTTTTAAAATATCTTCTGATAAAGCTTGACCCTCGGACAAAATTTTATCCTTTAAAAGTTGCATGAAGGTTCCTCCCAATCTTGGATGTTTATTGACCCATAATCTATGCAATTGTTTCCAGGCATATAAAAAAGCCCAAGAAACATTGCTGCACTTTTTTTGAGTGAAGCAATACTTCTTGGGCATGAACGAAAAATGAATCAGCAAAAGCCTTCATTATGCAACAAGATCTATTACTCACCCATAGTCGAATTATTTACGGTAATCCGGTAGAAACTTGCAGGCCATATCCCTGCTATTATACGAGTGAAACTTAATATTTTATTAATATATGAATTATAACAACGCTGACTCTATTTGAAAAGTTATTTTTGTTAAAAACCGAACTTTCAATAAAAAAAATAAGTCATCATTCGTATTAATAGAAAATTGTGAAATCACTAAACCTAAATAGCATGGATTTACCTATAAAGAAAAAACATCGCTGTCCTTCAAATAACATTTACTGGTATTTTGCTCATGCCCTTTTATGGTTTGTACAATTTGACCGTTGATTTCCTCAACAGGTACTCGCTTTCCGCAGGCGGTCCGCCCACGTCGCCTTTGCGCCTGCGGGGTCTCCCCTGGACTCGCTTTTCTAAGCAGGAGTCTCGCATCTTCCGTTCAACTTTGTTTTAACTTTTAGAACCCTTTTGCCTATAAAGCATGATTCTATTCAGCGAAATGAACTGGAAATGATTACTTATAAAGAGGGTTATCGTGAGTACAAATCGCCAAAACACATCTGTGCAACATCCTCATCTTTATCACAGTGGACAAAAAGAATTTCAAAAAGTGGTGACACGGCCTATCTGGCAAACATATGTGGAAGAGGCAGATCATCAGCGTCATCATTTAGATGTAAAAACTATATATGCGAAACGTAAAGAAACGATTGAGCGTGTATTCGGGAGATGCAAAGGAATGGTATGCAGTGGACTACTTTAAGGGGACTTAAAAATTGTAGATGCAGGCGATGCTTACTTTTTTCGCTGGATTACTTTAAAAAAGATGGCCAATTGGACATAGTAAGGTCCAAAAATGGCCTAACCTAGTGGCTTGTAGAGCCCCAATCGCTTAATTCCAGACGGAAATTTAAAGGGAATTTCCAAAAGGGGTTCGGAATTTTTAATTCCGAACCCCTTTTGTCTACAAACTTAGAAGGCCTTTACACTTAATGCAAGTCTTTCTTCCTTTGATTCATTTGATTTTATAAACTTCTTTATATTTATCTTCAAGATACTTTATTAAATACTGAACATTCAGGCCTTCCCCTGTCGTTTCTTTCAAAATCTCCAAAGGTTTTTTTGTTTTTCCATATTTATGTATATTTTCATTAAGCCATTCCCTGATTGGCGCAATATCCCCCGCTTCCAACAGTCCATCAAAATCAGGCAAATCTTTAAGCATCGCTTGCTTGATTTGGGCTGCATACATATAGCCCAATGCATAAGAAGGGAAATAGCCAAAGCTGCCATCTGCCCAGTGTACATCTTGCAACACGCCCATGGCATCATTTTCAGGAACAATTCCCAAATAATCCTTATATTTTTCATTCCAGACTTCCGGTAAATCCTTCACTTCAAGTTCTCCATTAAAAAGAGCCTTTTCCAGTTCATACCGAATCATTATATGTAGAGGATACGTCAGTTCATCTGCTTCAATACGGATGAACGATGGTTTCGATTCGTTAATGCCCCGGTAAAATTCCTCCAGTGTCACGTCATTGAATTGTTCGGGGGCATATTCTTTTAATAAGGAGAATTTATTTTTCCAGAAGCTTTGGTTCCGTCCAATGAAGTTTTCGAAAAATAAAGATTGTGATTCATGGATCCCCATGGATGTCCCGGAATCAAGAAGTGTTCCGGTTAACTCATTGGCGATATTCTGTTCATAAATGGCATGTCCACATTCATGAATGGTACCAAAGATTGCCCCCCTAAAATCATTTTCATCGTATCGGGTCGTCACCCGGACATCTCCCCTATTTATTCTAATTTCGAAAGGGTGAACCGTTTCATCCAGCCTGCCAGCCTTGAAATCGTATCCTAGCTGTTTTAGAATTTCCAAATTGAGTTGATGCTGTTTTTCTTTTGGAAATTCTTTATAAAGGAACCCTGTTTCAGGTCTATGTTCGCTTGTTGCAATCTGTTTTACCAAAGGAACGATCCTCGACCGAAGCTCACTGAATACGCTGTCAAGTACATCTACAGTCATGCCTGGTTCATACATATCCAAAAGGGTATTATATTTCGTCCCTTCATATCCCCAGTATTCTACAAACCTGCGGGTATACGCTACAATTTGCTCCAGATAAGGTTGAAATAAAGAAAAATCAGCTTTTTCCCTTGCCTCTTCCCATGCACTTTCAGAACGCGATTGTAAAATGACGAATTCCTTATATTCGTTTGCAGGAATTTTCTTATTCCTTTCAAAATCTTTCTTACACTCTTGCACCATTTTATTAGTCGTTTCACTAAGAGGCTCCTTCGAAAGTTCTGCAATGAAGGATTCCATTTCTTTACTTGTGCTCATATTAAACACTTCGGAGGAAAGCACTCCGATAACTTCGGAACGCTGCTCAACTCCCTTTTTCGGTGCACCTGTACGCAAATCCCAAAAAATTAACGCGAGTGCTTCATTATACGCCGAGATTTTCTTAACATATTCTTTGAACTCTTTTTCTATCAGATCGATACCCTTTTTAGTCATAGTCACTGCTCCTTCCAACTACACTTTACCATATTATACAAAAATCATTCCTATCAGAACCACTCCGATTAATAAATTAGGCTGTTTTCGCATACTTTGTTGCTATTTACCAAGTAGTGCGGTGTGGTTGATTTCCCCTTCAGATGCTCGCTTTCCACGGGGCGGGCGGTGAGCCTCCTCGGCGTAAACGCCTGTGGGGTCTCACCTGTCCCGCTGCTCCCGCAGGAGTCTCGCACTTCAGCTCCAATCAACCTTAAATAGTTTCGTTTTAAAAACATCAATCTTTATGAAAAGAGCCATAAATTAAAATAAAAAAAGAACCAAGGGGCACCTTGGTTCTTTTTTTGGATTGACTTTAGTTAGAGCGTGACAGGAAGAATGGATACAATCTTCTCTTTCACCTGCTCCGAAAGATCCTTATCAATCAAAATCTGGACTGTCCCCGAATCATTGCTCGTCCTGATCAAACGCCCTATTCCCTGGCGCAAGCGAAGGAGCATGTATGGAAGGTCCACTTCTTCAAATGCATCGGAAACTGAGTTGCGTTTAGCCTCGAAAACTGGATCGCGCGGCGGGAATGGCAGGGAGTGTATCACAACATTTTGTAATGAAGGCCCTGGAACATCAAGTCCTTCCCATAAATGATAGGAGAAAAGAACAGATTGCTCATCCTCTTGGAACTTCTTAACCAGCTCGCTGATTTCCGCTTCCCCTTCAAAATAAAATGGATAAGAAGACATTGGGCAGTTTTCCTTGAACCAATGCAATTCTTCTTTTGATTGGAACAACACGAGTGTTCGACCTTGATTTTCCTCAATTGTCTTCATCGTAAATTCAAGTTTAGCCAATTGATCTCCATTTTCGAAGGTAGGCATGTTCATTTTCATGACTTCATCGTAATCAAACGGTGATTCAACGGAAAAGCTGTCATACTTTTCTATCCCTAAACTATCTGCAATGTACTGAAAGGATTTATTATCCGATAATGTTGCCGATGAAAAAATGTAAGGGATTTTTTTAGAGAATACCTGTTCAGACAAAATATCCTGTACAAGCCTTGGCATGATGACCAATGTTTTGGTCATTTCATTTTCTTCAAACCAGGAAACGGCCTGTTCATCCTTTATAAATAGAGAAAGGGAGTAGCCCAGCTGCTCTAAATATTCTTCCGTCACTTTTAAATCATAATCATTGATCGTGTACATTTCCGCTTCAAAAACTAGGTTCTCCTCTAACTCCTCAACCTTTTTGTGAAGCTTATGGGCAAAGCTTGTAATTTCTTTGGACATTGGGATTTCATAACGATTAGATCCGCTGACATGTATCGCTTTTTCATCCAACAAATCAAAAAATTCCTCATTGATATCAATTAAATCCTCAATGATGTATAAGGTCTCTTCACGAACCTGATTGGCTGTTAGCAATTCCAAAACCGAGGCAAGGGTTTGTTCCCCAACTTTATAAGTTAAAGCCTTTTGAGCAGCAAATTCCAATAAGTGGCCTTCATCAAAGACAACGCAGCTATGATCTGGCAGCAATGGTAACTGTCCTTCACGCTTACGCTTTTCCTTGGTCCATACATGCTCCATGAAGAAGTCATGTGAACAAATGATCAAATCACTTGATTTTCGATAGTGGTCCCGTGATAGGGTTTGCCCGCATCGATGGCGTTTATCACAAGTGAAACAGTTTTGGAGTTGATCCCAGCCAACTTTAGACCAGTCTTCATCATTTAAATATGGGTACTGTTTACGGTCCCCATATGCTGTATAGGCGTTCATGGATGAGTTATCATGGACAAACTTGGGAAGTTCATCATATAGCTGATCTATTCCCTCTGAATCTTCATGATTCACTGCGTAATCCAACTTCTTTAGACATACATATTGATCGTGATATTTAGCAAGCCGAACATCCACTTCAATACCTAAAGCATTCTTGATTTTTTGGATGTCGCCTTCCTCTTTGACAAGCTGTTCAATCAACGTTTCATCTGCACACGAAATAATGGCCGGTTTATTCGTATATCTCGCATAACAAATCGCATATAGTAAATAGACCAATGTCTTACCGGTCCCTACCCCTGCTTCAGCAAAACTTACATTCTTTTCCTTAAAGGCTTTTTCTAATTGAAATGCCATGAAGATTTGTTCGTCACGCAGCTCAAATCCTTTTTCGGGAAGAATATCGTAAAAGACATCACCGATCCATTCTGAAAGCTTATCGTAAAAAGAATCTTCCTTTGTTACCGAAAAAGGCAGTGTTTTAAGCATCCTGGTCTCCCCTTTTATCTATCATCAGTATATAGAATCCGAATCATTATAATCTTAGGCAAAAGTATATTATCCTTTATTTCACATTAATAGTCAAGATATTTACCAACCATTAGAAAATGAAACGTGTTATGTATGTTTTTTCTATGTATGCTGCCTGGTTGTCCCATTCGTAAAATAAAAGACAGGCTCCAAAAGAGAGCCTGTCTGTAAATAATATAGGGTTGAATTAAGCTTTGTTTACGTTTGATGCTTGTGGTCCACGTTGACCTTGTTCTACATCAAATGTAACGTCTTGGCCTTCTTCAAGAGTTTTGAAACCTTCGCCTTGGATAGCTGAGAAATGTACGAATACATCGTCTCCACCTTCACGTTCGATGAATCCAAAACCTTTTTCTGCGTTAAACCATTTTACTTTACCTTGTTCCATTTTTGTTGCCTCCTAGTGTGTTCTCCACACATTATATTACTATCCTTGTTCAAAAGAATATTAAGGTATTCCTTAAATCTGAACAAAAATAATTCATTATTAGAATAACAGAAAAGGAAATGATAAGCAAGACTGGAACCTATTATGAATAAATCGTCCTGACTAGCAAAATCCTCCGTTATATTCTACCTACTTATTCACCTTGAGGCTGTCTTGGCGGCCTTTTCCCCCAATATTGATAAAGGTCAGCACGAATGAAACCATTGAACAATTTCCTTTTTTTCGTTGCAGGCTTACCATAATGCTGTTCGAAGTCAGGGTTGGAGGTAATCATGTATACTGACCAAGTATCAAGCTTCTTGAAGGCTTGGCCCATTTCCCTATACATCTGCTCAACCGCTTTTTTCTCGCCAAGACGTTCTCCATAAGGCGGGTTCCCGACAATGACACCATACTCTTTCCTGGTTGAGATATCCCTCACCTGCATTTGTTTGAATTCAACCAGATCACCAAGACCGGCTTCAAAACTATTAGCTTTAGCTATATCGACCATTCGATGGTCAATATCACAACCGGTTATGTCCAAGTACTGATCATAATCGGCTAAATCTTCAGCCTCGATCCGTGCTTCATCCCAAACCTTACTGTCCATCCATGACCAAGTTTCAGATACGAATTCCCTATTAAAACCAGGTGCTATGTTCTGACCAATTAAGGCCGCCTCGATGGGAATCGTTCCAGATCCACAAAATGGATCTATGAAAGGTTTATCCGCTTTCCAATTGGTCAGCATGATTAACGCAGCCGCCAATGTTTCTTTAAGAGGTGCCTCCCCCTGCCCGGTTCGATATCCCCGTTTATGCAGACCTGCACCTGAAGTGTCCATGGTAAGTGTCACAACATCTTTTAAAATAGATACTTCAATTTTAAACAAAGGACCAGTTTCAGCAAACCAAGACACTTGCTTGTATTTACTTTTCAATCTATCAACAATTGCCTTTTTGACAATTGCCTGACAATCAGGGACACTGTATAGCTTTGACTTAACGGATTTTCCACTCACGGGGAACTCAACATCGGCCGATAAGTAATCTTCCCAATTCAATGCCTTTGTTTTTTCAAACAACTCATCAAATGAATATGCTTTAAATTCCGCGACTTTAATTTTCACCCTATCGGCAGTACGCAGCCATAAATTAGAGCGGGCAATGGCGGATTGATCCCCTTTATACGTGATTTTACCATTTTCGACTTGACAATCGTAACCAAGATCCCGAACCTCCTTGGCAACAATTGATTCCAATCCCATTGCTGATGTTGCGATAATATCGAATTGTTTCATTATTTCTGCACCTTCTTTCCATTAATCCAATCAATGGCACCTTTTCACGAATTTCTTCATTTATGTATTTTAGAAGCAGGCATTGATTTTTTACATGTAAACCTTATTTAAAAGGTCCACTACCATTTATCTTGTCGTTAGAATTCTTCATTGTTGGCCTAGCTTCTATCATGATCATATAGCGGGAACGTCTATGGATTACCGTGAAATTAAAGCTTTACTCTATTATCACTGCACCTTAAGACAATCGCTGCAATTATATGATTGAAATCATCCAAACCAATTATGTATGGTTCCCATCCATTATCCGCCTTCAGCTAACAGAAGAGTTAAGGAACCTTTATAAATAGGATACCCAGAATCAAGGAATGCTTAACATTCCAACACTATTTTTAACAACGTTTCCGAAGACTTCATTCAAGCCATTTTCTTACGCTGGACACTTTTCGAATGGTATGAAAAACTTGCCAAGTTCTAAGTTTAACATAGCGGAGTTTCAAAAAACGAAAAATAAAAGGAAATGCCCAATCTTTTTATATTAGGGCAATCTTCATAAACAAAAACTCTCCTTTTAAAAGGAGAGTTGTGCTTTTGGTGTAATATGATAACGTTTTGTAAGCCATGTTTTGTTCCTCAGTACTGCAAGCGACTCGCGTCTCGTACTTCGGCGGTAATCATCTATCTACAGAAGCATGTGCTTCTGTCCTTCTCCTCGTTCATTTCCAAGGAAGAAAGCGCCCCTACCATTAATTTGGGTTTCTCGCTCGTGGGGTTTACCTCGTTCCACCCTTTACATTTCTGTAAAGGCTACGTCACTGTGGCACTTTTATAGGTATTCATGCCATATCCAAAAGGACTTAGGCATTTTCCCAGCCGTCAGCAATCCAAGATTGCTGCCCAAGCTTATTTTTTCGCCAGGCACGAACACTACGGACATCGCAGTCCGTGCGAGCATGGACTTTCCTCTACTGCATAAATGCAGCAGCAATTACCCAAACGTTAACATAACATAATTGATTATACTCCATTATTCACGAAAACACAATACCACAATAATTTTTACTTTTACAATGCAAAACCTCAATCAAAAAGCTTGTTACCAAAAACGTGCTTTTCCAAGTTGGATAACCGTTTAAGGATGTCAAAGTTAGTGGTTCCCGGAGTAGCACTTGGAGCAGGTTGATTTGGACGTTTTGTACTCTCGTCGGCTTGTTTTTTCAATTTAAGATTTTCTTGTTTAAGATCTTCAATTTCCTGATGGAACACTTCATAATCTTTAATGATCAGATCCAGGAATTGATCCACATCTTCAGGTTTATACCCGCGCATGGCTGTTTTAAAATCTTTTTCAAGAATATCTTTAGCCGTTAATTTTATCTTATCGGATAGCATAAGACTTCACCTCAATACTTTCGCCAATACAATCGACTTTTTATTATTTTTTCAAATCTGCTTGGGTTTGTCAACGAAACACCTTTTTGTATCTTACTGTTTCAGTGAACGGTATGTATTCCCATTAAAACTGTATCTAAATTTCATAATAATATGATTATGCTTTAGAAACAACTTTTAATCCATAATTATTTTCTCTCATTCTTCGGACCAGCTCGCTTCTTCCGCAGCCGATTGCAAATCATCAAAGTTTATCTGAAAGATGGGGTATGGCTGTGTTTCAGCTTTTTTCAACGCTTCGAAATAAGGATATCGGGCTGATCCCTCTTTTTCGGCTTCGAAAATGATGAGCATGGCATCGCTTTTATGGACCATATACCTATTTTTGATTTTAAGCTGTTCGGGCCCTTCATATGGTTTGTTGAAAATCGATTCAACAAAATCGGCACGGGCCAATATGGATCGGTAAAACTCTTGATTCGTTTCATTCCATGACTCTTCCTGTTTCAGGAAAGGAGTAAGCACACCTAATTTAAGCTGTTGAAATTCTTCCTGTAATTCGAAAACCACTTCGGCAGCCCATAATTCCGTACCCAACTGACCTGAGATGATCACCCATTCCAGCCCATCTTCCACCAATGGCAGGAGACGCTGTTTCATCGCTTTCTTTATATATTTTACGGCTTCATGATCATTTTTAAATATCCCGAATTCAAAAGCTTTGTAGCCGGTCATATACAAAACCTTCATTGCATAGTCAATCTCCCTTTTAACATGATTATATAAGAAAACAAGGGCTTGATAAGCCCTTATTTTTTAGTATCCGAAATGCTTAGGCGGACAGCATGGGTTTTGCGGCGGCATTCCACAAATCAAGTGTTGATTATAGCACTCGTTCACCACGGATTGAGTATGCGGGAAATAATGCTTAAACGTGTTCACATGTTTATTGACATTTGTAGTATGTGATGGATGAACGACAGGAATCACTGTGTTCGATACATTCGTATTGACATATTGCTGTGTTGGAGAAACTTGCGCTGGGGCAACTTGAGATGGAGATGTTTGTGTTGGACCATATTGCGCTGGAGACACAGCCGATGGACTATAGGCTCCCATTACGTTAGAGTTTTTACCGGTTGACGCCCCCATTACGTTATTGGGGTTTTTACCGGTTGATGCGCCCATTACGTTGTTGGGGTATTTACCGGTTGATGCGCCCATTACTCCAGGTGCGTTCCCGTATGCTCCCATTACATTGTTGGATACTCCCATTACATTGGGTTTATTTCCTCCACAATTACGAAAATACATTTATAATACGTCCCCTTTCATCATGATAAGTTTAGTCTTACCATTACAGACTATGAAAAAAAGGGGATACGTGTACTGATGAAATGACCTAATTATACAGAATAAGTATAAAACGATGTATGGCTGTCGATAAGTACACTATTATATGAATGCTATCTCTTCAAATATGGAGGGTGATTTTCTACAAAAAGGAATAGAGACTGTCTTTTAATGAAGTAAATAAAACAATCGTTAAACAAAGGACAACAAAAAATAGAAATAAAGTCGTTTTATACATTTCTCCGCTCCGCTTTCACCTTAATTTTATTTGATGTAAAGGTATGAAATGAACGCTTGGAATTTCACCCTCAACTCTTTCCATTTTACACACAATAGTTGAAGGCTACAATAATTGAATACATATTTTTTATTTTCATCCTTTTGCACTAAAAGACAATTCTCATTCCTTTATTTTATACAGAAATATCCTTTGAACCTTCTTTCTTTTCGAGCCGCCGAATCCTCTTTTCCAATTCCAATTGTTTTTTTTCCTGAGTGATCCCTTCTCTTACCATCTCTTGATGGGCGATTATTGAACATTTTAGAGCATGACCGACTTCCTTAAATTGATGTTCGTATAATTTTGCACATTCAATCTGCGCCTGTATCCTTATTTGCACATTCCCTTTTAAGGCAACTTCCTTCCAAATCTCCAAAGCTTCATTGAATTGTTTTAGCTTCTTTTTCTGGAAAGCTAAGGCATGACCAGCCATTATCCGATCTTCCTCACTTCCCGCTTCCAATATTTTTTGATATGTCTCAACTGACTCCTCTTTTTTTCCCAAATAATCGAGCCATCGTGCAATCTCCATGGACTCTTCCGTATATCCATCGATTTGGAGGATTTTTCGGGACAAATGAATATACAATGTGATCAGTGATAAGATATCCCATTCATTATGCTTCATGATCCCAAACAGAATTTCCGGATTCTTCCTCTCAACAAAATCAAAATAAATCATGGGCGCCAAATATCCAGGAATATCATCCTCTCTATGTACACCTAGAATATCTGTTTCGACCGCAGATAATTTCACTCGCTCCAATTTGTTTCTCCAAAGGCGCCTTGAAGCATGATACAAATCAAAATGTCCGAACTCCGGTAGTTTTGGTACATGTTCTTTTATCAAGGTATGTCTTGTTTTTAGCTGAGGCCAATCAAAGGATTTACCATTATATGTGACAAGGGTTTCGTAATTGATGTTTTCCAGAAAGCTTTGATAAAGCGGGATTTCACTTCCTGGCTGCGGAAGGATATGTTGCTTCACGACAACTTCTTCACCTTCTAAATACGCATAGCCAAGTAAAAAAATGGTATTGCCCGCTCCGCCTCCAAGCCCTGTCGTTTCCGTATCGAAGAAAAACAGATCTTCACTTTTAACGCCCTTGGCGGAGAGTGGATGCTCCAATGAAGCTTGATTCCACTCCTTTACGACCTTTTTCAGCTCGGAAAATGCATATAAGCCGTGTTTGTGATTTATAGGGTAGCGGACTTCCCTAATGAAACAATAGTCACCATCGAAATGAAAGGAAACGGTATCGTTCTCCAGCCACTTTTCCAAGTAAGGAATTTCTTCATTCTCTTTCTGGTCAATTACTTCTATAGGAGAAGTATGTTTCTCTAGGTTCATATGGGTTTTCATACGGTTTAGTTTATTTTTTAAAGACATGAAATTACACCTCTTTTCACGGATCCCTGTAATCTATTAATGTTTTTGCTTACAAAATTGACCTAATAATTGTTTGGCATCACTCTTGGCTGTTTTCGTTGCGGATTCCGTTCCAATACAGGAAGGACAGCCGCTTTCACAAGTGCAATTCTCGATCATTGATATTGTTTCCATCAGGATGACTTCAGAGTTTTCATATACTTTATCACTTAACCCTATGCCACCCGGATAACTATCATAGATGAAAATGGTCGGTTTTTCATTATGCGCTGCCTTAACCTGCGGATACACATGGATATCATGCGGATCGCACATAACATATAGCGGAATCATGTAATTCAGTGCATGGGAGGCTCCTATCATTCCTTGTTCTATTCGATTTTCGTCCCAATTGAATATATCAGAATCCATGGAAAGCATGGCCGAACTCGTATGCAGCTCCATCTCCGGAAGACTGATTGGTCCTGAACCAATATTTTCATGAGTTTCGAATTTGATTTTCTTGAAGATCGTAGGCATTGCCCGGATTGCGACATCACCAAAAGCAGCTGATGTGGAAGCGAAAGATCGCTGTTTATCGACTTCCAATACAGACAACTGGACAGCAAGGTTAGCATCCGTATAATAGTCCACATTGACTTCTCGTACATAAGCTTTCTTTTCATCCCAATCAAGTTCTTCCACCTGAAATTGAATTCCCTGGTGCAAATAAATGGCTTCATCGTGGAGAAGGGTCATTGCACTGAACGTATCCATTTCCCCGATGACCCGATTAACCGGTGCATTCGTTTGGTCGATGATCACGACATTTTCCTGTGCCGCTGAACGCAGGCTGATATTGCTTGCGGGAAAAGCATCATTCATCCAATGCCATTTGTCCCCATTCAAGTGTAAGACCCTTTCTTCTGTAAGGAATTCAAGAACGTCCATAATCTCTGTTTTCCCAAATGTATCGCCTTTTTTAAATGGCAGCTCATATGCTGCACATTTTACATGATCAACCAGGATCAAAAGATTATCCGGATTGATTCTTGCCGTTTCTGGATTTCTGGTAAAGAAATAATCGGGATGCTGTACGATATATTGATCAAGGGCACTGGAACTGCCAACCATGATGATCAATGCTTCACCATGTCTCCTTCCTGCCCGTCCCGCCTGTTGCCAGGCACTCGATATGGATCCAGGGTAACCAGTCATTATGCAAACCTGAAGCTGGCCGATATCGACACCCAACTCAAGTGCATTTGTGGACACCACTCCATAAATGGAACCATCCCTAAGGCCTTGTTCAATTTCCCTACGCTGTGTTGGCAGATATCCGCCGCGATAGCCCCTGATTGATTTTGGCCCCAATTGCTTTGATACAAGCTCCTGTAAATATGTCAATAGAATTTCCACACGAACCCTGCTTCGCGCAAAAACGATGGTTTGAATTTTATTTTTCAAAAATTCATTTGCCAGCTTCCTGACTTCCAAAACCGCACTCCGGCGTATGTTCAGCGGTTTATTGACTATTGGGGGATTGTAAAACACAAAATGCTTTTTCCCACTCGGGGCTCCGTTATTATCGATAAGGACCATTTGTTTTTCCGTAAGCTCTTCTGCCAACTCTTTTGGGTTATTGATCGTAGCGGAAGTACAGATGAATACAGGGTCGCTTCCATAAAAGTTGCAAATCCTTTTTAACCTTCTAATGACGTTGGCTGTATGACTTCCGAAAACGCCGCGGTAAATATGAAGTTCATCGATGACCACATACTTCAAATTTTCAAATAAAGAGACCCATTTCGTATGATGGGGCAGGATTCCTGAATGGAGCATATCAGGATTGGTGATCACGATATGTCCGGCCTGGCGGATTTTTTGCCTGATATTTGAAGGTGTGTCCCCATCGTATGTATAACTATTTATTTCAGCATCCATTTCATGAATCATTTCATTCAATTCGCTTTTTTGATCATAGCTCAGTGCTTTTGTCGGAAAAATATAAAGCGCCCTGGTTTTTTCATCTTCCAGTATTTTTTGAAGGACCGGCAAGTTATAGCATAATGTTTTACCAGAAGCTGTAGGTGTTACCGCTACAAGGCTATTGCCGCTGACAGCAGTATCAAATGCAGTTGCCTGATGGGTATACAACCCATTAATCCCCCGTATTTCAAGAGCATGCTTGATCTTATCATTCATTGCTTCGGGAAAGGGAACATGTTTTGCCTCCTTTGCTTCAATGACTTGCCAATGTACTATATTTTCTTTAAAATCTTCATTTGTTTTTAGATCCTTTATGACTTCCAGTAAATTTTTTCGCAGTTTCATTTAACCACCTCATCCTCCTATTCTACCGAATGAACGTTCTATGCAAAAGGGAAACTATTTCCTATTCAAAAAAAAAGCTGGAAACGTCAACATCTCGTTTCCAGCCCGGTCATTATTTTCACTTAATTCTTCTCGACAAAGCGAATGATTTCTTCAATTAGTCTGCCTGGAGCTTCCAACATTCCCATATGGCCGCTGCCCTTAAGTATTACTTCATTGATATGGCTCCCTTTTATAGAAAAGGTTTTTTCAACGGGAATCACCTTATCCTTTTCACCTGCAACCAAAAGGACAGGCAACTTCGTATCTTCGAGAACATGATTTCTGTCCATTCTGTTCCTCATGGCATGTAAAGACCCTATCGCACCAATTTCACTTGTTTTATATCCGATTTCCTTTGTATGTTCAATATTGGGATCATCGGAATGAGCGAAAAGCTTCGGTATAAGTCCATCAATGAAAGCAGGGATTCCCTCACTTTCGATTTTCTCGACTGATTTTAAGCGCCCCGCCTTTCCAGTCTCATCATCCGGGAAAGCGGTGGAATGTACCAATGAAAAACCAGACAATTTCCCAGGAAACCTTTCTGCGAATGCCAAGGTGATATATCCCCCAAGCGAATGACCAAACATATATACCTGTCCGATTTCCAGTTCTTCCAAAAATGACGCAATATCAGCTGCCATATCTTCAATCGAGAAAGACTCCCCTATTTCCTCACTTGCACCATGTCCCCGTAAATCAACGGCAATAACCCGGTATTCTTCCTTTAATCCAGCAATGATGTCGCTCCAATATTCATGGCTTCCGCAAAATCCATGGATAAACAACAATGTCTCCTTTCCTTTCCCGGTATCTATGTAGGAAAGCTTGCTATCTGTCATATTAATCCCTCATTTCCTTTATTAATCATTCAGTACCGTTATTCCCTATGGACCTGAATCTGAAACCCAACAGTCCATTCACATTTCTTCATTCCTCACATAGCTTATAGGCAAAGGAATTTTTTAGAAAGGAGCACCGTGATGACCTCTTCTGAAAAAAATAATAACCGGAATCGAATGGAACCCTTTTCCCATTTCATTAACAAAATGGATCGGCTGTTTTCCGAAAGGCCACCTAAAGGCATGCTGAAATCCCTTGACGATTTCTTCGGCTCGGCGAAAGAACGCAGCTTTCCAGTTGATATTCATGAAACGCATTCAGAATATACCCTAACTGCCACCTTGCCCGGAATTCCACGCAGCCAAATATCAATTGATGTACTGGCCCATTCCGTAACCATATCTGCAAAGCATGGAGATAGAAAGGATAAAAATCAAGGATTGTTCCAAAAGGAAGTTTCGGCCGGTACTTTTTCAAGAACCATTTCCTTTCCAAAACCGATTGATGAAGCAAATGTGACCGCTCGACATCGCGATGGCATCCTCACGCTTCACCTACCCAAAATCAGGGGGAATCGGATTGAAGTCCATTAGGCATGAATAAAAGCAGACTTAAAAAAGTGGCTGGTCACTTGTAAGTCTGCTTTTTTCTTTATTCACCATCTATGCTTTGAAGAAGCCCCCTACTCCTTTGACCATTGAAGATACTTGGGAAACTGTATTCATCATTTGTCCAGCTGTGTTCATCATCTTCGTTATATCCATGGAGCCATCTTGTGTTTTGAATTGATTCATGACCGATTTGAAACCCGATGGCTGGGGTTTTTGCATGAACTGCTGCTTTGGATATGGATTATGAGCCTGCTGCTGACTTTGCGGAGGTCTTTTAGCTGGCTGTAACGGATTTGCGAACGGACTAAAAGCTTGCGGCTGAAGATTGGACTGGATTGGCTGCATTTGTGCCATTGGCTGCATAACACTGTTGCCCGGATAAGCTCCCACGGGCATCGCCTGCTGCGGGACTGGTTGAAATGGGTGATACGCTGCCTGCTGATAAGGATCATGATATGGCGTCATATAGCCCCCTGTATCCTGGTGATGATATGGATACATAAATGGTTGTTCAAGATTATGATTATTTGGCGGAGGATACGGCATTGGCTGTTGGTATCCTCCCCAATTTTCCGGCATTGATTGAGGAAACTGTCCTTGATTTGGGGAGATTTGGTTATAACCGGATCTCATCATGACAATAAGCCCTCCTCTTTTTCATTACATGGTTCTGATAATATATGAAAAAAGAAGGAATAAAGTGTAGGTGTTTTTATGATAAAATCCGATCGATTTCCGTTTTTACATTATTAAGGATGAATTCGATCGACTGGACATGGCTTTTAAATCGCTTATAACTTGTTTTAGGAAAAAATGCCTGAACGGCCACATCAGAAAGGTTATGGGCGGTTTGTTCGATTTGCTCGGGGAAAAGATGCCTAAATTCGGTTTCTTTCATCCACTCCTTCATTCCGGTTTCCCATTCGATGCATACGGTCCTGACCTGATCTGCAAACGGCTTTACTTCCGAAAAGAAATCCTTTTCCTTTCCTTCCAGGCGTACACCCTCATAAATATCATCTGCCTGGTCCGTATATTTAATCAATTGTTCTGTTAACAGCTGCAGTTTTTCTTTTTGCACAATATATTCCTCCGTACATTTGTTTCCCTTAGTATAATCCAGTTCTCCATAAAATGAAATTCCTGCGGATTATACGTGCAATTCAGTGAAAACCTTGTGTTTTATAATTGTTTTTTCCGGAACAATGGAAAAGGAGTGGTTCACACCTTCAGCATTCACCCAATAATCCTCGGCTTTCTCAATGGCTTCCTGGGCTTCATTAACTAATGTATATTGTTCCGCCCATAGTTTACACCGCACTGTATTTACAGTTTCCCCATATGAAATTTCCAAACGATCCAGGCTGGTACTGATCTCAGCTATCATCCTTAATATCTCTTCTGTTGCGACACTTTTATTGACCATGCTGATCCCTCCCATTCTTTACCTGTACTATTCTTTTTTTTATCTGAAAGCCCTTCATGACTGACAAAACTAGAAGCTAATCGGCAAAGAAAGTGCAATTCACTTAATTTATTATGCCCTTCGACAACAATGGCAGAATGAAGAATGGAGTTTTAAACAAGAATACAGACAGGAGGTGATTTTATGCAGTCGAATGAAAGCAGACAGCAGAAAAACGAAAAACGACAAAAGCCGCCCACTAAAGAGGCAGGAACGGGAAACCCGAAACTTAGTGGAGAAAACCGCCCCTCTACGTAAGTAATAAATACTGAACGATAAACAGGGAAGGCTTCATCGATGCCTTCCCTGTTTCCTATTATAAAATCCAATTTTTGATTATTGCTGCCGTGTGCAGCTGCTTTTGTTTATGATCATACCATTCCGTCAAATGCGGGTCTTCTTCCCATTTGGGTTCTTTGAACCATTTTTTTTTAACCTTTTTTTTCATATCCCATTGCTCTGTCTCCCCTGCTTGATGATGAATCAATGGATATACTCCTCTCAGCATCGGGGTTTCATGGTATCTAGGCTTTTTTCGATATTGTTCATAATCATATCTGGCACCCGTTGGTTCAGTCCTGCAGGAAAATTCATAAAATAGTGGAAATAAATCTTCAGAAAATAAAAGTCCAGCCAACCTTTTCCCCAATTCAATCCTTTTATCGATATTTCTAAAATGCGCAACGGACGATCCATACAGTTCACCATTGCAAGTAGGAAATAAAACGGTGCTAAAATGCATCCAATCCTGCAGGAAAAATAACAGAGAATGAAAAACGAAGGATTGCTTTTTAATAACCGGTTCTTCAATGATGTTTTGTTCATTTATGATAAGCGCAGTGACTAATTTTTCACGATTTCCATATTTCCAAAAGGAATGCCATTCGTTCTTCATGAATTTGGTAATAAAAAAATAATGACATAAGTGAAACAATGGACGTCCATATTTCGTCGAATAATGATAGAGAAGTAATTGCGGATATGCATCTTGGAATATTCTCCAGTTGGCTTCTTCATACGTTAGGAATAATTGATGCCTGTATTTAAGGCCAAGTAAATTGGAAAACCAAATCCCTTCAAGATCACACATATTCCAGCCTGCATTCCTGGAAACCATACCGGCTAAAAAAGACCATTGTATTTCTGGATGGATTCTAAAAAATTGTTCATATGCTTTCGTTCTTGATATATTATCCCTATTCCCTTTTGCAGTTTGGGCTTTAATGGATCGGAGCAACTGCTTTTCCGTCTTTAACATTCGCATCTAGCCTTTCTATAGCGATGAATTGTGACATATAGTTGTACATAAATCCTATCGTTCTAAGAAACAATTCTTTTTATTCACATTTTGGATTCTTTTTTTGCTAATATAGATAAGTGAAAAAAAGGAGGGGTAAAAGTGGCATTTCATTATCCCAACGGACGAAGATTTGTACCGCAGGCTATGGAAGAAAAGAAAAGTCCACTAAAAAAAATCAGTTACAGCAACCGGGGAAAAACATTGGAAGACGATTTGAACGAAACCAATCAGTATTATTTAGCACACGGCATTGCCGTCATCCATAAAAAACCGACACCCATACAAATTGTCGATGTCCACTATCCGAAAAGAAGTGCTGCAGTCATTAAAGAAGCTTATTTCAAACAAGCATCGACCACCGATTATAATGGTGTTTATAAAGGAAAGTACATTGATTTTGAGGCAAAGGAAACGAAAAACAGCAGTTCGTTCCCGCTGAAGAATTTTCATGACCATCAAATTGAACATATGAAGCATATCGTTCAGCATGACGGAATTGCGTTTGTCATCATCCGCTTTTCCGCAATGGATGATATATATTTAATGAGTTCCGAACAACTGAGTTTTTATTGGAAGAGAATGAAAGAAGGCGGACGCAAATCTATAACTCTTCAAGAGGTTGAAAGCAGTTCACGAAAGATTACTCTTGGCTTTCAACCGAGAATTGACTATATTAAAGTAGTAGATTCGCTCATCTCAGAAAATTTTTAGTTTTTTAGAAAGGCAGGTTAGCTGTAATGGCTGAAAAATATAATACTAGAGAAGAACGCCGAAAGCAGGGGCAGACTCAAAAAAAGGGACAGAATAAAAGTCCTAAAAAACCAACCAATATGCTTAAGCGGATTTTCCTTATACTTGTTACATTCGGAATAATAGGCCTGGTTGCCGGAGGAGCTGCAATGGCTTATTTTATAAGCGACGCTCCAGAACTTGACGACAAGCTTTTAAAAGATCCGGTCACATCCAAGATTCTCGATGAAAATGGTAAATTACTTGCTGAAATCGGAAAGGAAAACCGGGATTATGTAAATTATGAAGACATACCCGATCTTGTCGAAGAAGCTTTCCTGGCAACGGAAGATTCCCGCTTTTATGAGCATCACGGGGTCGATTTCTTACGTCTGGGCAGTGCCGTCATAGCCAACGTCAAAAACGGATTCGGCTCAGAGGGTGCAAGTACATTGACCCAGCAGGTCATCAAGCGTTCTTATTTAACGCCTGATAAGACCATTAAAAGGAAAGTCCAGGAAATGTGGCTATCCATACAGCTTGAAAGAAAATATACAAAAGAAGAAATTTTCGAAATGTATGTGAATAAGATTTTCTTTGCAAACCGTGCCAACGGTATCTTAACTGCATCGCAAACTTATTATGGAAAAGACCTTAACGAATTGAAATTGAACGAAGCGGCCATGCTTGTAGGATTACCGCAAAGCCCAAGCAGGTATGACCCGTATAAATACCCTGAACGTGCGAAAGAACGCCGTGATATTGTCTTGCACTTAATGAACAAACATGGATATATCACGGAAACGGAAATGAAAAATGCACAAAGCATCGATATAACAGAAGGACTTCAAGAAATCGATAAGAGCCAAATCGATACGACCGCATACGATGCATTCATCGATTTGGTAATTGAGGAAGTCGGAGATATGGGTGACTATAACGTATTTACCGATGGTCTGGAAATCCAGACGACCATTGATAAAGATGCCCAAGAATATGTTTATAACATGTTGAACAGTGATGAAATCATCAATTATCCAAGTAAAGATCTCCAAGCCGGAGTCACATTACTCGATACAGAAACTGGTGAAATTAAAGCAGTGGGCGGCGGCAGGAATACGACGGTTAAACGCGGCTGGAATTATGCAACGGATGCCAAGCGATCACCTGGTTCGACCATTAAGCCGATTCTGGATTACGGTCCTGCCGTGGAATATTTAAATTGGTCCACCTACCACCAAATCAAGGATGAGGAATATACTTACAGTAATGGAACACCGCTTAAAAATGCTTCAGGACGACATTATGGCACTGTAACGACTCGGGAAGCACTGGCACGGTCATTAAATATCCCTGCCTTAAAAACGCTACAAGCAGTCGGATTGGACCGGGCACGTGATTTTGCCACTGATCTTGGGATTCCTTTCGACAAGGAGATTACCGAATCGGCAGCATTGGGCGGCGGTAAGGATGTTTCTACACTTGAACTTGCCGGTGCATACAGTTCATTCGGAAACAATGGTATCTATAATGAACCGCATAGTGTGAAAAAGATTGTTTTACGTGATAAAACAACCATCAAAAACAAGACGGAATCAAAGCCGGTCATGAAAGATTCAACAGCTTTCATCGTGACGGACATGTTGAAAAGCGTCATGAAAGAACCTTATGGAACAGGAAGGTTAGCCAATATACCTAGTCTCCCGGTAGCCGGTAAAACCGGGTCAACCAACTTCACGCCTGAACAGCGTGCAGCGAACAACATCCCATCTTCGGGTGTAAAAGATAGCTGGATGGCAGGTTACACTACCAATTATACAGTCGCGGTTTGGGCTGGTTATGATAATGCATCTGGTGAGAAAATGGAATATCTGGGTGAATCATCTCAAAGGATCCCTAAATTCATCTTTAAGAATTTAATGGAACATATGGCCCAATCAAAAGAAACGAAAGACTTTGATCAACCTGACAGTGTTGTGAAGGTTGGAGTCATCAAAGGTTCGAATCCAGCTGTTAAAGCCAATGAATATACACCAAGCAGTAAAATCACTTATGAATATTATGTTAAAGGTCACGAGCCTACACAAGTGACGACAGAATATGAAAAAATCGACTCACCTGGCATTAACGCTTCTTACAACCAGGAAAGCAATGAAATCAATCTATCATGGTCATATCCTAAAGGTAATGGGAATACCCAATTCGAGGTTAAGATGTCCGTTGACGGCGGCGCACAGAGCGTATTAAAAAAATCTAAGGATACTAGTTTAACGATTCCTAATCCAACCCCTGGAAGTAAATATACTTTCTCAGTGGTAGCTCTAGTGGATAACCAACAAAGTGATCCTGCGAGTACATCTGTCAAAATACCTGCTGAAGCGGTAGTCCCTGAGGATACTGAAGACGAGAAGATTGAAGATCCTGCCGAAGGTGATAATCCGGAACAAGAAACTCCTGCTGAAGGCGAAGAGGATAAACAAGACGAAGACAAAAATAACAATGGCGAAAACGGCAATAAAGATAATAACGACAATAATGGCAATAACGGTAATAATGGCAATAACGACAATAATGGCAATGGCAACAATGGTAATAATGGTAATGGTGATGGAAATGGCAACAACACGGATGACGGAAATGGCAATAATGGAGAGGATGTCGAGGGCGGGGATGATACCACTGACCCTGGAACGGTAGAAGAGGAAAAACCAGTCGAGACCCCTGATCCCGATCCTAATCCGGACCCAGATCCAAACCAAGATACAGAATAAATATATATGAAGATTCTAAAAAAACGTCTAAGCTTTTGGCTTAGACGTTTTTTTGGCTGTTCTTATTTTTGATCATGAACTTTACATATTGTTTTTCAAATTCTCGGAACAACTCACTGAGCTGTCTATAAGAATGAAAAAAAGCGGGTCTGGCAAGGATGAAAGAAAGCCTTTCATCCATGTTCACCGGAATATTGTTAAAGGATTGTATTTGGCACCGGATATCATTCAATGCCACTGGCTGCCCATGCATCCAGAAGACTGCGGTTAAAAATAAACCGATCCCCTGCTTCATGAGTCCCAAGGTCTGTCCCGCTTTTCGCTCAGAATATAGCAATCTGCATTCCGAATCAATTCCCTTCCAACTCTCCAGCAGTTCCTTTACATGCATTGCCCCCTTCGTCCAGGGAGCATAGGCTTCTACATTATTATAATAAAGTAACTCATACGGGAAAGCCTCGAATGGAATCGTTTCACTCCAACCTGAATATCGCTCTTTTTCCAAGATGGTTTCCTTTTCAGAAAAAAACAAATGATGGGCCAATTCTTCAGGGACTTTTAATGATATGGACTGCATCAATTGGCTTCTTTCCTTTTCATTCTTTTTTTTCCTTCACGGCATAAATCGAGAAGCGGGCAGGTTTCACATCTTGGTGACTGGGCCTTGCAATGATAGCGTCCAAAGAATATCAGGCGGTGATGCGTAACGGACCACTCATCCTTTGGTATCTTAGCCATCAGCGTTTTTTCAACGTCGAGGACACTATCCTTCCAACGGCATAATCCCAGGCGCTTGGAAACACGCTCTACATGGGTATCCACAGCGATCGCCGGCACATCAAATGCAACGGAAACGACTACATTCGCCGTCTTTCTGCCAACGCCAGGCAATTTAACAAGCTCATCACGATCTCTCGGAACTTCCTTACCGTATTCTTCGATCAGCATGCGCGACAGCTTTTGTATATTCTTAGCCTTGTTACGAAACAAACCGATTGAGCGAATGTCATTTTCCAACTCTTCAATCGGTACGCTTATGTAATCCTCAGGCGTTTTATATTTCTGAAATAAATCCTTCGTCACTTTATTGACTAATACATCCGTACACTGAGCTGACAGGGCAACAGCAACCACCAATTCAAATGGATTGGAGTGATTCAGCTCACAATGGGCATCTGGAAACATTTCACCCATCGTATCCAGGCAATATCGAATTTGAGCTTTATTCAACATATCGGTTCTCCTTCAATTTACATTACTGCTCGAGCCAGTTATAGAAAGGCACATCTTTCAATGGTTGTGCAGTTTCCGTCTTTCGGTCCCTTTTTTGATGAACTCTAAATTTTTGTCCTTGCTCCCTTGCCTGTTCCAAGGTTTTAATTCCATTCTTTTTCCACTCGAATAAAATTCGATCAATGTATCGGAAATTCAATTTTCCGGAAATGACAGACTCCCTCAGAGCTGACTTAATGATTTCAGGTTGATGGTCATCCTCCATCCACATTGCCAATGTCTCACATTCAAAGGGAGATAAAGGGCGGCCGAACTCCTGTTCAAAAATCGTATAAAGGCTCTCCCCCGCTTTTTGGATTTCTGCAGACTCTGCCTGTTTCAAAGTTTTCAAGAAACAGTCCATCATTTTTTCATACAGTGGAGACAACGAATATTTTTCCTGTCCGATTTCTTGGCTCCCCTCAACCACCATTTCAACAAATCCCCTTTGGACCAAACGCTGGATCATGAATAGACATTCCGTTTCCTGCAATGTCATTCGGTCAGAAAGTTGGGAGGGTGCAGGGAAATGATTACCTTTATCGATGAAGCTTTGCAATTGTAATAATAGGACCATTTCTTGTTCATTCAGTCCCATTGCACTATAGTTAGTCAACAAAAAGGATGGAATCGTTATCGTTCCTTCCTTAAACCACGCATATAAATGTTCTTTATTCATGTTTTTGGACACCTCTGGTTTAGTATAACATGAATACGGCTCATCGAATAAGTTTATAATTTTAACAAAAAACGGTTATCTGCCAATTGGCAAGATAACCGCTTCATAACGTAATCAAGGATATAATCGATTTAATAGACGTGGGAACGGGATGGTTTCACGGACATGCTCGACTCCACTGATCCATGCTACGGTGCGTTCCAATCCCAAACCGAAGCCTGAATGCGGCACAGAGCCATATTTTCTTAATTCCATATACCATTTGTAAGCATCTTCGCTCAAGCCATGCTCATTGATTCTCTGTTCAAGCAATCCCTGATCATGAATCCGTTCTGAACCGCCAATTATTTCTCCATATCCTTCCGGAGCGATCAAATCGGCACAAAGAACGACTTCTTCCCTGTCAGGATCTGGTTGCATATAGAAAGGTTTGATTTTGGTTGGGTAATGAGTTATGAAAACGGGCTTATCATAACTTTCCGCTATCGCAGTTTCATGCGGAGCTCCAAAATCATCCCCCCATTGAATATCATCAAATCCTTGTTCATGAAGGAACTTAATGGCTTCATCATATGTAATGCGCGGGAAAGGAGCTTGGATTTGTTCAAGCTTCGATGTATCACGGCCCAGTGTATTCAACTCAAGCTCACAGTTTTTCAATACGGATTGGATGATGGAAGAAACGAATTTCTCCTGTACCTCCAGGTTTTCTTTAAATTCGATGAAAGCCATTTCAGGTTCAATCATCCAGAACTCGATTAAGTGTCGTCTTGTTTTGGATTTTTCTGCCCTGAAGGTTGGGCCAAAGGAAAATACCTTCCCAAGTGCCATGGCAGCCGCTTCCATATAGAGTTGACCACTTTGTGAAAGGTATGCATCCTCATCAAAGTATTTGGTCGCGAACAATTCACTCGTTCCCTCTGGTGCGCTTCCCGTTAAAATTGGGGGATCCACTTTAACGAAGCCTTCTTCATTAAAGAATTCATATGTAGCACGGATTATTTCGTTCCGGATTTTCATGACTGCATGCTGCCGTTTTGAACGCAGCCACAAATGGCGGTTATCCATTAAAAATTCAGGACCATGCGCTTTAGGTGTAATGGGATAATCCAATGATTCATGAATGATTTCAATATCTTTCACCTGTAATTCAAAACCGAACGGCGAGCGTTCATCCTTTTGAATGACACCAGTTATATACAAGGATGACTCTTGCGAAACCGATTTCGCACGAGCGAAAATCTCTTCTCCAACTTCAGCTTTCACGACCACCCCTTGAATAAAACCAGAGCCATCACGTATTTGAAGGAAAGCAATTTTCCCACTGGAACGTTTGCTGGCAAGCCAGCCTCCAATGGTTACTTCTTGATCGACGAATTTGCTAGCATTTTTTATTGTAATTTTCACGGAATTTACCTCCAAAAATAACTTAACTTACTAATGAATTTACTCTACTTATTATACCCATAGCCCTGCTTACAAGCAAATAAATCAATTGAAGCGGAGGTTCCATGCCTTTTATATCATTCTTATTATGTTTTTGTCGCGTATTCGCCAGATTGTTGCATGGTAAATTACTTTTCACTAATGCCCATGCTCTTATTACAGTAAAATCATCTCGGTATATGTTTAGGCCGACATTTCTAATATTGAACAAAGGATTGAATCCAATCAACCAATGGTAATCAAATACTCTTTACCATTCATCATCGGAATATCCCCCATTCATAATCTTTCAATTTGAACTCCTAGCTTCATACTAACTAAATGTTCCAGGCATTTTTCTGTTGAAACCCAGCTTTTTTCTAACATTTTTTGTCTAATTATACTGAATAATCTAAATATGTTGAACTTAAACAAAAAATCATATACGATATCATATATGATTAATTAAAAAATCAAGGGGTGAGTACCATGGCAAAAGCAAGAGTTAAACTCCAAAAGTCAGATTACTCAGAAGAAGTGGAAATACTGTCGAACCGCTATATATTAATGAACGGTGTTAAGTATGAGGTATCACGAATCAAGTTGGATAACCCTATTTCCGGAACGGTATATGGAACATTATTAAACTATAAAGGATCATTGGAAGCAATGAAGGGAAAGATCGACCATCCGCCTTATAATGAACCTCCTAAAGGGCCGGTCCTTTATATTAAACCTAGAAACACGTTTTCTTCTTATTCAAATCCAGTTCCCCTTCCGACCGGCATACCTGAATTGGAAATCGGAGCCGCACTTGGAATAGTGATCAGTAAAACGGCGACAAGAGTCAAGAAAGAACATGCCTCTGATTATATAGAAGGTTTTACGATCGCCAATGATATTAGCATTCCTCATGAAAGCGTTTTCCGTCCTGCTATCCGCCATAAAGCCCGTGATGGATTTTGCCCGATCGGTCCATGGGTCGTATCCAAGGAATCCATCTCCAACCCCGATTCTTTAGGATTTCGTGTATATATTAATGGAGAGCTAAGGCAAGAAAATTCAACTTCAAATCTAATTCGCTCCATCCCCCGGCTTATTGAGGATGTAACGGACTTCATGACCTTGAGTACGGGTGACGTCCTTCTAGTTGGAGTGCCTGAGAATGCACCGCTGGCCAAAGCCAATGATCAAGTCAGGATAGAAATAGACGAAATCGGTTATTTGGAAAATACGATCATTTCCGAGGAAAAATTATCACTGGAGGGGATTTTATGAAGAGAGCACGTGTAGCCTTTGCAGGTGCCATACATCCAGCAAGTGAATATCATGGCCAGCTCCAATTGGCGGATGGCCGGCTTGTCAATGAGCAGGACGTTGTCTGGCTTCCCCCTGTGGAACCACGGACTGTCTTCGCGCTTGGCTTGAATTATGCAGACCATGCGAAGGAGCTAGCTTTTAAAGCCCCGGAAGAACCCCTTGCATTCTTAAAAGGTCCCAATACATTCATCGGCCACCGGGGACAGACAAGGCGGCCTGCTGATGCAGCTTATATGCATTATGAATGTGAACTGGCAGTGGTCATCGGTAAAAAGGCGAAGAACATAAAAAAGGAAGAAGCCTTTAATTATGTAAGTGGATATACGATTGCAAATGATTATGCAATACGGGATTATCTGGAGAACTACTACCGGCCAAATTTAAAGGTCAAAAATCGCGATACCTGCACCCCCATTGGTCCCTGGCTCGTCGATGCCGAAGATATTCCAGATCCTTCGAATCTTGCCATCAAAACTTACGTCAACGGAAAATTGACTCAGCAAGGCAACACGAAAGACATGATTTTCGGCATTGCTGATTTAATTGAATATTTCAGCAGCTTCATGACATTGAGTCCAAACGATATCATATTGACAGGCACACCTGAAGGCTTGGCGGATACTGCTGTAGGCGATGAAATCATCACTGAAATTGAAGGTATCGGAAAACTCGTTAGCACAATAGTCGGGGACGATGTATTTACTGAAAACGGGGATCGGCCTCATCTGAATATCCACAAATAATGGAAGGGACTGATCATATGCCTCATATAATTATTGAATATACGGATAATATCAAAGATGAAATCCAGATTGACGGCTTATTAAGAAAGGTGAATGATGTACTGATATCCTATCCCTCCATCTTTCCAATTGGCGGGATTCGATCCCGGGCCATTGAATTGAAGCATTATCGTGTTGCCGATGGTACAGAGGATGATGCTTTTGTTCATGCCATACTAAAAATTGGCGCTGGACGCCAGGACAGTGATAAAACGAAAGTATGTGACCACCTTTTCGAAACGATGGAGTCCCATTTGGCATCCCTCTTTTCAAAAAGATATCTTGCCCTCTCCATGGAACTTACGGAATTCAGTGATTTTGGCACATATAAAAAGAATAATATCCATAATCGATATAATAAATGAACAATATTTCATATTTAAAGGCCTTCCACATCATCGGGAAGGCCTTTAAATTAATATGTTTTGCCAATGCTACCGGGCTCAGTTGATTTCTGCAAGGTTTTCAGTACGGTTCAAGAACTCCTTGACACGGTCCACATATTCCTGTTTATCATAGCCGTTATATAAAGCGCTAGCCATACGGACCGGATCCCCAAAAAAGAATCTTTCGTACAGGGTTTGCCTGGATCCAAATGAACTCATGCATACATCCCATGCGAGACGATACAATTTAACCCTGTCATAGGCTCCACCATTCGCAGCTTGAAGATATTTATCCAAATCCGGTCGAAGCTCCGAATTGAAATCGGCTTCATTTGGTATCGCCATTAAGCCACTAGCCCCAAGAAGCTGCATTATTTCACTGAATCTAGGGTAAATCTTCGGATAATAATTACGGGCAATGTTTAACGGTGTGAAATCGGGTGTCATCATTCCCCACTTATCCACTTTCGCGTTTGCCTCCGAAGCTGTTATGAAAGCCTTTACCGTTTCAAGCGCTATGATGACTTCCGAGATTTTTTCCTGAACATGCTGGTATTGCCCGATATTGATGGTTTCCACCATTAGTTGCAGAATCCCCAGAATGAACTCGGTTTTGGCGATATTCTTCGCTACCACCTGATGGGTCATATGAACAACCGCATTGCTTTCATTATAAGCCTGGTTGCAAATGCCGACATCCCCATATGCAAATACCCGATTCCAAGGAACGACTACATCATCAAAAACGATAATCGTATCCATTTCCTCAAATCTTGAACCAAGAGGATGGTCAAAATGTGATTTGCCATAGTCGAATGATTCACGACAGATGAATTTCAACCCTGGTGTATTATTTGGTATGGAGAATGCAAATGCATAAGGGTTTTCTTCTTCCGATTGTTTAAGCAATGTTGAAGGGAATACCATGATTTCATCCGTTATTCCTCCTTGTGTAGCTAATAATCTAGCTCCCTTTATAATAAGCCCTTCTGAATTCTTGCCAGCAATCCGTGCAGCGATGTAAGGATCCGGAAGCTTTGCGGCACTAACTCCCCTATTAACCTGGGGTTGAATCAGGGTATGTGTCAACGACAAATCCTTTTCCCTGCAGAGCTCATAATAATCTTTCATATTTTTAGCAAATGCCGAATCCTGAGTGCCGAACATATCAGCTGCTGTACCGTACGCCATCATCCCACTGTTGATATAGTCAGGGGAACGTCCCATCATTCCATTATTATGCCTTGCCCATTCTTGAATCATTTTCCTCCTTTTTTCAAGGTCTTCCTTAGTCCGCGGCTGCATGAATGAGGTCCCTACTCTTTCGTTTGAAGTTGGTGAAATATAAGTCATGATGTCAGTTTTCGCGGAATCATGCTGCAAATCATATAATTCGGCCTGTGATTTCATGACCCCTTTAAAAGCTGGGTGTTGACTGATCTTATTTTTTACTTGCTCTCCATTGATCCATACATTCGCCTTTGCTTTGTCTACCCTATCGATATATTCTTTACCTGTTTTAGCCGGCATGCTTACATCCCCCTTTAGTATTAATTTAATAAAGCGCTTACAATTAAATAAATTCCAAAAATTGAATTAATTCCTATAACAAAATATACCATGTGTTATGATATATATATAATACTTAAAAAATTCAATATGTATATGTAAATCATATGTATGAGGTGTATATAATGGACATCCGGCAGTTAAAGTATTTTGTGACGATCGTTCAGGAAGAACAAGTAACCAAAGCCGCAAAAAAATTACATATGGCTCAACCGCCCCTTAGCCAGCAACTTAAATTAATGGAAATGGAAATCGGTGAAAAACTTTTCGATCGGAATGGAAAGAAACTTGAACTCACTGAAACTGGCAAGGTCCTTTATAAAAAAGCTGAAGCTCTATTAATCCAGTTCGAAGAATCTCTACTGGAAGTGAAGGAAGTCAGTAAAGGGGTAAAGGGTACTCTTTCCATAGGTTCAGTAAAAACTTGCTTTTCTTACATTCCGCAAAGGATGAGAACCTTTAGGGTTAAATACCCTGACATTCGTTTCAAGTTAATGGAAGGTGATACGTTCCGTTTGACAGAAGGCTTAATAAACAGGGAAATCGAGTTGGCCATTGTAAGGCTTCCTATTAACGGTAAGCAATTCTCATCGATTAACCTTCCCCCGGAAGATTTTGTGCTTGTCACCCCAAAAGATTGGGATATCCCAGACTCGATCGAATTCAAACAAATTAAGGAATATCCCCTCTTATTGCTGCATAGGGTTAGCGGTCAAGGAACTTACGAACTGATAGTGGATGAATGCCTAAGACATGGATTTGACCCTACGATTGTATGTGAATGTCCTGATGCTGCCATGATCTTATCCTTAGTGAAGGAAGGAGTAGGCGCTACCATCATGCCACGTACCACGTCCAAATCGTTTTCAACCCAGGGGATAAAAATAGTCGAATTGATAGATTGTGTAGTACAATCGGAAGCCGCCCTTATTTGGCTCGAAGATCGCTATCTTTCCAAAGGAGCCGTCAAATTCCTAGAAACATTTTCTGAAGGAATGCCTAGTTATCCTTGAATATTAGTGCACCTGTACCTCTTTGTAGTAATCTTTTGTATTTGTTCGAATTTCTTTATCCATTGAAAAGAAAAAAGCAACCTATCATTTGATGGCCGCTTTTTCAAATCCATTCACAATTGCGTTGGACTGCGCTTTATTAATAGGCATGCCTTTACATCATTTAATGTCGCAAAACCCCCTTAACATCATGACCGGTATTGGACTTTACCAGGATTTCATTATAATTGTCTTTTGCAACCGTTTTCGGACCGGTCCTGCGATTACCGATCAAGGCACCTAAATAGCAGGCGATGAATCCAAGCGGAATGGAAACGATTCCTGGTGAATTCAAAGGGAAAATCGGTTCACCTGTCATTATGGATGCTCCGGGGACCGGGTTCCAGACATTTGGACTGAGGGCCACGAGCAAAAGTGTTCCAAAAAGACCTGTCATCATACCGACTATCGCTCCAGTTTTATTGAATTTTTTCCAATAGATCGTAAGAAGGATTACTGGCAAATTCGAACTGGCGGCCAATGTAAAGGCGATAGATGCCAGAAACGCTACATTGAATTCCTGCAGACCTAATGATAAAACAATCGCAAGTGCAGTCACACCAATAGAAGCCCATCTAGCCATCGTCATTTGCTGTTTTTCCGTCGCTTTTCCATCTTTTAATATTTCATTATAAAAATCATGTGAAAATGCCGTAGCACCTGTTAAAACGATTCCTGCAACTACTGCGAGTATCGTTGCGAAGGAAACGGCCGCAATAAATGCGAATAAGATGTCCCCGCCCACAAGTTGGGCCAATAAAGGTGCAGCCATGTTACCTGCTGGATTAGCGGCCATGATATTCGATGTTCCGACCAACTTAGCAGCACCGAATCCGAGAAAAATGACCATGATATGAAATGCACCCATAATCCACATCACCCAAACAACCGACTTTCTTGCCACTCGTGCATTCGGGACAGTCAAAAAACGTATTAAAATGTGAGGCAGACCTGCCGTTCCCAGAATCAGGCCCAGTGACAAGGATGCTGCATCCCACCCACTGGCATATTTAATACCTGCTCTCAGGTAATCAGCTCCCATCGGTGTCGCTGTTTTCATATCCGTGAAAATTCCGATGAAACTAAAATTCAACTTCCACATGACGATCATGAATAATATAAACACTCCGCCTATCAGCAGGATGGCTTTAATGATCTGCACCCAGCTCGTCGCCGTCATCCCCCCGAATAGAACAAATACCAGCATTACAATACCTACGATGATGACAGAGGTATTATACGGGATGTCCAAAAGCAATTTAAATAAAGCGCCTGCAGCAACAAGTTGCCCCAGCATGTACATGACTGATATCACCAGGGTATTAAATGCGGTCACTCCCCGGACCTGTTTATATTTAAACCTTGTAGTCACCATATCAGCCAATGTGTATTTCCCTAAGTTCCTTAATGGCTCAGCCACTAGGAATAACACCACAAGAAATGAAACAAGTGCTCCATACATCAGGAAAAATCCATCATATCCCGTTAAGGAAAATGCCCCTATCAACCCTAAAAACGTGGAAGCCGACATAAAATCCCCGGCCAATGCAAGTCCATTTTGCCTAGCGGTCAACCCGCCCCCAGCCGTATAAAAGGAGCCTGCCGTTTTAGTTTTTTTGGAAGCGAAATACGTGATGAAAAGAGTACCTAACGACATTAGCGCAAAGAGAATGATAACTGTCCAATTCATGTTTCAAAGCCCTTCTTTCTCGATGATTTCTTTTATTTGTTCATCGATTCTTTCAGATTTCCTTACATATATGCTGCAAACCCATACAGACATAACCGTAATGGAGACACCGTACGCCCACGCCCAGGTTATGTCCCCGATGAAAGGGTGATCCAGGATATCTGTGTAAAAAACTAAGAAGGGTAAAAGCAAGGAATATCCCATAAAGAAAATCGTAAAAGGGATGACGAACTTCTTTTTGTCGGAGAGCATATTCTGAAACTCTTTCGAGGCAACAATCTTTTCATAATCCACTAGATTGGTTTGTTCCGATTCATCAAGGTTTTTTTCCAGCCGAACCATCTCTACACACCTCTTCTGATATTTATTTTTACAAGGACGGTCCTGGTAGTGTTCCTCCAATGTCAGCCTCATTCTTCAATGGCACAGATCCCCCTCCATCCCAGAATACCTACAACCTCATCTGCCCAAAGAGGGTCTGAAGCCCATTCCCTAAGCTTTCCATACTCCTTTTGTGAAACCGATGAAACTTACAAATAGGGCAGCAGTAAGCTCCCACTGCTGCCCTGTCCCAGACCATATCTTTTAAAAGGTTTGCACTTTCACAATAGTCTTGGCTCGCCTATCCTTCATCTGTTTCGACTTCTTGATACATTACTTTTCCATTTGATATGAATCTTCTTTCCTTTCAAGGGAAGAGAATCACGGAAATGTAAGTGCCAACTCCCTTGAAAGGATCCGTCCATTATTTGATGGGCTATTCCTTATCAAGCAGTCTTCCATCAACTTTTCACCAATTGCACAGGCGCCCTATTGAAAAGACTATGAGAGTCCAAGTATGTTTTTCCTGAATATTCCATGTTCCATCCTAAATCCCGCTTCTTTTTATATGATGAATTCAGGCTTACTTTTTGCCAGGATCGGTTCTTTAAGAGGAACTTCTTCTCCTGATATTATATCAAGCACAGAAGATGCCTCATCAAACCATGAATCCGGAGCTTGGGCTCCCCAGAATGTCTGGCGTCTTGGATCATTCAAATCCCAATGAATCGGTTCGGTATCCGGGTCAGATGTTAAGTAATCCCCATTGTATAATTCAATCCTGTGACCATCCGGATCTCTTAAATATAGGAAGAATGCATTGGATAGGCCATGCCTTCCCGGGCCGCGTTCGATTGACTGTGCATATCCGAGAGATGCCAGTACATCACAGGCATGGATAAGTGCAAGCGGGTCAGGCAGAAAGAAGCCTACATGATGAAGTCTTGGACCGATACCGTTCATGAATGCCTGGTCATGGACCGTTTGCTTTCTATGTAGCCACGTTGCCCATAATTTGCCCGACTCATCCACAGTATCTTCCGAGCAGGCAAAACCTAATTCTTTCATATAAAAGTCAGAGGCTTTTTGCACATTTGGCACACAACAATTCACATGATCGATTCTTTGGACCCTCGAACCCCTATGCATATCATATCGTTGCAGCAATCTCTCGGCTTTATCCATTTTGTAAAAAAACTCTACTGGCAATCCTGAAATATCCTGAACTCGCAGTGACTTGCCTAGTGCATGCTGTGTTCCTTCCTGCATCCACTTCATTTTCATTCCCTTGGATAGGAAGAAAGATTCCAACCCTTCAAGGTCTTCCTCTTTTTCAACCTTGTATCCTATTGCCTCAACGCTTGGCTTTTCTGCCTTTTGCAAGATAAGCGAATGATGATGCGCTTCCTCTAAACCACGTAAATATATGTGGTCATTCGTTCTTTCCGTTTCAATAAAACCTAAAGCATCCACATAAAAGGCTCTTGATTTATCTAAATCTGTTACATTAAGTATCGTTCTCGCAACACGAATAATAGAAAAATTCATAGTATTCTCCCCTTCTTTAATGAAACCCGGATTATTTTTCAGCAGAAGAAACGGCATTTTGTTTTACGTCGCCAAATTTCGGAATGTGATGTTCTCCAATTGCCACGTGGATAACTTGTGTTTCCGTATAGAATTCAAAGCTATAATGGCCGCCTTCACGTCCTACCCCACTATATTTCGACCCTCCAAAAGGAATCCGCAAATCCCTAACGTTTTGGGAATTCACCCAGACCATCCCACTATCGACAGCTTGAGCAAACCTATGTCCACGTTTCATATCATTGGTCCATACATAAGCAGCTAGCCCATACTTTACATCATTAGCCATTCTCAGTACTTCCTCTTCAGTCTTGAAAGGAATGACTGCCATGACAGGGCCAAAAATCTCTTCTTGTGCCACCGTCATATCATTTGTACAGTTCAAAAGAAGCGTCGGGGCAATATAATTCCCTTCCTTGAATGCACTTGGTATGGCACCGCTTACAATTTCCGCCCCTTCATCTTTTGCTATATCCAGATATCGGGAGACATTATTAAAATGGTTACGATGGATCAGCGGTCCGATTTCCGTGTCTGGATCCATTGGGTTTCCAATCTTGATATTATGAACACGTTCCTTCAATTCTGCCACGAACTGGTCTATTATCGATTCATGGACAAATAATCTGGAATTGGCTGTGCAGCGCTCCCCATTGAACGAATAGATTCCCCATACCACTGAATCCAGGGCCTTTTCTAAATCGGCATCTTCAAAAATGACTGCTGGTGATTTACCGCCGAGTTCCATGGAAAAACGTTTCATTGTATCTGCACCATTTTTAATGATTTCAGCGCCGGTTGTCGTTTCTCCGGTAAAGGATATCAATTGGACTTCAGGATGGGCAACCAAGGACGCCCCCGCTGTCTCCCCAAAACCGTGAACAATATTGAATACGCCTTTTGGCAGACCGGATTGATCAATGATTTGAGCTAATTTATTGGCAGTCAATGGAGACCACTCCGCTGGTTTAAGGACACATGTATTACCTGTAGCCAGGGCCGGGGCGATCTTCCAGGTTTCTAACATGAAAGGTGCATTCCAAGGAGTGATTAATCCTGCCACTCCTATCGGTTTATGAATCGTATAATTGATGAAAGTGTCATCCACTTGATATGACTCTCCTATCAGCCTGCTTTTCACCATTTCAGAATAAAAACGGAAATTCTCCGCTCCCCTTGCCGCTTGTTTTTTTGTCTGGCTAATCGGCAACCCTGTATCCAGTGATTCCAAAAAGGAGATTTCTTCGGCATTTTCTTCAATTAGATCAGCAATCCTATTCATGTACTTCAATCTTTCTTCCACTTTCATCGTTCTCCATGGGCCATTATCGAATGCAGCTCTTGCGGCGGCGACCGCTTGATCAATATCCTCTTTAAACCCTTCTGCCACATTATTGATTGCTTGATTATTAAAAGGGCTTAGATTTTCAAATGTTTTTCCTGAAATACCATCCACAAATTGACCATTGACGTAATGCTTCACATCCTGCACGGGAAAAGTTTGCATGATAAATCCTCCTTTAAAAAATAATTCGGGAAGATGACAAAAATCGTTTGGATTTGTGCAATCTTCCCAATCTAGCTTATGACTGGATTTTTTGGTCAATCAACCCGTATGATTGAAGGGTTTCACGCAGTTCTTTTTCCAATGGTTCCGAAGGCGGTCCCATAGGCGGCCTTAATGCCGGATTGATTTTCCCCATCATCCCCATCGCAGCTTTTAATGGTCCTGGATTGGTTTCTTTAAACAAAACATCATTCAATGGCATTAATTTGTAATGGAGGTCAAGCGCCTTATCTACATCACCCTCCACCCAAAAATTATAAATGTCCGCCACTTCTTTAGGAGTGATATTGGCAGTAGCACTTATATGTCCTGCCCCTCCAATAGCCAACATTGGATAGCATAATAATTCAATGCCAGAATATAAGAGAAAATCCCTTCCGCAATTCAATAAGACACGGTTCACATGTTCGAAATCTTTATTAGATTCTTTTACACCAATAATATTTTCACAATCTTCAGCAAGACGTGCCAATGTCTTCACTTCTAAATTCGTCGCCGTTCTTCCAGGAATGTTATAAACGATCAGCGGGATATCAACAGCATTAGCTACGGTTTTAAAATGATTATAAAGTGCCTGTTGATTCGGTTTATTGTAATAAGGTACGATGACTAAAGCAGCATCCGCGCCCATTTCCTGTGCCCTTTTTGTCAAATGCAACGTTTCTTTCTGATTGGCAGATCCGGTACCTGGTGCAACTGGAACACGGGCTTTTGCTGCTTTAATTGCCGTTTCCATCACTAATTCCCGTTCCTCAATCGTAAGTGAACTCGGCTCGCCTGTAGTCCCGCATACCGAAATCCCATGGGAACCGCTTTCAATATGCCAGTTTACTAGATTTTCAATTGCCTTTACATCAACTTCCATCTTGTCATCAAAGGGAGTGATAACGGGTGCGATGGATCCTCTTAAACGACTTTTGATTTCCTCGTACATTTTTTCTACCACCTTTTTATTATTTGAATATTCCGAATAATTCAAGTGAAAAAATCGGCTTTGCTTTTATCAATAATCAATCGACTATAATAAAACAAAGCCTGGGTCATCAAAGTGCCTGATCTTGATTAGTTTCCGCCCTCTGCTTGAAAGTGCTTATCGCATTCAGTTTATGCTTTCTCACCAATGATTCAATTTCTTCAAAAGATGCTTTTTCCTTTAGGAGCTTTATGATGCTTTCATGTTCGCGAATCGATTGGACTGCGCGTTGCGGCACCATGGTGAACATGGACTTTCTGACTCTATTCATTCTTTGTTGTGCCTGTTTAATTTCCTCTATTAAAAAGGAATTTCCGCACTTTTCATAAATTTCCGCATGGAAACATTCGTTTAATTTACCAAACAGCTCTAATTCAAAGTTATGGAGGGCTTTTTCCATTTCATTGTTTAAATTAATTAGATTTTCAAAATCATGATCATTCATGGTTAAAGAACTGAGTGCAGCTGCATATCCTTCAAGCAGAGATAAAACAGAAAGAGTTTCAATGTATTCGCTCTCATTTATGCTTGTAACCACCGCTCCACTATAAGGCTTATATTGAATAAGGCCGTCAGATTCCAGTTGCCTGATCGCTTCCCTGACAGGAATCGGACTTAAACTAAGTTCTTTTGCCGTTTGATCGATAATGATCCGCTGTCCAGAACCATATGTTCCATCCAAAATTAATTTACGAAGGTGCTCATAAGCTAGTTGCTTTTTGCTGGGGTTTTTGCTTTTCTCTTCCATATTTTCATCATATATGAAATCATATATGATTGCAATCGATTTTCATTAAAAATCATATATGATTTTTCACATGCTTGTTTTGCATATATGAATGACCTGTGCCTATGAATAGACAGAATGTATCTAGAAAATCCGGCAGCCCACGCAATGTCCCCCCTTCTTCACGTATCGAAATATAATCCAACTAAAAAACCTGCAGACTCAGTCTGCAGGTTTTTAATAAATTAGGCCATTTTTGAATTAACGAATGAATGTATTCTTTCAACGGCTGCTTCCAGCAGCTCCAGTGAAGTTGCATAAGAGAGTCTGATGTTATCAGGTGCACCGAACCCTGAACCTGGAATAACAGCCACTTGAGCTTCTTCAAGCAACGCAGTCGTAAAATCTTCGACATTGCTATACCCTGTTAATTCAACTGCACGTTTAACGTTCGGGAATAAATAAAATGCCCCTTGTGGTTTTATGCAGCTTACGCCTGGAATTTCAACCAATTTATCATAGATTTTATTCAAACGGCTTTCAAATGCTTGACGCATTTCCTCAACAGGCTCCTGTGTACCTTCATAAGCCGCAATCGCACCATATTGAGCGGTTGTCGTTGGGTTGGATGTGCTATGACTAGCAAGGTTCGCCATTGCTTTAATGATGGATTCATCACCGGCTGCATAACCTATTCTCCAGCCAGTCATCGAGTGCGATTTAGAAACACCATTGATGATGATCGTTTGCTTTTTCAATTCAGGTGAAATCTCTGCAATGGATGTATGTTTAGCATTTCCATAAACCAATTTTTCGTAAATTTCGTCGGAAACGATCAAGATATCATGAGCCAGGCAAACTTCCCCGATAGCCGCCAATTCTTCCCTGGAATAAAGCATGCCCGTTGGATTGCTTGGAGAGTTGATGATAACCGCTTTCGTTTTATCGGTAATTGCTTGTTCTAATTGTTCTTTCGTGATTTTATATTGATTTTCTTCCGTACCGACTATATAAACCGGCTTACCGTCAGCAAGCTTGATTTGCTCAGGATAGCTCACCCAATATGGTATCGGAACAATGACTTCATCTTCTTCATCCAGGATAGCTTGAAACAATGTGTACAGCGAGTGCTTTGCACCTGAGCCAACTGCAATTTCAGACGGTTTGTAATCCAAGCCCTGATCACGCTTCAATTTAGCCGCAATTGCTTCTTTTAACTTCGGCAGACCAGCGGATGGCGTGTATTTAGTTTGACCTTCATTCATGGAAAGAAGTGCTGCATCTATGATATGTTTGGGCGTATTATAGTCTGGTTCACCTGCACCCAAACCAATTATATCTAAACCTTGGGCCTTAAGTTCCTTTGCTTTTGCCGTAATGGCCAATGTTGTTGATGGCGTTAATGACTGAACACGGTTCGCTAATTTCATTTTAAATTAATCCTCCATTCTAAATGCTTCGATAATACTTTAGCCATTCCCCAGTTTTAAAATCATAATAGTCATAATTAAAGCGCTCGGATTCATCAAGATACGTTACTTCCCAAAGCGGGACGTTCTTTTCCATGCCTAGCTTAACCGAAATGATTTTTTGGGGATTAAGCTTTTCTTTGACAATGTTCATGATTTCTTTTTTTGATTTACCATCTTTATAGTTTTCCACTACTATTTCTTTCTTCTTGTCCTCAGGAAGCCAGACTATTTTTTTAGTCCCTTTTTCCCCCTTACCAATGATGACAGAGTATGAATCCTGCCCATTATAAAGGTAGAATTCTTCCATGGTAACAAGGCCGCCCTCTTCCTTTGCCTTTTTAAAAGCCTCATTACCAGCCTCTTTTTTAGGCTGCAACGCTTTAATATATGCCCCGCTGACAAATCCGATAAAACAAAGGACTAGGATAGAAGCAATAATCAACCATTTTTTCAAAGCTGCTTTTCCTTCTTTCTATGTACGATAAATTGTAAATATCGCTTTTTCTTGATCTTGGGAATCCAATGCCAGACCGAACATCAAATCATCTTTTTTCAATGTTCGGTTCAAGGAATCCACAATTTTATACAGATCAGGAGAATGTTGCAACCTGACTGTTGAAATTACTTCGATTTTACTTTCCATGAAAATGCCCCTCCATTTTAATAAATTGTCAACAACCACTGGTATGAATAGGATTTGAAGGCTTTACCACCTATCACATTATACCAGTTCAGTGGTTATTTTTCTTTAAAAATTATAAAAATTCCTGGATTAATGAATTATCAAGATCCTTTAAATCCACTCTTCTATCATTTCAGCCATTTCTGTAATAGTGCCTTGGTGCCAGTCCACTTTCGGAATCGCCTTTTGAAATTCAGTTCCATATTTAGCAGTGATGATGCGGCGATCAAGTATAACCAAAATCCCTTTATCTTCTGGAGTGCGTATAAGCCTGCCGAAACCTTGTCGGAACCTTAATAGGGCTTCGGGTAATGAATACTCAGAGAATGGATTGCGCCCCTGCTTCTCGAGAAGTTGGCATTTTGCAGCTGTCACTGGTTCATCCGGTGGCGAAAAAGGCAGCCTGACAATGATTAAACAAGATAAATCCTCGCCAGGGATATCGACGCCCTCCCATAGGCTTGTTGTCCCAAACAGGACCGCTTTCTCGAAGTTTTGGAAATTCCTGAGCAGCCTCATCCGGCTTCCGCCAGAAATCCCTTGTGCAAACAGGGTGAACTCATCCAGAACACCACAATCTTTGACCGAATGATAGGTTGCGCGCAGCATTTCATGCGAGGTGAATAATACCATCATTCTCCCTTTCGCTGCCTGAGCGGCAGCAATAATATGGTTTGCCGCGGTTTCGGAGAATTCCTCCACCGATAAACAATTGATATCTGGTAGATCATTTGGAACCAGTACCTTTACGAGTTTCTTATAAGGAAAGGGTGATGGAAAACTTGCTGTCTGCATAGGCTCATTCTCTAATCCGAGTTGTTCCTTAAAATACTTAAAAGAATCCTTCACCACAAGGGTTGCCGATGTCATGACCACACTTTTTTGGCGCCCGAAATAGGAATCCCATAGCCGTTTACTGCCTGCAATCGGCTGAACCGTCAAAGTCACCCCATGCTGAGGTGCTGCATTCGTATAATCAAGCCAATAAATATTTTCTTCATGAGGCTTGATGAAAAACTCATGCAAGGAGTCCCTGGTATCCTGTAAATGTCCAAGCAGCACCTCGATATCATTTAAGTGAAATAATGAATTTTTCCCTAATGGGGACTCATTATTCAATAAAAGGGCCAATCTTTTCTCTAACTCCGTGATGATGTATCCTAATAAATCCACCAACCGCTCAGCGACAAGAATCGCTTTTCCCCATCTTCCGTCATCTATTTTGAATGAAAGCCGTTTTGGACTTACAGAACGTGAAAGTTTTTCCGCCTGATTGGAAAGGTAATAAAAAAGCTGTTCAAATTCATACGAAAAATCACTAAGCTTTTGATCCAATTCATGTGAAGATCTCCCGTCCGTCAGTCCGTTATTCAAAAGCATCCTGTCCAATTTATATAATAATTGCTTTTGATCCGATGTCCCTAGTCTGTTCAAAATCGTCTTCACCGAAATGTAATTAAGCCTGCTCCCAAGCTGTTTGGATGCAGCCTGTTCCAAATGGTGTGCTTCATCGAGAACCAAATACCCTTTTTTGGGAATCAAGGCGTCTTCCGTAAGAAGATCCGTCATTAAAAATGAATGGTTAGTAATGATGATATCCGCCTTTGCAGCTGTTTTTTTTGCCCGTTCAAAAAAATCCAATTCAAGCCAGGGCTGTTTTAAACCGGCGTATGTAAGACCATCACTTTGAAGCCTATTCCAAAATAGCTGACCGCCGCTTGTAAGGTTCAATTCATCTTTATCACCTGTTACGGTCTCAGTAAGCCAAACCAATATCTGCATTTTCGTTAAGGCCGTTTCATAATTATCTTCCTTTTCACGCAAAGCCCTTTCGAACTTTGCCAAGCTCAAATAATTGCTTCTCCCCTTCAGTAAAACAGCTTGAAAGGTAAAAGGAAGGATTTTCTTAAGCTTAGGAACCTCGTTTTGAAGTAGTTGGTCCTGCAACTGAAGCGTATACGTCGAAACGACGACAGGTTTTTGATGTTTTTTTGCAAAATAAACGGCCGGAAGCAGATAACCTATCGATTTACCAATACCGGTTCCAGCTTCAATGATTGTATCCTGGCTGGTTTCGAAAGAATTGTGAATCAGGTTCATCATATCAAGTTGTCCGCTTCTTGCTTCGAATGCAGGGAATGCACTTTGGAGCATGGCTACTTTTTCCTCATTGTCGAGCGGGAATTTAGACCCCGTGTCTTTATGATCACCTTCATGTTCAGCCTTTTTAAAGGCAAGGCCCCTATAAGTGATTAGATCAGGTGAATGGACTTCTGCTTTAGCAAGTTTGCTTGCAATGCAAGCATCTATTAATTCGGAAACCTCACTTTGTAAGGAATAAGATAATCGATACAACTGTTTAAGTGTCATGACTGGAAGATTCATCAGCTTTTTTTTCAATTCCAACAATAATAAAGCGGTGGCATATGCATCACTATCCGCTTGATGGGGCCTGGAATGATCTAGGTTTTCTTCTTTAGCCAGCTGGTGTAGCTTATATCCATCGGATGTTGGTTTTAATATTTTCGCTAACTCCACTGTATCAAGGGTGGAACCATAAAACGGCTCAAACCCGCATCGCACTAGTTCTTCCTGTAAAAAAGATAAATCAAATAAAACATTATGGGCAACAAAACAAGCCCCTTCTATAAGCCGGGCAATATTTTCTGCAACATCTTCAAAGTCAGGTGCATTTTTTACCGTCTCGTTGCTTATTCCGGTCAATTCTTCAATAAACAAGGAAATTTCCTGTCCAGGGTGGATGAATGTCGAGTATTCATCCACGATTTGGTCATTTTCGATGACCACTCCAGCAAATTGAATAATCCTATCTCCTTTTTTCGGAGAATTCCCTGTTGTTTCCAAATCGACCACTACATATCGTTGCATCATGAATTGTACACCTCAAACTTCGCTTTCTCCACTTCCTGATGGAATTCTCTTATCTTTTTTATACCATAATAATCGTAATAAAGGAAACAAGCCGTTCATCAAAAGACGAAAAGGGCCGGCACCTATATGCATGTTTCATGCACATGTGCCGGCCCTCCGCTTACATGATTGTAGCTGCAGGTTCGTTTGAAATTAAATCAATGATTTTATTGTATTCATCCATGATCGCAACTTTTGGTTTGTGATCTCCCAGTTTATCCTCAGAAACCATCACATAAGAAATGATTATCACGATATCATCCGGCTGCACCAGTCTAGCTGCCGCTCCATTCAAACACACGACACCGCTACCCCGTTCACCCGCAATCACATACGTTTCAAGCCTTGCACCATTATTATTATTCACGATGGCGACTTTCTCATTAGGCAAAATCCCCACCGCATCTATTATATCTTCATCAATCGTAATGCTGCCTACATAATTCAAATTAGCTTCAGTTACCCGTGCACGGTGGATTTTTCCATTCATCATCGTTCGAAACATCTCAATTCCCCCTGATCTTATGATTTATTCTATATATAAGGTGATATTATCAATTAGTCTTGCACGCTTGAACTTTACAGCCATTGCAATGATGATGTTTCCTGCCAGTGATTCAAGTGGTTTAAGTTCCGGGTATTGATAGACTTCAATATAGTCAATCACGCCACTTGTTTGGGCAGTAATATGTTCACTAATTAGAGCCGTGACGGTAGCTGCATTTCTTTCACCTGATTCAACCGCCTCTTTGGCCTTCAATAAACTTTGGTACAGCTCTTTAGCCTCCATGCGTTCTTGATCTGATAGGTTCACATTTCGCGAACTCTTCGCTAACCCATCTTCCTCGCGTACGGTATCTACAGCTACAAGCTGGATAGGGAAATTGAAGTCTTTGATCAGTCCATCTATCACGGCGACTTGCTGGGCATCCTTCTTACCAAAGTAAGCTCTATCGGGAAGGATGATATTGAAGAATTTCGTTAAGACTGTCGCTACACCATCAAAGTGTCCAGGCCTTTGTCTCCCGCATAAAACATCCGTCCTGCTTTGGACAACAACTTTCACAGATGGTTCTTCACCGTACATTTCATGGACTGTTGGATAGAAGAGATAATCCACTCCGCCATTGGCTGCGACATTTTCATCCCGTTCCAAATCCCGCGGATATGTTTCAAAATCCTCATTCGGTCCAAACTGCATCGGATTTACAAAAATACTCAATACCACAATATCATTCTCTTTGCGGGCCATTTCCAAAAGGGTTGCATGCCCCTCATGCAAAAACCCCATTGTCGCTACATAGCCAATGCTTTTGTGATTGTTTTTTTCCTCTCTAAGTGCCAATTGCAAATCAGCTGCTGATGTAAAAGTTTTCATCTTTTTCCTCCGTAAAGTTCAGAAAGCTGCTCTTCCTTCATCGTGAATGTATGTTCTTCCGACGGAAAATCTTTAGATTTCACTTCATTCACAAAGCTTGTAATCGATTGGCCAATCAGTTCATTTGCATCTCCATAAACTTTTACGAATTTCGCTAGCCGGTCTACCCCATACTTGATGACATCATGGTAAACGAGGACTTGACCATCCGTTTCTGCACCTGCTCCAATTCCAATGGTTGGAATTTCGAGGTTCCGTGTGACGAGTTCCCCCACTTGATATGGAACACATTCAAAAACTACTAGCATCGCTCCTGCCGCTTCACACTTTCTCGCATCTTCCAAGAGTTGTGCTGCACTTTCTGCATCTTTTCCTTGCACTTTATATCCGCCCAGAACACCGACGGATTGAGGAGTCAAGCCAAGATGGGCTACAACCGGGATCCCTGCCTTTGTCAATGCTGATATTTTTTCAACTACATCATCCGCTCCCTCGAGCTTCACGGCGTCCGCATGACCTTCCTGCATGATCCGGGCTGCATTCTTCAGTGTTTCATCCATAGATAGGTGATAGCTCATAAAGGGCATATCCGTCACGACAAATGTATTTGGTGCCCCGCGTTTTACTGCCTTTGTATGATGGATCATGTCATTCACCGTAACTGGAATCGTTGAGCCATACCCCAATACGACCATTCCTAAAGAATCACCGACTAAAATCATGTCTACACCTGATTGTTCGGCTAACTTTGCTGACGGGTAATCATAAGCCGTGAGCATGACAATCTTCTCTTGATTTTGTTTCATCTTCAAAAAATCTCCGGACAATTTCATTACGTTTCCTCCTTTTAATGGAGGAGATGAAAACATCAGCGAAAACTGGTGTCTATACATTCATGCGCAAAAAAAGGACTGACTAAAAAAGTATCTGTTTCGCTACGAAAAATGGCATGAAAAGCCACAATTCGATCAATAAACAGCACTTAGCTTTTTAGTCAATCCCTTTGTTTCATCAGAAGTTTCATCCCTCCGTCCCAGTCCAGTTCTCTGGATCAAGGCAGATTTTCAAATAATTTGGTATTTATGGGGGTGCAGTTCACATGAGATACTGCCCACTTGCATTATATCAAGCAAATTTGAAATTTTCTATTTAATTTTCACGAATTTGACAAAAATCTACTGAATTTCAATATCAGCAGAATATATGGAATGTACGGTACCTTTTTCGTCTTCGAGAAGTAAAACGCCTGAATCCGTTATGCCCAATGCTTTACCGACAATCATGTCATTAACGGTACTGGCTTTGATTACCTGTCCAAGACTGATCGCATAACTCTCCCATAAATCCTTTATAGGCATGAACCCTTGATCTAAATAGAGTTCGTACAGATTTTCAAGACGAAATAATGCTCGTTGAATGACCTTGGACCTTGAAATCGTCCCTCCACTTTCTATGAGTAGGGAGGACGCTTTTTCCTGCAGTTCTTCAGGAAAATCCTCCAATTGCTGATTGATATTCATTCCAATTCCGATAATGACAGAATGGATTCTATCTGACTCCGCCTGCATCTCCGTCAGGATGCCCACCACTTTCTTGCGATTCACCAAAATATCATTCGGCCACTTTATCTGCGGCTTCAAATCAGTGGTATCCTCTATAGCCTGAGCTACAGCGACCGCGGCCAATAATGTAAGTTGTGGCGCCTCATGAATCGGAATTTTCGGTCTTAGGATCAGACTCATCCATATCCCGCTGAATTTTGGGGAATGCCAAGATCTCATTAGCCTTCCTTTGCCGGATAACTGCTCCTCGGCAACGACGAGGGTTCCCTCCTGAACGCCTTCATTTGCTAGTTGATGCGCAATTTTTTGAGTGGATTCAACAGTTTCCTGATAATGGATCATCTTGCCGATTGTTTTTGTTTCCAAGCCAAGTTGTATTTCGCTCTCGGACACTTTTTCCGGCGCCGATATGATCCGGTAGCCTTTTTTCCTAATAGCTTCGACATTATATCCTTCACTGCGCAGGTCTTCTATATGCTTCCAGACCGCTGTGCGCGAACAGCCAATGTATTCAGCAATTTCCTGACCGGATATAAACGCACCATCCGCTTTTGAGAGGGCTTCCATCAGCTTTGTTCTTAACTCAGATTGCATTTCACCAGCCACCTCTTAATTTCTTCTTTATCATTTCTTAATTCTTCATTCAAGACAGCTTTCAATATCTTTTCCAAGTATTCCTTGACCCATGGACCTGGCTTCTCTTGATGCCAAATCAATAAATCCGTCCCCGTGACGGCAAGATCCGACATTTGTTTTATAATAAGTTCATTGTAGCGTTGGTGTGCATTCTCTTCAGCATCCGATACATTCCCGGCATTCAGTGCAGCTCTGACTTTAGCAGCTTGTACCGTTATGCCATGACCTGCCTGAAATACATCGATGGCTGATGGTTCCTTACTCTTCACCAGCTTTATCGTACGTTGAACGTTTCTTATCGTTTTCAATGGCAGCTTCCATGCCCTCAAAGCCTCTTCGATTTCTTGATCCTTTGTGTGAATCATGATGATAGACCATATTTCTGCCGCATTCAGTTGATGAAGCGGCAGGTTCAGTAAGTCCATCAGATGATCTTTTTTACTTGAGAATAGAGGCAGGTATTGATATAATCCGCTTTCCAGCAAGAGTGAGAAAGCCTTTATCTTATTGGAGCCGGCCGCTAGTTTCTCAAATTCAACCAGGATTCTTTCGACAGCGATTTCACTGATGTTCTGGGCGTTCTCTTTAAGGGAATCAAAGGTTTCTTGATCCAGTTCAAAATCAAGTTGACTGACGAACCTTAAAGCACGCATCATTCTCAATGCATCTTCATGAAACCTTTCATGCGGGTTACCAACTGTGATAATCCTTTTTTGTGCCAAATCACGCTTACCATTAAATGGATCGATGATCTTTCCGGTCTTATCCATTGCTATTGCATTCATGGTAAAATCTCTTCTTTGCAAATCTTCGGTCAAAGAACGGACAAACTTTACGGCATCGGGCCTGCGAAAGTCCGAATACCCGCTTTCCGTTCTAAACGTCGTAATTTCGTATGTACCCATATCCGTAATGACAAGCACTGTACCGTGGTCGATTCCGATATCAGCCGTATTAGGAAAAATCCTTTTGATTTCCTGGGGTGTTGCGGAAGTAGCGATGTCCACATCGTTTATTGTCCTGCCAAGGATATAATCCCTTACAGAGCCGCCAACGAAATAAGCCTCATATCCTGCTTCTTCAATCAATTCCAGAATGGGTACTGATTTCAAGAATAACCGATCCATCAGCGTCTCCTCCCTATTCCATGGATTTACCTTCAAGTGCTTGAATGTAGATGGCTTCATACTCTGACATAACCGTATCACTATGGAAATCAGTATTGGCCCTTTCCAGCGCAGCTTCAGAAAAGCGTTTATGTAAACTCGGGTCGCTTAAAAGTCCAACCGCTTTTTCAGCAACCATTTTGACATCTCCCAATTCACAAATATAACCAGTCTCCCCATCAACGATGACTTCAGGTATTCCCCCGATATTCGTCCCGATACAAGGAACTCCACATGCCATCGCCTCGAGCAGCACAAGTCCGAAACTCTCTTTTTCCGATAACAGAAATATCAAATCACTGATTGAATATAATTCCGCAAGGTTATCCTGCTTACCAAGGAACAAGACCGCATCATCGATTCCAAGATCTTTAGCCAATTTCAATACGGTTGTCACTTCCGGCCCATCTCCTACGAGCAGTAGCTTTGCAGGCATTTTCTTTTGAGTTAAATAAAACGCCTGGATGACATCTTTCACTCGCTTGACCGAACGGAAATTCGAAACATGTATGATCACTTTTTCATCTTCCCTGATTCCGTATTCATCCTTAAGGTAATCTGAATCGGATTTATGGTACTCTCTTTCATCAATGAAATTATAAACGGTTTTGATTTCCTTATCCGGCGCGATTAATTCGTGCGTTTGCTGAACAAGGGAATTAGATACTCCTGTAACGACATCTGATTGCTCTATGCCGAATTTAATCAAATTGGTCAATGAGGGATCCTGGCCCAAAACGGTGATATCCGTACCATGCAGTGTCGTTACGATCTTTACTTCATTACCTGACATCTGCTTTGCAAGGATCGCACAAACAGCATGTGGAATTGCATAGTGAACGTGAAGGATATCTAATTTTTCCCGTTTTACGACATCCGCCATCTTGCTCGCAAGCGCCAAGTCATATGGCGGATATTGAAAGACTGAATATGAGTTCACTTCAACCTGGTGATAAAAAATATTACAGTACATCTTATTTAAGCGAAAAGGGATGCTTGAAGAAATGAAATGTATTTCATGTCCCTTTTCTGCAAGCATCTTACCTAATTCAGTTGCTACGACACCAGAACCCCCAACTGTCGGGTAACAGGTAATTCCAATTTTTAATTTCATAAGATTATTATTCTCCTAACAAGTCGGCATCGATCAGTAACGGTTTTTTTGTCATGAATCCCTCCGCAAAGGCGACACCCACTTCTTTGCCAAACATCCGCTCCCGTGCCTCTACAGTCTCGATATAGCCATTAACTAACGGTGTTTCTACAGATACCTGACTTTTTTCGAATTGGCTCCCATATGCCCTAAGGCTATCCAGCTTTTTCGATATTGTAGACGTGATATCCACGACGAAGTCCGGTTTGTGAAACCCATTGATCATATAATAGTGCATATTTTGGATACGATGGGAACCCAGACCTTCTTCTTCCATATACTTTCTTACTCCTGCCGAAAAAACTGCTTCCTCGACTAATTTGGCACAGTTACCATGATCGGGATGGCGATCTTCCAAAAATGGTGCAAATACAAGTGCAGGTTTATATTGGCGAATGACCGTGATGATTTGGTTTATGTATTCCGCCTTCATGTATAGTCCCCTGTCGGGCAGATTAAGGGAAATCCTCTTCACCCCAAGGATTTCAGCAGCCTTATCGGCTTCCTCTTGCCGCAGTGGAACGGTTCCATTGGACGACATTTCAGCTTTTGTCAAATCACAAATGACAATTTTCCTGCCTTGTTGCACATATTTAGCGATTGTGCCACCCATACCGATTTCAACATCATCAGCATGTGCCCCGAAAGCCAGGATATCTATATTACTTTTGTTTATCATTTATCTCACCTTGTTTTTGCCGTAGTTTTAGCCAGTCCATATACCCATGTTTTAAACCTTGTATGAGCACTTCTGCAGTGCCCATATTTGTTGCCAAGGGAATTTCATATACATCTGATAGGCGGATAAGCGCAGATACATCAGGTTCATGCGGCTGTGATGTCAAAGGATCGCGGAAAAATAGGACCATGTCCATTTCTCCGCGTGCAATCATTGCACCTATTTCCTGATCTCCGCCAAGAGGTCCTGAATGAAAACGATGGACAGGCAGTGATACTTCTTCCATGATTCGTTTCCCAGTCGTACCTGTTGCAAATAATTCATGCTGCTCAAATACATCTTTATAGGCTGTCACAAATTGAATGATATCTTCTTTTTTCATATCATGGGCAATTAAGGCAATTTTCATAATAAATCCTCCTGATCCCTATTCAATAATATTTTCCAAGCCGTATACAAGAACATCCAATTTCATGACCGTATCGACAGCAAGTTTGACTCCTGACATGAAGGAAGCTCGATTAAAGGAATCATGCCTAACCGTCAATAGCTCTCCATCACTTCCAAAAAGCACCTGTTGATGGGCAACGAGTCCCGGTAGACGGACACTGTGGATATGCATGCCATCTACATTTGCACCTCTTGCCCCCTGGATGGTTTCTTTTTCATAAGGGTGCCCCTGTTGTTTTGTTTCACGTACCGCTGCAATCATGTCTGCCGTTTTGGAAGCAGTTCCAGAAGGTGCATCCAGTTTTTGATCATGGTGCATTTCTATGATTTCCACATCCGGGAAATACTTTGCGGCCATTTGGGAAAACTTCATCATCAAAATGGCGCCAATTGCAAAGTTTGGCGCGATGATGCAACCAATGCCTTTTTCTTTTGTCAATGAATCCAGCTTTGCTAAATCTTCTTTTGTAAAACCAGTCGTTCCCACTACAGGGCGGATGCCATGATTAAGTGCCGTTTCTGTATGGAACATGCCCACTTCCGGTGTGGTCAAATCGATCAATACGTCTGCCTCTACAGAAGAAAAGCATTCATTTATATCAGAAAAAACCGGTGCTTCAATCCCGTGAAAACCTTCTATTGCGGAAAGGCTTTCCCCGTTATGCTTGCGATCTATGACAGCTGCCAATTCAAACCCTTCTGTCCTATGTACAAGCTTCACCGCTTCATTTCCCATTCTGCCTCGTGGACCTGCTACAATCACTTTCACTTTACTCATCTTTACCTTCCTCCTCCATTTCCTCTTCTTTTCTTGTCCATCTATCTTTATCGCGGGTTGTGAATTTTTCCATGACCAAATCATGCGAGTTTTGAAGATCAATCCCTAAAGAATTGGCAAAACAAATCAACACAAAAAGCATGTCCCCCAATTCCGCTTCAATGGTATTCTCTTCCTCTGTCGCCTTCTTTGGTTTTTCACCATGGTAATGATTGACTTCCCTAGCCAATTCCCCAAGTTCTTCAGACATGCGGGCGAGCATGGCCAGAGGGCTGAAATATCCTTCTTTAAATTGTCCTATGTATCGGTCGACTTCCGCTTGCATTTGTTGGATCGTCTTTTGATTTTCCATATGAGTCACCCATTCTTGATTTTCGTTTTCAAACATCATACCTTCTCCATGTTAGCTAAAAGTGAAACAGATGACAACAGATACGTTTGGAATCAAAATTGCCCATAGTTGGTTAATTAGTTATAATAAGTAAATTGATGCTATGCAAACCTTTGGAGGTATGGGACATGCTTTTGGGCTTAAAATTGAAAAACATCATATTTATCCTTTTTGGGGCTGGAATATTCGCTTTTGGCCTTGTGCATTTTAACATGCAGAACAACTTGGCCGAGGGCGGATTCACCGGCCTCACCTTGATTATATATCAACTTATCGGGATAAATCCTTCTTATTCTAATTTGATTTTGAATATTCCCTTATTTTTAATCGGGTGGAAATATTTAGGTCGCACATCTTTCTTTTATACGATTATCGGAACGGTTGGCCTCTCCGTTTGGCTATGGGTTTTCGAGAGATACGAATTTGAAATCAATCTCGGTAATGATTTGATGCTTGTGGCATTGTTTGCCGGGGTCTCGGTCGGTGTCGGACTGGGCATCATTTTTCGTTACGGCGGTACAACGGGCGGAGTGGATATCATTGCCCGTTTTGCCCATCGTTACTTAGGTATTGGCATGGGTCGGACCATGTTCATCTTTGATGCCGTCGTCATTGGCCTATCGATCCTTACCTACCTGGATTACCGGCAAGCGATGTATACCCTCGTTGCCGTTTTCATAGGTGCCCGAGTAATCGACTTTATGCAAGAAGGAGCCTATGCTGCTAGAGGTGCAATGATCATTAGTGACAAAAACAAGGAAATTGCCGAAAAAATCATGAATGATATGGAGCGGGGCGTAACTGTATTAAGGGGCTATGGGTCCTTTACACGCAATGACCGGGAAGTCCTCTATTGTGTTGTTGGGAAAAATGAGTTAGTCCGCTTAAAAAATGCCATAACTTCTGTGGACCCTCATGCATTTGTATCAGTCAGTGAAGTTCATGACGTATTGGGTGAGGGCTTTACCCTTGATGAGAACAAGAATCCCATTGAAAGGTGATCCATTGACTGTACATACCGATTGAATGCAACCCTTATGAATGTTGCCCTGTCCAAATGAATTTTATTAGCAATGTGCAGCAAATACTCTTAAAAATGAAAAAAGGACCCCATCCCAAGATGGTGTCCTTTTCTCATTAATCTTCTTCCCTCATTCCTGTATACATAAGCAGAAGACGAACTAATTCCAGTACGGCTACAAGAGCGGCAGCAACATAAGTCATCGCAGCGGCACTTAATACTTTTTTCGTTTCCCGTTCTTCATCGTTCCGGATGACCCCGGCGGAAACGAGTTGATCCATCGCCCTAGAAGAGGCATTGAATTCAACCGGCAGGGTAATCACTTGGAACAATACAGCGGCTGCCATAAATACGATACCCGCCAATAGCAACTGAGGAATTGAAGCTAACATCCCGATTAAAATCAAAATCCAAGATATGTTAGAGCCAAAATTAGCTACCGGTACTAATGCATGACGGAAACGCAAGAATGCATAGGCTTCTTTATCTTGAATCGCATGTCCAACTTCATGGGCCGCTACCGCTACACCGGCAACTGAATGGCCGTGATAGTTATCCGATGATAAACGCACCGTTTTATCCCTTGGGTCATAATGGTCCGAAAGCATTCCAGGTGTCTCTTCGACCCTGACATTGAACAGTCCATTTTGATCTAAAATGGCCCGCGCCGTCTCAGCACCGCTCATACCGGAAGAGGCCGATACCTTTGAATATTTTTTATATGTGCTTTTCACTTTCATTTGTGCATAAATCGGGATTAAAATGATAATCGCCAAATAAATGAAATACATGGTATCCTCCTATAACTATTATTACTCTTAATTCTATGGATTGAAGGCAACCGTGTCAAATATAGTGTTCTCTTCCCCTGTCTATTTAATCATTATGTTCTTTCCTTGGTTTTTCCCTATCACCTTTATATTTTCTCCAGCCTACATAAGAAAGCGTCATGATAATGATTGAGCCTGTCGATATGATGACCCACCAAAGGGAAGGATCTGCATCATCTTCACCCATATCATCAAAAATGGAAGTTAGTTCGTTTTGCAACGCATCCAGTTCCTTCTGACTTTCTCCATCACTGATTACCTCCGGACGGTATTGGTTGATGTATTGAATCCTCGTGTCCAGTTGCTGCATCGTTTCTTTAGAAAGGTCGACTTTCAAGCTTGGATATATCATTTCATATTGTGATAGGAATAAGTTCAATTGGCTATTGAAGGTAATTGTGTCTTGATTGATCGCGGCATTCTTTGTCTGCTGGAAAGAATTCATCATTTGATCCTCCATCTCTGTCCAAAGAGGCTGATGGGTGGACTTGACCGCATCAACAACAAGCCGGAACTTTGTAACAGAATTAACCTTTTCGGAATCTCCCTTGTTCATATCCTTTATTGTCATCAACGCCTCATTATGAGCTACAGTGATAATTCGAAGTTCGTCCATGTCAAGGATCTGCTCTTTCGCTGTCTCTTTTAAAAACCGGTCAGAAAAAAACGTCAGCATCTTTTCCGAATCTCCATATCGCTTCAACTTGGTCATTTCCAAGGCTCTATCGGAAATGTTATCTAATTGCTCCAAACTTGAAGAGGATTCTGCATAGACAGGGAAATGTAAGACGACAAATAAAACAGCAATGGTTAATATGAATTTTTTCAACATGCTACTCGTCCCTCCTCATATCTCTACTAAAACGATATGAAAGAAAAAACATGAGTAGACCTCGTTCATCATAAAAAAGTTAACCCTGCTTTTACAAAGCTGTATTTAGAGTTAACTTTTTAATGGATGAAGGATAGGGTGGTCCGCTTTTTTCTATATCCAAAGTACCAGCCGACAAAAATGGATAGTATACTGAGCCAAAAAGTGAAATAACCTATCGAATTCATATATACCAATAAATCACGATAAATTGGCATCATTTCGAAAACATAATCGATTATGTCATTATGTATGGTCCAAATCCCTGCCACTATCAAATGCCAAGGTTTTATTCGATAAAATGGTGCATATAATACCCCTTGTATCGCCATCCCCAAATGAGAAGCCATTAACATATAACCTTCCCATGGCAATGAACCGGTTGTCACGAAGGTCATCAAATTCATTGCAACCGCCCATATTCCATATTTGAATAGTGTTATGATCGCCAATGCTTCCATAAGTCCGAAATTCCTTCTTAACAGGAACCCCAATAAAACAAATACAAAAAACAGGCTAGCTGTCGGGCTGTCCGGTACAAATGCCAAAAAAATCGCCGGAGTGTTTTCCAATTGACTACCATACCAATAATATCCATAGGCAGTACCGAATATATTTATTAATAATAACAAAGCGAGCATTTGCCGGTTTGCAAGCAAACTGTAAATAACATTCATTCTTTTACCCTCACTTACATTCTCAAGTATATTCATTTTACAGGCCATCAACCAGAAAACCAAGTATTCATTTCAAATTCCTCTCATATACGCTTCAATTTACCAATAAAAAAGCCGACAACCGTAGTCGTCAGCTTTATTTGCAGCCTATGAAAGAAATTGAAGTTTATGGCTATATTACTTTGTCGATAAACCAGATACAAATTCAGCTAATGTTTTCAGTTCTTCATCTGTACCTTTGAACATGCCAGCTGGCATGGCACCCTGGCCTTTGACTGCGATTTTAGAAATTTCTTCTGGCTTCAATCCAGTGTCAATTAAGCTTGGCGCTCCTGCTCCACCAGTTAATTCTGCTCCGTGACAGCTAATACAGCCATTGGAATCCATCAGTTTATACCCATCGCTCTCTTTATCAATGTCTGCACCTTCCACGATGGCTCCTTGCTTCTTGGAAGCTTCCCAATCGTGATGGGCTGCGGACTCCCATGTTAGATAGAAAACGCCGGCCATTGCCAATAGCATGAAGCCTACAGCAAAAGGACGTTTCGCCGGGCTCCGCTCTGGACCACGATCTAGAAAAGGTGCCAAGAGCAACGCTCCGAAAGCCAAGCCGGGTATTACCATGGACCCGATAGCATTATAAGGACCTGAAGCATAGGTATACTTAAGTAATTGGTAAAGGAATAGGAAATACCAGTCCGGCAGCGGAATATACCCTGTATCTGTTGGATCTGCTATCCTTTCCAATGGTGACGGATGTGCGATTGTCAGGCAAAGGTAGCCTACAAGAAATACAGCTCCTACCATCCATTCTTTTAAAAGGAAATTAGGCCAAAATGCTTCAGTTTTCCCAGGATATTCTGAATAATCTTTCGGAATATTCGGTTTACGGTCCGCGGAGATACGCGAGTCACCTACGAATTTCATACCTTTCCCACGATGCATTGAACAATTCCCCTCCTTTATGAAAAGGTTTTTTTGGTTTTTGGTTCACCATTCTTTTATAGCGGACCTGAAATACCTTGTTTTCGGATCATCAGGAAATGAGCTGCTAGTAAAGCAAATAATGCTGCTGGCAGGAAGAATACATGAATTGCAAAGAATCGTGTCAATGTCTGTGCTCCAACGATGGTTGGATCTCCTGCTATCAATGTCTTGAGTGCCGGTCCCATCAACGGTACCGATTCGACAATTGTCAACGTAACTTTCGTTGCGAATAGCGCTTTCATATCCCATGGCAATAAATAACCAGTCAAGCCTAATGCCAGCATGATGAAGAAAATCAATACGCCGACCATCCAGTTCAATTCACGCGGTTTTTTGTAAGCTCCCTGGAAGAAGACACGAAGAGTATGTAAAAACATCATAACGATAACTAGACTTGCTCCCCAGTGATGCATACCACGGACAATTTGACCGAAGGCAACTTCATTTTGCAAATAATAAACAGATTCCCAAGCGTTTTTAATGTCCGGGACATAGTACATCGTCAAGAACATGCCTGACAAGATTTGGATGACCGTAATAAAGAAAGTTAACCCACCAAAACAATATACGAATGCAGAAAAATGATGTGCGGGGTTAACATGTTCAGGAACCTCATGGTCAGCAATATCCCGCCATAACGGCGTAATATCTAAACGCTCGTCCACCCAGTCATATAACTTTGTTAGCAATGTTTACGCCTCCCCGTGCGGTTTTAGTTGACCCAAATAAAGTATTCCATCTTTTTCTTTCGTGTCAAAGACATCCAATGGTGAAACTGGCGGTGTCCCTTTCACATTCACCCCATCTTTCGTATACCTGCCGTAATGGCAAGGACAGAAAAATTGATTCGGATTAGTCTTATCCGTATTCCACCCTACCGTACAGCCTAAATGTTTACAGATTGGAGATAAAGCAACGATCTTACCATCATCCGTTTTGTAAACCCAAGCTGTATTTGTTTCTTCAGACTCATACCACCCATCGACCTGTTTAAAACTAAAGTCGACACGGGTTGGTTCGGTAGTGAGTTCACCTACCTTTTGCTTAGTTGCAACGTAATCCCCGCCTTTATCAGCTGATAATACAGGATCAATTGCAAACCTAACCATAGGCATCAACATACCGGCCGCCATAAATCCACCAACGCCAGTAAGTGTGTAATTAAGGAATTGACGTCGTGAAACATTATGCTTGCTCATGCGTTTTCCCCCCCTCTATTACTATACTGAGAGCCCAAAGGACCAATAAATAGCGACACTATAAAACTAGGACATTTCCATGATATCTCAATAATTTACCAAGGTCAATATTTGTAAAACCCAAAAGGTGGCAACTATGTGTCAAATAATGCGAAAAATCCTACTTTTTTTCATTTTTCCAATTATAAGAGAAAATATCAAGGATTTGGAGAACTTGCTGGTTAATCATTTCCCTTGCTTGTTCAATTTCAAGCCCCTCCAAGGGAATGGCAGGAATCCATACTAAATTATTTTCTAATTCCCGCTCTTCTTTTTTCCACTCGAAATCCGATGTAAGAAAGAAAACATGCTCGAAATTATTTTCTTTCACTTCATTGGCCCAACGCTTTAACCGTTCAACCTTATCCATTTCATCACTTAAATAATGAAATGTCGGCAATAAAAGAATTCTACCTTTCATCTGCTTTTCAATTTCCAAGCTTAAAATGGTAAGAAATTCATTCATTGAGCCCGTTTGCTTCATTTGCCCTTTAAAAGATAGAGGAACCAAAGGAATCAAAACGGTATCCACATACTCTTTTGATTGCATATACATGTCAAGATCTTTTGCTGTCCACTTCATGTTTTTTCTTCACTCCCGATTTTTGAATCAACTCCTTATCATTTTACCATTATTTTTATAACATCTTTACCATATACCCATAGTCTTTACAAAAATGTGGATTTTATCAATATTTTATAAAAAATAAAAACCTTTCCTGTTTAAGGAAAGGTCAATTTATTTCATCCAAGTACTTTCAATTGATTCAATTGTTCGGTTAAATCCTTAAATGCTTGTTCATCATGCTTATCAAGTGCTTCATCGATTTCCTTAAGAAGACGGTCCCTTTGAAAATACAACATGCTTCTTTCTAAAAATTGTTCAGCTAGCAGCTGATCTTTTTCATTCGATGCCGTCGATTTCGGCATGAAGGGATTATGCTCGAGTACCGCTGCATATTGATAGGAAGAGTAAGACGATTTAAAATTAAGCTGAATATAAATGTCTTCGTCCCGATTTAAACGGATATCATGAAAAGATTTCTCTGCATCGGTCGTCATGATATTGGACTTATAGAACCTGAAAGGGACCTCATCCACACAATGTGTCGACATGATCAGTCCACGTGGGCAATATTGTGCATTTTCTACAAAATGAACCTTTTTCATCAGTTGATCATGACTCATTAAGTAATTCAATATCCACACGCATTCTCTTCGTTTCAGTTGATAATGATTTAAGAACCACCGAATAAAATCCTTCTTCTCATTCACAGAAACAGGGGCAGCCACCATGAATTCCCTCCTCTGTCTTGATTTAGTTTTATTTCACTTATCTACATTTCCTCTGTGCTTTCACCTAGCCGCTCCAAGATCATTGCATACTCATCATTCGCCGGATTCATCTCAAGCAGCTTATTAAATACTTCTCTAGATGTGGCTCTGTCTCCTTCTTCAATTAAAAAGAAACCATAATCTTCAAGGAAATCTTGATTGCTCTTGAATGAATTATATGCTTTATGATAGCTGGTTAATGACTCTTTAAATTGTTCGGTATGTTGATAAGATACAGCAGCAATCCAATCAAACTGAGGATCATCCTCTCCATATCGCCTTACTTCACCTATACACTCCAATACATCTTCATACCTTTCTTGGTGCATATACAATTTCAAAAGGGTGAGTGCAGCTTCCAGATATCCCGGATCAATGGCAAGTGCTTCTTTAAATAGATTTTCAGCCTCTTCGTCAAGCCCGCTTTTCAAGGCAATTTTACCACCGAAGAAGTAAAGTTCCTTATTGAATTCATCAGCCTTGATTCCTTCTTTGACCGTTTTCAAGGCATTTTCGAGATCTTCAAGATGTTCATAACTCTTTGCCAGGTACAAATATAGTGAATGATATTCATGATCTAATTCTTTCAGTTCAATAAACTTTCGTACGGCAGTCTCATAAAGACCTGCCTGAAAAGCAGTAAATGCATATTCAAATAGAGTATTGATTTCAAGTCCGTCCTTCAAGGCCTTCTCAAAGTGCGGAAGGGCATCCTCGAACTTGCCCGAGCTGCTTAATGCTTCAGCAAGCCTCTGATTGACATTAACACCAGCGATTTCTTGTTCCTGTTCCAAAACCTTTATGTAATTTGCAATGGCTTCCTGATCCCTGCCTTGATGAAAGAACAGTTCAGCTAGTGCAAAATCAATGATGATCTCATCTGGAAGCAATTCCTTAGCCTGCAGTAATTTCCGTTCGCTGACCTCATCCATCCCCTGCAATTGATAAAGGTCCGCTTCCAAAAGCAAAGCACTTGGATATACTTCATCATCTGCACTTACTTTTTCAAGCATCAGCATCGCTTCATCTTCCTGGTCCATATCAATTAGGATTTCCGCCAACGAAACAATCAATTCTCCTTCATCGGGATAGAGTTGCAGCAGATGTTCAAAAAGATCCTTTGCCTCTTCCGCAAAGCCAAGCTGGAGCATTTCTTCGGCCAGCAATAAAATGTCCTCTGCTGACTCTGATGATTTAATTCGATTTATATGTTTAAGAGCTTCTGTTAATTCCCCTTTTTTTAAATGCTGTATAACTTGTTCCACTGTGTTCATTGTTGAATCCTTCCTTTTGCATGATAGACTTGGTCCCTAGTCATACACACTCACGCCATAATGTAATATACTCTGCCATTAAGAACAAAATACCTTGTAATCGCGAGATGCATAGTAAACAGTATTCATTAGTTTACCATACTGCAGCCTTGTATTCCATCGATGAAGTCCCCTCCCATTCTCATTAAAAAAAGGTTACTAGTTAATTCTCCATGCTACGGTAAATCTCCTTTTTGATCTTGAACCCCTTTTTCATTATTTTCATGATCAATTCAGGTACAAAACACCCCTGATGTTAGCGCTTTCAACACTTTTAAGCATTTAAAAAAAGTTTACAGACCAAATAAGGTATGTAAACTTTTTTTTATATTTACTTTATCAATTGCGTCAAATGCCCAAAAAATTGTGGATATGATACATCGATGGCATCAGGGTCGGCAAGTTCCACTTCCCCATCCGTTATCAAAGCCGCTACAGCAAGCATCATCCCGATACGATGATCCCCATGGCTTGTAACCATACCTCCATTCAGGGCTTTACGGCCTTTGATGATCAATCCGTCTGCTGTCGGGGTTATATCTGCCCCCAGGATGGAAAGCTCATTTGCAACAGTATCAATTCGATTCGTCTCTTTCACTTTTAATTCTGCTGCATCCTTGATCGTCGTTATCCCTTCTGCCTGTGTCGCCAGAAGTGCAATTACCGGTATTTCATCGATGAGACGGGGAATTAAATCACCGCTGATGGTCGTTCCTTTTAATCGGGAGCTTCTGACCGTGATGTCACCTGCAGGTTCTCCCTCGCTCGTCTTCTTCTCTATCGTGATATCAGCCCCCATCGATTTCATGACTTCGATGATTCCAGTCCTTGTCGAATTAAGGCCCACATTCTTTAATACCACTTCACTATTTTCCGTAATCGCTGCAGCCACCATGAAGAAAGCTGCCGAAGAAATATCACCCGGCACATGGATGGCCGTCCCTTTGAAGACTTGATTTCCGCTTACTTTAATCGTATGGCCGTCCTTTTCGATTTTACCGCCAAACTCCTGGATCATTCGTTCTGTATGATCACGGGTCTCTTCCGGTTCGATAATGATCGTTTCACCTTCTGCCTGTAAACCAGCCAAGATTATCGCAGATTTCACCTGTGCACTCGCTACAGGCAATTCGTAGCGAAACCCTTGTAATTTGCCTCCTCTTATGGCGAGAGGGGTATATTCGGCTCCTTTTCGGCCATCAATGGTTGCTCCCATCTGACGTAGAGGGTTGACTACCCGGGTCATTGGACGTTTGGCTATCGATTCGTCACCTGCCAAAACGGCTGAAAAATCCTGTCCTGCCAATATGCCCATCATTAACCTGATCGTGGTACCAGAATTTCCGACATCCAGTACTGATTCAGGTTCCTTTAATCCATTAAAACCTTTGCCTTCAATTTTGACGTGCTGGCCATCTTGTTCAATATGGACTCCAAGCTGCTTAAAACAGGAGATCGTACTTAAACAATCAGCTCCTGGAAGAAAATTAGTTACTGTCGTTTCCCCTTCGGCAAGGGCTCCAAACATTATCGAACGATGGGAGATCGACTTATCTCCAGGTATGGCAATCGAACCACGCAATGTTTGGATTTTTGTTTGTAATTTTTTAGTATTCATAAAACCATCCTTCCCTATATTATTATGCCAGGATCGTTTCATAATCTGTATGTCTTGAAATACACTCCGCAGCTTTTATGCGATCAACATCCGTTTGGAAACTGATGACCAGCACACCGTATATCTCTTCCCTGGTTTCAATGATCCTTATGTTTGTAATGCTGATACCTTCCTGTGCCAAATATCCGGTAATCTCAGAAATTATTCCGGCATAATCCGGTATATCGATATATAAATCATAAAACGCTGGTATGGCGCCTTTCGCATGTGTCGGCAAATCATCCCTGAAAATCTTGGCATCGGTAAAGAATCGAAGGATTTCTTCACTTTCTTCATTCGCAACCAGACCTTTTATATGCTCCATTTCATTCAGCCAATCATTCATTAATTCAAGCAGCACATCCCGGTTATGTAACAAAATGTCACGCCACATTTCCGGACTGCTTGAGGCGATTCTGGTAATATCCCGGAATCCACCTGCTGCGAGCCTTGAAATCAACTTGTTTTCCTTACTGTAATTTTCTGCCTGCTTAACGAGCCCTGATGCGACAATATGCGGAAAATGACTAATGACCCCAGTCAGCTTATCGTGTGTGGCAGGACTAACAATAAGAAAGTTAGCTCTTGTCCCCTGCAGCCACCCTTTCAGCTGCTCAACTTTTTCTTCTTTGATGGTGTCCCCGGGAGTAAGCAAATAAAATGCATGTTCGAATAAATGTAATTTGGCTGCCGCAGCGCCGCTCTTATGGGAACCAGCCATAGGGTGCCCCCCGATGAAGGCCACCCCTTTATCTATCAATGGTTTCGCTGCCTTAACGACTGTATCCTTCGTACTTCCAGCATCAGATATGAGGACATCACTTTTCAAATCCATATCAGCCAATTGAGCTAAAATCTTCACGGTTTCATTGACAGGCACAGCAAGTAGAATCAAATCAGCTTCACATGCTCCCGCTTCCAAAGATGACACAGAATCATCAATGATCCCCAATAGCATCGATAGTTGAATATTCTTTTCACTTAGGTCCATACCAACAATCACGGCTTCAGGATGTGCATGGCGTACAGCCATGGCCAGTGATCCGCCTATTAGACCTAAACCTATTACAAAAACCTTACCCTTCACTCTTCTCTCCCCCGCATCTTTTATGCTCCTCTAGGTTTGATGAAACGTTAAAGCAGCGAATCAGAAGGTGCCTCAACTTCATTCAAAAAAGCTTTAATGGCATGGATCATTCCTTCATTTTCTTCCGTGGAACCAATCGTTACCCTCAGGCTGTTAGGAAAACCGAAAGATTTCCCCGACCTTGCGATGAAGCCGCGCTCAAGCAAATATTGAAATACCACATCGGCATCCTGTTTAAAATGGATAAAGATGAAATTACCTTGTGACGCGTAATACGCCAAATTTTCCTTATTGCAAAATTCATAGTACTGCTTTAGCCCTTTTTGATTTTCTTCCTTGCATTTTTCAATGAAGGCCTGATCTTCCAAAGCGACGATAGCAATATTCTGTGCAAATGTGTTCACATTGAATGGTTCCCGGGATGGATCTAGTTTCTGGATGATATCCTCATCCGCCAAACCGTACCCTACCCTAAAACTGGCAAGTCCATAAATTTTTGAGAAAGTCCGGAGTATGATCAAATTTTTATATTTATTGATCCATTGATTCGTTCTAGGGTAATCCTCAGCCGTTGCATATTCACAATAAGCTTCATCCAAAACGATAAGAACATCTTCCGGCACTTTTTCGATGAACGATATTAAGTCCTGTTCCGAAATGTATTTACCTGTTGGATTATTTGGTGTACAAAGCCATACAACCGATGTTTCATCATCTATTACTTTAAGCATTCCTTCTAGATCATGAGCACCGTCAATATGAGGAACTTCCCTTATTTCCGCCCCTTCTAGTGTGGCATTATGGCGATACTGCGAAAAAGTGCCTGTTGCCATGACCGTATTCTTTCCAGCTCCCAATAGACTCCTGGAGATGATTTGAATGTTCTCATCAGATCCATTTCCAAAAATAAGCTGAGTTTCTTTCACACCTGTATGTTTCGCAACAGCTTCCCTTAGCATCGTTGCATATCCATCTGGATAGATGGCAAACGAATGGGTTGAATTCCTAACGGATTCCTTGACCTTTTCCGAACAGCCAAAAGGATTTTCATTTGAAGCTAATTTCGTGATTTTTTCCAGCCCGTATAATTTTTTCACTTCATCAGTGGATTTTCCCGGTTGATAAGACTTCAAGGAAAGGACCGCTTCATTCCATTTCATGTCAATCACCTCTATATATTTATCACTTTAAAGTAAGAAAGTGTGAGAATAGTATATCATATTAATAGATTTATAATCATCTTATATCTGCTTTGTCAAATCTGGCCGTAATACCGTAGCCCCTGCCTGGTATACATGCTGTATCTCTTTTTGAGATTTTGTCGTATTTACGTGGATCATGACCCGGATGCAAAATGGCAAGGAATTGCTCACCGGTATTTCTTTCATGCATGTAACCGGTACATAAGTCCAGCCTTCGAATTTCCTCAAGGCTTTGGCAGGGAAGACAGAACGAATCTCTTCCGTAGCAGAAAAAAATACAGAAGCTACCATATCGGGATCAACTTCGTTGACCTGAATGATCTCGGCCATCAACTTTTCGACAGCAGAAATCACTTCCATTTCTGTGTCACTTTCTACTGTAGTGGCACCCCTTATTCCTCTTATCACACATAGTCCCCCTTCTACTGAACTCTAAATCATCTCCGCCATTTCCTCTATCAGCTCAGAGTCGGCTATATCCATTAATAGCGGTGACCCCACTTCGTTTAGCAGGACAAAGGTAGCTGCATCATTGACCGATTTTTTGTCTGTTTTCATTAATTCTAGCAGCATTTCATGTTGAAGTCGTGTTGGAATGGTTATTTCATAACCTAAAGAAGAAACCCAGGCAATAAACTCATCTAGTTTAAAATCAAGACCCACTTTCTTTCTGCTTAGTTTAAGAGCATATACCATCCCGATTAAAATCGATTCCCCATGCGTAAAGTTTCCGTATCCCATTGAACCTTCCACTGCATGTCCAAGCGTATGACCAAAATTCAAAAAGGCACGAATGCCGTTTTCCTTCTCATCCTCTTCGACAATTTTAGCTTTAATGCCAATCCCTTTTGTAATCATGGTAAGGAACTGCTCATCCGTTATATCATTCAAATCAACAATATTCGACTTTAACCATAGATAAAGCTCATTATCTGCTATCAAGGAATGTTTAATGACTTCTGCAAAACCTGACCTTAATTCTTTAAGTGGCAGAGTCTTTAAAAATTCCAGATCATAAATGACCGCTTCAGGCTGATGAAAGGCCCCAATCATATTTTTCCCTAGCGGGTGATTGATGGCAACCTTGCCGCCCACTGCACTGTCGTGGGCAAGCAAAGTCGTCGGAACCTGTATAAATGGAATCCCTCTCATAAATGTAGCTGCAACGAATCCAGCCAAGTCACCGACTGCACCGCCGCCAAGGGCAATAATCAATGACTTGCGATTAATCTGTTGTGTTAAGCAGAAGCTTTGGCATTCATAAAACACATCGAATGTTTTAGCATGCTCCCCTTCTGGCACTACATGATGCAAGACCGGTTTTCCCGTCTTGATCAGGGCGTCCTTCACAGTCTGCAAATGAAGTGCCGCCACTTTCTCATCAGTTATGATAAGAATCTTGTTTAGATGATTCAGCTCATGTGTTATTAATTCGGGCAATTCATTGATTGCCTTCTTGCCAATTAAAACCGGATATTGCTTGGAAGCCGTTTTTATTTGGATGGATTCCATGATTTAAAACCCCTTTACTTCTTCCCGATATGATCTTATGTACTCTGCTAATTGCTCATAACGATCTGAAGGGAATTGATCAACGATGGCAGCTGCCAGTTCCCATGCCACTACCGCCTCAGCAACTACTGCTGCTGCAGGAACGGCACAACTATCGGAACGCTCGACACTTGCTTCAAACACTTCCTTCGTATCAATATCAACACTTTTCAAAGGTTTATATAAAGTGGGGATCGGCTTCATCACACCGCGTACAACTATCGGCATTCCAGTTGTCATACCGCCTTCAAAACCTCCAAGGCGATTGGTTTTCCGGTAATAACCCTGTTCTTCATCCCATGCGATTTCATCATGGACATCACTGCCGAATAGATGGGCCGCTTCAAATCCTAGACCTATTTCCACCCCTTTAAATGCATTGATGCTCATTATCGCTGCGGCTAGTTTTGCATCAAGCTTACGGTCATAATGCACATAACTTCCCACTCCCACCGGCATTCCTTCTACAATGACTTCGACGATTCCGCCGATGGAATCTCCTTTTTGTTTCGCTTCATCTATTGCATCCTTCATCTGCTGCTCTACGTTTTTGTCGAAACATCTAACGGAAGATTCTTCTGTTACCTGTTGCAATTGCTGGATCGTTTCGTATTTTGGCGGTTCTGCCTTCACTCCGCCAATTTCCAAAACATGCGATGCCACTTCTATCCCCAATAAAGACAATAGTTTTTTTGCGACAGAACCTGCCGCCACCCTTACTGTCGTTTCACGGGCTGAAGAGCGTTCCAGAACATTTCTCAAATCGCGGTGCCCATATTTAATCCCGCCGTTCAAGTCGGCATGACCAGGGCGAGGCCGGGTGATTTTACGTTTAATTTCTTCAGCTTCCTCTTCTGAAAGCCCTTCACTTCCCATAATCTTTGTCCAATGTTTCCAATCATCGTTCTCGACCACCAAAGCAACCGGTGAACCGAGTGTGTAGCCATGTCTGATTCCTGAAGAAATAAAAGCCTGATCTTTCTCGATCTGCATCCTTCTTCCACGTCCATGCCCTTTTTGCCGGCGTCCCAATTCTTGATTGATATCCTCATTCGAAATCGGCATTCCTGCCGGTAATCCTTCAATGATAGTAGTCAGTTGCGGACCATGTGATTCTCCCGCTGTTAAATATCTCATCTTCCAGCCCCCTTTTAGCACTTTAAAGTGTATATGTATCAATATACCACAATTTTATGAAATGTGGGTATATGTAAAACGTAAAAACCATATTGTTTGAATTTAATCACTTTTCACTCTATTTTACAAGTACTTAAACATTTTCGATATAGTTTTTCTTTCAAATCAGAGTTCTACTGGGATTTGCTATTACTCGACAAACGAAAAGGACTGAACGCCCATGAGCAGAATCAGTCCCTTTTTTAAAAAGTATTTACTTTTTCTTATAAAAAAATGTATCGATCGTTTCAAATTGATATTTTCCAGGGGTGAATATTTGCTCTGTACTTCCTACAAAAAAAACCCCGCCGCTTCTTAGTGATGCACTGAATTTTTCATATAACAAATTTTTGGCTTCTTCCGTGAAATAAATTAGCACATTGCGGCAAATGATTAAATCGAACCCCTGTTCAAAACGATCAGAGAGAAGGTTTTGCTTTTTAAATGTCACCCTTCTCTTGATTTCTTCATCAACGCGATAAAATTCTGCTTTTTTTTCAAAGTATTTCCTTTTGATTTCTTCAGGCACTTCATTTAAGGAACGTTCAGGATACATCCCCAATTCCGCTCGCGCCAACACATTTTCATCCAGATCCGTCGCCAATATCTCTATCTGGCTAGGTGGAACCAGATTGGATAAAATCATGGCAAGTGTGTATGGTTCCTCTCCAGTTGAACAGGCCGCACTCCAAATCTTCAACTTTTTTTTGTTTGCTAATAAACCTGGAAGGATTTTCTGCTCCAACACCTTCCATCTTTTCGCATTTCGATAAAATTCGGAAACATTGATTGTCATTCTATCCAGAAACTCATTTAAAACTTCGGGAATGGTTTGAATGTCTATATGGTATTCACGAAATGAATGATATCCTCTTTTTTCATATAGAGATGTCAATCGCCTTTTCATTTGCCCTTCCTTATATAATGCCAAATCAATGCCTGTCAGCGTTTTGATATTACGAATAAACTCTTCATATTCTTGAGGCATTCCTACGACTCCCCTGCACAAAATTATTTAAGTGGTCCTTCCCTTTATATATCGGAGAGTGCCATATTTTCTTTAAACTACAATAATTCCTTACCATCCCGGGAAACTAAAAAAGCAATGCAAAAAAAAACGGGTTCCATCGCATAATGACGATGGAACCCGCTTCCTATATAGTGATGAGTACTAATTAATAAACCCACTCGTTTACAAGTTTAGAATACTCAACAAGTTCTTCTTCTTTGAAGAATAAACCGATTTCACGTACAGCGCTTTCAGCTGAATCAGATCCGTGAATGATGTTTTTGCCGACAGTTACCGCAAAATCGCCACGAATTGTTGCTGCTGCTGCATCTTTAGGGTTAGTAGCACCCATCATTTGACGTGCTGTAGCGATTACATTTTCACCTTCCCAAACCATTGCGAAGACAGGACCTGAAGTAATGAAGTCCACTAATTCGCCAAAGAAAGGACGTTCTTTGTGCTCGCCATAATGTTGCTCAGCCAATTCTTGAGAAATGACCATTAATTTTGCTCCTGCAAGAAGGAAGCCTTTCTTTTCGAAACGGGAAACGATTTCACCGATTAAATTGCGTTGAACGCCGTCAGGCTTTACCATTAAAAAAGTTCTTTCCATGAATGTCACTCCTAATATGTATCATTGTTATTTGCCTATATAAGGCAATACTTTTAGAATATTACCATTGTTTGATGAGTTTCGCAACTCCCATTATCAAAACTTTCTTTTTCCGATATTTTTCGCGATATCCGATAAAGTTTTTCTAGCTTTAATGGCAGGAAGACCCTTCAACTCAGTAAAAGCTTTTTCTAAATACATATCACTGATCCTCGCTGCCTGTTCAATGGCACCGGAAGTTTTTATCGCATTGATTATATGGGACATTTCATCTTTTGGCGTATCTTCCCGAACAGTTTCGATAAGCTTTTTTAACTTTGGATCCTCCATAGCGATCAAAACGGGTAAAGTGATATTACCTTGAATCAAATCACTCCCGGCCGGTTTACCAAGCTCTTCTTCCGACGCCGTAAAATCCAATATATCATCGGTGATTTGATAGGACATACCGACATAATATCCGAATTTAAATAGCTTTTCGTGAATTCCCTCTTCAACACCTGCTGAAATGGCTCCCAACTGGCAGCTGGATGCAATGAGCAATGCCGTTTTCCGTTTGATCCGTCTAAAATATATCCGCCAATTCTGTTCGAAATTATACTTATCTTTAATTTGTTCAATTTCCCCAAGACATAGTTCAACCATGGTATCAGCGAGAATTTGATGCGCAAGCGGAGACTCGATGACCGCCATCATTTCCAGTGCACGAGCAAAAATGAAGTCGCCTGTGTACATGGCGACACGATTATCCCATTTCGACTTGATGGTAGCCGACCCCCTGCGTAAATCCGCATCATCCACAACATCATCATGTACAAGGGAGGCCGTATGAATCAGTTCCAGAGTCGCTGCGACATGCTTTACGACATGAATATCATAGTTGCCAAACTTCGCACCCAATAGGACGAATACCGGACGGATCCGTTTTCCACCGGATTGCAGTAAATGCAGGGAAGCTTCCCTTAAAACCGTGGAATCCGCTTCAATTGCGGCTTCCAGCTCTTTTTCTATTAATTGCAAATCTGCATTCAAAAATGAATACATCATTTTAAATTTCATACATTCCACCCAGCTTTGTCCATTGCTATTCTGCTTATTTTGAAGGCTTGTACCCGAAATGTGTTGCTGCTACCCCACCGAAATGGGCTTTATAACTGACATTTTCCATTCCTGCCTGCTTAAACATGTTTTCAAGCTTTTTCATGCCTGGGAAATCTCGAGCCGATTCCTGCAGCCATGAGTATTCACTATAGCTTTTTGCGAATAATTTGCCGAACATGGGCATGATGAAACGGAAATAAAAATAATAACCCTGTTTAAAGCCTAGCATCGTTGGCTGTGACGTATCCAGGCAAACGACCATACCACCTGGCTTCGCTACACGGTTTAACTCTTTAAGCACTTTCATGTAATCAGGAACATTCCGCAGCCCGAAACCGATCGTGACATAGTCAAAGCTATTATCCTCAAAAGGAAGTTCCATTGCATTCCCATGCATTAGGGAAACTTGATCCAGATTGAGTTCCTTCACCTTTTGTTCGCCGATTTTCAGCATGTTTTTACTAAAATCCAGACCAACAACCTTTCCTTCTGGTCCTACTTCATTAGCAAGGGCAATGGTCCAGTCCGCTGTTCCACAGCATACATCCAGTGCATGGGCGCCTTTTGGGACATTCATGATGGCCATTGTAGCCTTCCGCCATTTAAGATGCTGTTTAAAGCTTATGAGGGAATTCATCTTGTCATAATTTCCGTAAATCTTTTCAAAGACATGATGAACTTTTTGCTCTTTAGACTGCTCCATGATTCACCCTTCTTTCACATATGAATTTGCCATACTCTCTGTTTGTTCCAAGATGGCCTTCACTCTTTCCAGTAGTTCATCATCCAACTTTGCCAGCTTCCGCATCGAGCGCTCTACGGATTGCCTGGCATCCCTCAGGCACTTGTCGAATTGGGTGCGTACCTGTTCTTCCTTTTCCGAAATGGGAACATCCCCACCGATCGAGTCATCAAAAGGCATTTCCCTTAGGGCATCAAAAACTATTGATTCCCCCGACTTCATATAACTTCTCTTCTCGGCATGCAACCGTTTTACAAGCAGCAGATCTTCCGATATCTCTATCCAGGCAGGCTCATTATAGTAATCCGCAAGTTTCTGAATCAGCGAAGCCTCGATCGCTTTTATCGTCATTAAAAGCGTTGGTACATCTTGAATCGACCCTTGTTGGTATAGAATGATTTTATTATCATTTATTTTTTTTATCGCGCTTGAAAGGATACGGATCATATCAACATTACCTATACTGGCAAGCCCTTGATAATATAAGCCACTATAGTAATCACCGGCAAGCACTTGTAATTGGCGATTTTTCAATACCTCCGGCGACTCGATTCCTTCACCCGAATTCGAGACGATTTCATGGGTATCCAGAGCTATTTGCACTAACATGGTTGAAATGATGTATTGATTCCGTTTTTCGCTTGTAACGTCCAAATCGTTAAACAATCCCCAAAGCAACATCAGTTTATCTTCGTCCAAGCTTGGCTTTTGTATATACTTCAACAAATATGGATGTTGAGCTTTCGTTTCTATTAATCGTTTTAATTGCCTTATGTCGTCCGTTATGTTTAACAATTGAGATCACCCTTGCATCCCCGAAAGATAATTTTTTTCATACATACATATTGGTTTCTGTCTGTGTAAAATACACATTATTATACCATAAAAACAATCAGATGAAATGGTCAACGTTTATAAAATGAAACTTCCAAAAACAAGGAAATCATCGACTTTTGCTCTTCAAAAAAATGGATGCGGGAAATTTACAGCTTGTTAAACGCGATATCAGGTGATTGATTTATAATTAACCAAGCATTGAGAAACGATCATTTGTCAGGTGAATTCTTTTTGGAATCACTTTCTATCTCTCCGAATGGAGTATAGACCTTTGCATGGCCCCTGATTTTAATTGCCGAGGTATGCTCCGTGAATTGTGCGATCATCACCTCTCCTGAGTCCAGTTTTTCGGAGTGGTGAAACTTGGTGTCCGTTCCCCTTGTCAACCCGATGACATTCACACTATCCTCAATGGCTTTGATTACGACAAAATCATTCAGAATCTTTTTATCATTCATTTTTTCCTGCCCCCATATCCTTAGTCTTTAATGAATGCCAGTACTTCAGCTCTAGTACGGTGATCCTTCGCAAACGTTCCCCTTACAGCTGAAGTCACTGTTTTAGATCCGGGTTTTTTCACGCCTCGCATGGTCATGCACATATGTTCAGCCTCGACTACAACCATTACACCATGAGGCTCGAGCTTTTCCATTATCGAGTCTGCAACTGTAGAAGTGATGCGCTCTTGAAGCTGCGGACGCTTCGATACAGCCTCAACCGCCCGTGCCAATTTGCTTAAACCAGTCACTTTTCCGTTTTTCGGAATATATGCTACATGGGCTTTCCCGTAAAAAGGGACTAAATGATGTTCACATACCGAGTAAAACGGAATATCCTTTACAAGTACGAGTTCTTCATGGTCCTCCCCAAAAACAGTATCGAAATATTCCTTTGGATCCTGATTAAGTCCAGAAAAAATTTCTTCATACATTCTGGCTACACGAGCAGGAGTATCCAGCAGTCCTTCCCTCGTTGGGTCTTCCCCTACAGCCTCGAGAAGCATTTTAACCGCTTCTTCTAATTTGGCATGATCAACATTAGCCATTTTTTGTACCTCCTAAAAAATCAATAATATTATGTATTCAGATAAAAAAACCAAAGCGCGTTGCACCCGGAAATCCATAATTGCAATTATAAAGCGACCGATTACCCAAAGATTGAAGCCCTTTAAAGGCGGTTTCGCCAAAAGCGGTTTCGGATGGGTATTTTCTTGTGACAGATTTACCATCTGAAGCGTATCTAAAATATTCACTGTCTTTTATATTATCACAGATGGAAATTAAGAAGCAAAAAAAGGACCGCGTTTTCACGCGGCCCTTTTCGGTTAAGCACCCGTATGTAATGGTAGAATTACTTCACTGCATCTTTCAGCGCTTTACCGGGTTTGAAAGCTGGCACTTTGCTAGCTGCAATTTCGATTTCGTCACCAGTTTGTGGGTTACGCCCTTTACGAGCCGCACGTTCACGAACTTCAAAGTTACCAAAACCGATCAATTGGACTTTATCACCGTTTTTTAGAGCTTCTAAGATTGTATCAAAAACAGCATCAACAGCTTTTGTAGCGTCTTTCTTAGAAATTTCAGTTGCTGTAACAACTTCATTAATTAATTCTGTTTTGTTCATGCCATTCACCTCCTCCCAAAAGGAATCTTTATAAAAAATCATTATTACAACACTATAATAGTGATTTGATATTAGCTTCGGTCAAAAATTTTTCATTCACTGACAATCAGGGATTACCAAGCCGATTTAATTTCCAAATAATTCATTCAGAAATTTATAAATAGGTTGAAATCGCTGTTATAACGCGTTTTCTGTATGTAGATTATCACAAATCCTATAAGCTTAGCAAGGGAATTCAAAAAATAATGGGAATCTTTTCATCAATAATTGTATATATTATAAATTTTGTCTTTCGCTATTCATCATTTCCCTTTTTTATAGAAATTAAACTTATTATATTGCTGAAAATCGCTTAACCACAAGGTTTTTTCAAGATTATACTAAAGAACAGCAGATTAATTCAAATATTAGCGTTCATAAATGATATTTTTCTTTCGATCCTGCCGTTTCTTCCATGTAAAAAGACCAATCCATAAATGGAGTTGGTCCGGCCTTAAACGTTTTCTATAAGATGATGGCAATCAAACCGCCACTGCCCTCATTAATAATCCTCTCAAGTGTTTCTTTTAATTTATAGCGTGCATTGTCTGGCATCATCGCTAATTTCACCTGTATGCCTTCCCTTACGTAGGAACTTAGGCTTCTTCCAAAAATATCGGAGTTCCAAATGGAAAGTGGATTGTCTTCGAAATCCTGCATCAGATACCGTACTAATTCCTCACTTTGCTTTTCCGTACCGATGATTGGCGAGAATTCGGATTCGACATCGACCTTGATCATATGGATGGAAGGAGCTACAGCTTTTAGCCTGACACCGAACCTGGCTCCCTGGCGGATGATTTCCGGTTCATCAAGACTCATATCGTTAAGGGATGGGGCTGCGACACCATATCCTGTTTGTTTAACCATTCTCAACGCATCGGCCACCTGATCATATTCTGCTTTCGCATACGCAAAGTCCTGCATCAATGATAACAGATGATCCTTACCCCGAATCTCCACACCGACAATTTCCTTCAGAATATCATCATATAGTTCATCCGGGGCGTATAGATCTATTTCTGCAACCCCCTGCCCCATCTCAATGCCTGCAAGCGCTGCACGGTCAATGAACTCGAATTCATTGAAATGACCGACTACACGATCAACATCCCTCAGGCGCTTAATGTCCTTGACTGTCTCTTTAACCGCTTCCTGGTAACTTTCCCTTAACCAATGATCCTCGCGCAGAACCATTACCCAGCTCGGGAGATTAACATTGACCTCGAGAACAGGAAATTCGTACAAAGCCTCGCGCAGTACGCTGTAAACATCCGATTCCCGCATTCCTTCGACACTCATGGCCAATACGGGGATATCATACTTTTCCTGCAAGGATTCCCTCAGTGCTACCGTATTCGGGTGGTGAGGCTGAACGGAATTGACAATCATGATAAATGGCTTGCCAACCTCCTTCAATTCTTCGACGACCCTTTCCTCGGCCTCTAAATAATCACTTCGCGGGATTTCTCCTATCGAACCATCCGTCGTAACGACCACACCTAATGTGGAATGATCCTGAATTACTTTACGAGTACCGATCTCGGCAGCTTCATTGAACGGAATCGGCTCTTCATACCAAGGCGTGTGAATCATGCGGGGACCATTTTCATCCTCATACCCTTTTGCCCCGGGTATTGTATAACCGACACAATCGACTAAACGGATGTTCACGTCGAGACCTTCAGCTACTTGAATCGATGCTGCCTGGTTCGGTACGAATTTGGGTTCCGTCGTCATGATCGTCTTTCCGGCAGCACTTTGTGGCAATTCATCCTGTGCCCTGGCGCGGTCCGCCTCAGACGGTATATTCGGAATGACGACTAGCTCCATGAATTTTTTAATAAATGTGGATTTTCCAGTCCTGACGGCACCGACCACCCCCAAGTATATATCGCCACCGGTCCGTTCAGCTATATCTTTAAAAATATCTACCTTTTCCAAGGTATCCCCTCCCGAATTAGAGTTTTGGGATTTCGTTTATCCATTTGCATTTATTTAGGACAATATATATCTATGATGTTGTCCTAAAAATTTATTCCATTTATTTCCCTGGTTCAATCCCTTCCTCCACCAGAAATTTTTATATAAGGGTTGTTATTTTAAAAGTAAGATGAAATAAAGATAAAAGAAATAACCCTTCCCCTACAATATATTTTGCAGAAGAAGGGTTATGCCTATTTTGTAAGAAATATTGGAGTATTTGTTTTTTCATCAATTGTATATGGTAACGAATAGGCAGGGACGAACTCCGAACTCTGCACCAGCAGTTCCCGGATATCTTCACCTTGCTTGATTTTCCCCTCATTCTTCTTCAATGCCTCAAGTAAATCCGGGGTATAATCAACAAAAATGCTGCCTTGACCATCGACTATAAGGTATAAATCTTTTTGTGAAAATGGACTCGTGACCGTCGGAGCTTCCTTCAGGCCCATCTTTTCATAATCAAGCGTGAAGACATTATCGGATAACCTTTCCTTAAACGGCGGGTATCCGTTGCTTTGCTGATAGGCAGTCAATCTCAAGGAAACATCCTGAATCTTCTGCGCCATCCTGACATCCAACAGCTTTACAGTCGGATCTTTTTCAACATTAACGAGGATGTATTGAAAGACACCCCCTGATTCAAAGGCATTGTCAGGCGGTTCAGCCATATACCTCGGCGAAATCTTAGAAAATTTTATGACATATTTTTGATAAATCGGTGTCCCTGCATCTTTAGTAACTATCGGCAGTATGCCGCCTTCATCCTTCTGAAATTGATCCACTGCACTTTGGACGGATTGTATTTGTTCTTTATAAGGCAGTTGGTTTTGCATTTTTTGCTTCTCCGGATATAAGCAGCCGGATAATGATACAGAGATGCATAATAAACATAATATTTTGAAAAAATTTCTCATCATTTCTCCTCACCTATCAAGTGGTTGGCCCGCTAAGAACAACGATTAGGATGATCAAGCCGGCCAGAATCATAAGTATGTATGCGATAATTGCTGTCAAGACTCTCCAAAAACCTTTTAATTTATAGCGGCTTAAGTAGATTAGAAATATAGAGATAACCATAAAGCCCATAGCTATAAAGGATATCCACATTTTTTGCAGGGCAGGTGTCATATCTTCATCACTCCTTTTTCCAGAAATTATTATAACATACCAAATTACGTTAAAGGAATTAAATCCTTGTCCAATCTGTGTAATTCCCGTTTTCATTACTCGTTCTCGTGAAAAAAAATTCTGAGATCCAGTTATAAAACGAGAAATATGTAATTATTCCCTCCTCCAAGCAACAAAAAAACAGCGCAATGACTGTTTCAGTTTATAAACAAACTCGATAATAATTGAGTTTGTCGACAGTTTTTTAAGGTGTTTAAAATTTGACCGTTGATTGGAACGTAGGGCACTCGCTTTACCGGAAGGTCCGCCCTCGGCTCTATTAGCGCCTGTGGGGTCTCCCTTGGCCCCGCTTTCCCGCAGGAGTCTCGTACGTTCCGTTCCAGTCAACCTTGTGTTAACAGGAAGATAAGCTCCTTATTTAAGGATGAATACTCGAGGTGGTGAGGATACCTTTGATCAGCTTGAAATGTTTACTTAGAACACCTCTTGCAGATTAGTAGAATGGAGGTTCCCATTCATGTAAAGAAGATGGCCACCTGGACTTGACGAAGGGGAGAAATGGTGGAAATAATGAACTTGGAGAGTTCATCATTATCTAAAACTGCTACAAATTCAAAAAGGTTTCGGAATGATACCATTCCGAAACCTTTTTATCTACAGTCTGAATCAGCCAAAGGCTGTTTTTCTGCTTTTTTTAATTAAGATTGAAGAGTTGGCAAGACTTCTTTAAACGCTTTAATTACTGTATCGACTTCATCCAGCTTAATAGTCAATGATGGCTCGATCCTGATTGTTTTGGAATTAATAAGCGTACCTGCCACCAAAATGCCTTTATCAAAAAGGGCTTTTGAGAATTCATAACCCACTTCATCTTTATGGAACTCAATACCGATCATTAATCCTTGGCCACGGATTTCAAGCACCTTATCTTTGTGCTCAGCAGCCACTTCCCTTAACCCATTTAAGAAGTATTCTCCAACTTCCGCAGCACGCTGCGGTAAGTTTTCTTCCAAAAGTACGTCGATCGTAGCGATGGCCGCAGCACAAGCTAATGGATTTCCACCAAATGTCGTAGTATGCATGAATGGATTGTCGAACCAGCTTTTAAATACTTTCTCATTGGCTACAACAGCGCCTGCAGGCATTACACCGCCACCAAATGCTTTCGCTAAACAAATAATGTCCGGAACAACATCATATAGCTGGGATGCAAACATTTTACCTGTCCGTCCCATTCCTGTTTGCACTTCATCCAAGATCAATAACGCATCATATTCGTCACATAATGCCCGAACCTGCTTTAAATAATCCTGCGGAGGCAGAATGACCCCTCCTTCACCTTGAATAGGCTCTAACAGCACAGCAGCAACATCTTCACCGACCAATGCACAACTTTCAAACGTTTTTCTCATCATATCCACATCACCGAACGGTACATGGCGCACACCTGGAACCAACGGGATGAACGGTTTTCTGAACATGCCCTTTGCCGTTGCCGATAGGGAACCAAGGCTTTTCCCATGAAATGATTTTGTCGTGGAAATGATCGTGTATTTGTCACTGTACATTTTAGCCAACTTAAGTGCAGCTTCCACGCTCTCGGTACCGCTGTTCGTAAAGAATGAGTATTTTAGATCTCCCGGTGTGATTTCGGCAAGGATCTTGGCAAGCATTGCACGTAATGGATCAAGTAAGTCCTGGCTATGAAGGGCTTGTCTTTGCAATTGATCGGTTACTGCCTTTACTACTTTAGGGTTACGATGGCCAACATTATAAATACCAAAGCCACCTAAACAATCAATATATTTTTTTCCATTTACATCCGTAAAACAGGAATCTTGATCAGACCACTCCACCGAAGCGAACTGTGTGTCTTTAGTGACCGTCTTCCGGTATTCCAAAAACCCAGGGTTTACATGGTTACGGAAATTCTCGACCGTTTCTCTTGTTACCCACTGTGCATCTTCTTTTGAAATTTCTTTCTGCTCGATTAATTGAAGAACCTTTTTAATATAATCTTGAGTTGCTGATTGGTTAGCTTGAGTGTTTTTACTTTCTACGTTAATTGACATTTTATAATCTCCTTTTTTTATAGCTTTAGTTGATGGGTTAATTAAGTTTGCTTGTTTTATGAAACTTTGATGCTTACCTCCCTTTTTTCTTATACTTACTAATCAAGCAAGAAGCATGCCAAGTTAATTAACCAATAAAATCGCATTTTTTTTAAAAAAACCACTCTAAAACTATGCAAATATGCATATCGTTATTTCACTTTGCATAATCAAGTTTGGGAAATCATTGAAAAGCTTCGAAAATGCCTTCATAAAAATAAAAGCCGTTGACAAGTGATTTTCATCACTCGGCAACGGCTTTTGATCAAAATGCATCATTTTCGATTTTCTTACTTTGTTGTTCAACTAACACTTTTTGATACTTCCTGCTCACTGACGATTGACTTATCCCGAGCGCTTTGGCCGCTTTGGTCGTGGTTTTATACTGTTTCATGGCAAGCATGATCAATTGTTCTTCCACATGATCCTGCGCTTCCTGCAGCGGAAGGATTCTCGTAATGATGGGTTTCGTTTGTTTAAAGTCACTGCCCACAGGTATGAACCTTTGAATGAAGTCAGCATCGATCATCTCTTCATCTGCAGAAACAACCAACCTTTCAATCATGTTCTGCAACTCACGAATGTTTCCCGGCCAAGTATAGACTTCCAGTATATTTAATGCATCAGGGGAAAAGTGATAATTCCGCTGATACCTTTCATTCAGTTTTTGCAGGAAATGAAAGGCTAGCGGCGGGATATCCTCCGGCCTTTCCCTTAATGGGGGCACATGTATGGGTATGACGTTCAACCGATAGAATAAATCTTCCCGGAACGTGCCCATCTCGACCATTTTTTCCAGACTCTTATTCGTGGCCGCAACAATTTGAACATCAATGGAAATGGGTGTAGTGCTGCCAATCGGAATCACTTCCTGTTCCTGGAGTACCCGCAGCAGCTTGACTTGCAGATGTATGGGCATGTCACCAACTTCATCCAGGAATAAAACACCTTTATTGGCCTGCTGAAAGTATCCTACCTTCCCATTTTTATCCGCTCCTGTAAAGGAACCCTTCGTATAACCAAACAATTCACTTTCGAGAAGGTTTTCCGGAATCGCCCCGCAATTTATCTTCAGGAAAGGCATTTTAGATCGCCTGCCCATTTTATGAATGGCTTCAGCTATCACTTCTTTACCTACTCCCGACTCCCCATTAATTAATACAGTAGATGAAAAATGGGCGATTTTCTTGACTTGGCTGATTATCTGCTCCATTTTAGGACTTGCAAAAACCAACTCTTTATAAAATTGATCCTGTTTTTTGAAAGAGTCCAGTTCTTTCCTCATTTCATTTAATTCCGATTTCAATTGTGTCGTTTCCGTTATATCCCTTGATGCAATGACTATTCGATCTATTTCCCCTTTTTCATTGAACACAGGGGTGCCGACGGAAAGGACTTTCTTATTCATTTTCGTATCTTGGACAATCGAAACTTTCTTTTTTTGTTCAAGGACTAACCGGGTTACCGAAGGATTAAAAATCCCTTCATCCTCTAATTGCAAGAGATTCTTCCCGATATAATCTTTTAAGTCCTTCCCCCAGAATCCCGAGATGATGCTGTCACTATAGCGCAGCAGCTCTCCTTTTTGATTGACTACAAGTATTTCATCATAGATATTCGCTAAAATGGCATTCAAATCTTTATTCGAGCTTTTTATCAATTCTATTTCCATGGCCATTTCCTCAACCATCGGTAAATCCTGAACAATGATGATCAGGCCTTCGACTTCTTTTTCATGGTTCAGAATCGGGCTATAGTCGACAAGCACACTCATGACATCAGTAATCTCCAACTGATTCAGAATACTGCTCCCGCTGGCAAACACGCTATGTATATGCTGCTTATTGAAGATGCTCGCAGCAGGTTCATTAAGGACTTGTTCAGAAGGTTTTTTTATCATCTTCAAGCCTGATTCATTGAAGTTCACGATATTCTTTTCTTTATCAGCCACAAATATCCCCATAGGAATGGAGGTTAATATAACATTTAACAGGTCTAAATTTTGTTTGCTGTCCTGCTTGAATAATTCAGCTAATACATCTTCCCTTTTTACATAACCGGTTAGCAGGCCATCATCCGTTTTTATCAGTACGATAGGCTCACCGATAATTTGAAACAAATGCGGCAAGGAAATGTTAGGGTGCAATTTACAGACATTATCAATCGAAAAAGCATACTGTAAAAGCTGATCGACTGTCGTTATTTTTTCATTTAACGGGAGGTCATCCATGCGGATATACGCAAACACTTGATTTTCCTTCATAAGAAAGAAGAAAGGTTCCTGTATCTCATGAATATTTTGGTCTGAAAATGTAGGCTGATCAATTGTTATAGTTATGAATGGTCTAATTTTATCATCCGGAATAGATAACACAGTTTCACTCTCCTTTTGTAACCTAACCTATATTTTATCACAATTCCGAATTGCAAGATAAAAAATAAGAGGCACCATTACTCATATCCAGCATTTACCTTTACTCATCCCACGACAAAAGGGTCCTTAAACGGACCCTTTTGACCTAAAAACCTGATATGCAGCTTAGACTTATTTTATAAAGGACCGTCCACCTTATCTTATACATTCCAATCATGTTTGAATTTTGCTTATTCCTGTTTGTTATGATTCGTGGATGGCCGCCCTCTGCTAGGGCTTTTTATACAGATAGGACAGCTCCCTCCATACCGTCATTACAGCTTAATACCTGTTTGCAACACTATAAGGAACCAAGGGTAACATATATGCTTCCATGCTTCTGCCCCCGTCGCTATTCCTTATTCATCCCCCTACATAATTTCCCAGATAAATAACACCCACTTTCCCAACCATGACAAGAGATCCGTCACAATAATCAGTAAATTTAATGCTTATGGAAAGGTCAGTACAGAAGGAAATTTATTAAAAGCAATATAATTGAAATGAATAATTAATCCATCAGTGTCGACTAACCTGCAAAAACAGGCGTATGTATGAATGGACATATAAACCTATACCGAACCTGCCGAAGGAATGACTTTGCCAACATTACATAACCGTACGCCGGGAAAAGCATTACCATGAAAGCTCCCGGGCACCATACTAAGCGACATATTCTTGCCCTAAGCGCTGAATACATGTTGCTAACGCCATGAACGGAAATAGACAACAAGCAATAGCATTAATGACCTCTTCATTTCTTATCAGGCATATAACACCCTCCCTCGTGTAATGAAACAGTAGAATAAATTCACTGTGCTTTTTCAAATTGGAATAACGGAGGGGATTCCGTAAACCATTTTGTCCGATATAGAAGATAACCAATCCCAATTACCGCCCAGACTATTCCTAAAATCAAGGAACTCATCTCGAGATTAAGCCAAAGGATGAAGACCGAAGCCGCGCCTAAAACCGGGGACAGAATAGTTGAAAGAAAACCTTTAATCGTTCTGAAGCTTTTGTTTCTTATCGAATGGACGATTACACAAATATTCACGAAGGTAAAAGCGATTAATGCCCCAAAGTTTATGAGGGAAGTGGCCGTAACCAAATCAAGGAATAAGGCAACCAGTGATATCGACCCGACAAAAATGACATTAAAAAATGGCGTGTTGTACTTGGGGTGGACAAACCCAAATAGTTTTTTCGGAATCATTTGGTCACGCCCCATGACATATAGCAACCTAGAAACACTAGCGTGAGATGCAAGACCGGAGGCAAGCGTACCGCATAAGGTTCCTGCAAGAAAGAATGCCTGAAATAACTTCCCGCCCACGAAAAGGGCAATTTCCGGAGAAGCTGCTTCAGGATCGCTAAAACGGGAAACATCCGGGAAAAATAACTGTGTAAAGAATGATGCCGTCACGAATAAAACCCCTCCGATCAGGGCAGTCAAAAAGATGGCCCGGGGGACCGTTTTGGATGGATTCGGTGTTTCTTCCGATAAAGTAGTGACTGCGTCAAATCCCAAAAAAGAAAAACAAAGGATTGTAGCACCAGTTATGAGCGACGAGATTTCCATATGGGGCCCGATGAATGGATGAACCGACAAGACCTCTCCAGTCCCTTCTCCACCCATGACTCCTTTAACGACAAGTGCCCCAAAAATGATGATGACCAACATTTGAAAAAAAACAAGGAAGCTATTAAAGTTGGCCGCAAAATTAACATTGAATAAGTTAATGACTGTCATTAAAAGGACAAATGCCACCACCCATATCCACGGGTATACTTCCGGAAAAAGAGCAGTTAAGTATATTTTTGTCAAAATGCCGTTCACCATCGGTAAAAATAAATAGTCAAGTAACGAAGACCACCCGACGAGGAAGCCTAAATGCGGACTGATCGTTTTTTGTGTGTACGTATAGGATGAACCTGCCTGCGGATATATTTTAACCATTTTTCCATAACTGGCTGCTGTAAACAACATTGCCAAAAGAGCAATGATATAAGCGGTCGGCACATGCCCCCCGGTTTTTTCGGAAACTATCCCGAATGTATCAAAAACAACCATCGGCGTCATATATCCAACACCGAGCAATACGATATGCCACAAGTTTAATGACCTTTTCAGATTACCTGTTTGCATGTATCATTCCCCTTCCTTTTATGCGAGAAAAGTTAAGACAAACTTTTCTAGCCTCCCTTATAAATTGTTGGTCATATTACACTTCGCAATTTTCATACCAAAAAAAAGGGTCGATTTTTAACAAAAAACAAGGAAATATGTAGAATGATTTATGCAAATTCGAATAATCTATTCAATTATTCATAAACAGAAGATTTTTTGCCAATAAAAAAAGCAGAAGATATCTAAATATCTTCTGCTCATTTGACTAAATCCCCCGTGCCGAGGTCAAATTACTAGTTTACTTTCGTTGCATTGTATGCTGATACACGGCAAGGCGCATCATCAAATGCCTAATTTAATGAAATTCTTTTATGAAAATCAACAGATTGGAGATTAATCCTGCTGCCTGCTATCCAATATGTTAAAAAGTTCTTCCATCTCATTCGTTTTTGAACGATTCATCAAAAGGTCAACTGCCTTTTTCACTTCTTCCCCATTGAATAAAACATCGTACAGGGCTTCGGTGATCGGCATATTCACTTCGTACTTTTGGGCTAGTTGATAGGCGGCTTTAGTGGTTCTGACACCTTCAACGACCATCCCCATGTTTTCCAAAACTTCTTCAAGCTTTTGCCCTTTACCAAGCATATTCCCAGCTCTCCAATTACGGGAATGAACGCTTGTACAAGTGACGATCAAGTCGCCAATCCCAGCTAAACCTGAAAACGTTAGTGGGTTAGCCCCCATGGCCACCCCTAGACGGGATATTTCAGCCAATCCCCGTGTCATTAATGCAGCCTTGGCATTATCCCCGTAGCCTAAACCATCCGTAAGGCCGGCACCCAAAGCAATGATGTTCTTTAATGCCCCACCGATTTCAACACCAATCAAGTCCGGATTTGTATAGACACGGAAATTATTATTGATAAAGATGTCCTGAACCCTTTCGGCAGCTTTCATATTCTTTGAAGAAACGGCAACTGTTGTCGGGTGACGTAAACTGACTTCTTCTGCATGGCTCGGTCCAGAAAGAACCACTATATCTTTAAGCCAATCCGCCGAAGAGACTTCTTCAATCATTTCTGATATACGAAGCAGTGTATCAGGTTCAATTCCTTTACTCACATGAACGATCGTCAATGGTTTATCATGAGCCTCTTTAATCTGGCCAAGCACTTCCCTGTAGGCTTTTGTCGGCACCGCCAAAATAATTATTTCAATCCCGGCCAACGCTTCCTTAAGGGAAGAATAACCTTTAATCCCCAAAGGCAATTCAATCCCAGGCAAGTATTTTTCATTCGTATGATTTTGATTGATTTCATCGATTTGTTTCTGATTATGTCCCCATAATCTCACTTCATGCTGGTTATCAGCGATTACAAGCGCTAAAGCAGTCCCCCAGCTCCCCGCTCCAATCACTGCGATACTTTCTTTTTCTTTTACCACGGTATAACCACCTTTACTATTTTCTCTGGCGTCCAAAAATTCGTATTGGTGTTCCTTCAAAACCAAAGGCATCCCTAATTCGATTTTCTAAAAATCTCTCATATGAGAAATGCAATAACTCCGGATCGTTAACGAATACGACGAAAGTTGGCGGCTTGATGGCTACCTGTGTCGTATAGTAAATTTTCAAACGGTTTCCATTATGAGTCGGTGTCGGATTCATTGCCACGGCATCCATTACCACTTCATTCAATACATTTGTCTGAACCCGGATAGCATGATTCTCACTAGCCTGATCAATGACCGGTATTAAGGTATGTGTCCGTTTTTTCGTTAAGGCAGAAAGATAAATGATTGGCGCATAATCCAAGAACAGGAAATGAGCACGGATCTTTTCTTCAAAATCCTTCATCGTTTTTTCATCTTTCTCGATGGCATCCCACTTATTGACGACGATGATGACCGCCCTACCCGCTTCATGGGCATATCCCGCAATTTTCTTATCCTGCTCACGAATTCCTTCTTCAGCGTTCAGGACTACAAGAACAACGTCTGAACGTTCAATTGCCCTTAATGCACGAAGTACGCTATATTTTTCCGTACTTTCATACACCTTGCCTTTTTTCCGCATCCCTGCTGTATCAATAATGACATACTCTTTGCCATTATACTTATACGGAGAGTCAATCGCGTCACGAGTCGTACCTTCAATATCACTGACAATGACGCGTTCTTCACCTAACAATGCATTGACCAGAGAAGATTTACCTACGTTCGGTCTTCCAATCAAACTGAATTTAATGACATCATCAGCATAATCCGGGCCGTCAAATTTAGGGAAATGTTTAGCCGCTTCATCCAGAAGGTCACCAAGGCCAAGTCCATGAGACCCGGAGATCGGGAATGGATCGCCAAAACCTAACGCATAGAAATCATAAATTTGATCTTTCATTTCTGGGTTATCGACTTTATTTACTGCAAGGACAACCGGCTTTCTTGATTTATATAGTATCTTTGCGACCTCTTCATCAGCAGCCGTTACACCTTCACGACCATTCGTCATAAAAATTATCACATCAGCTTCGTCAATGGCAATTTCAGCCTGCTGGCGAATTTGTTCTAGGAACGGCTCGTCACCGATATCAATTCCACCTGTATCAATAATGTTGAAATCATGTGTCAACCATTCACCCGAACTATAAATCCTGTCCCGGGTCACTCCTGGAACGTCTTCAACAATCGAAACCCGTTCTCCAACTATTCTATTAAAGATTGTCGATTTTCCCACGTTCGGACGACCGACTATCGCAATTACCGGTTTTGGCATTGCTATTCACCCTTTCTGCTACTATATCTCTGTCAAAGTCACGAAATTCATGAATGCATTTATTACGGTTGCTTTGCATTATTGATTTTCATAATTTCCTTTTAAAGGAAAAGGTTGTATTCATCATCATTTAAAGGAATCTTTCATCAGTAAGGATAATCCCAACTGATGTTCAGTTAAACTCATCAGGTATTCACGGGCGGTTTGTCCACTTGACGCCCCGGTTCCTTAGGTGACATGAAGCTGAACCCTCTGCATGCTAAAACTTGATTCTAAACAGCCCAAAAAAATGAAGAAAGCTTCGGCATACGGCTTCCTTTTTAATTGTTTAGAGCATTTTACGATTTATCTACAGACCTCTAACTATCCTATAGTAACAAATTTCTCGCCAATCAACAATGATTGTATGAATAAAAGCCTTCCAATTCCAATTGGTTCCATTTATATTTCTGTCTTTTGATAAAACAGCTAATACCCCATACTAATTTTCTCCATACTCATTGATTAAAATTCTCTTTTCCTTGTTTTGATAAAAATCTCGAATGGGAAATTGTATAAATGTATTGGCCAACCAGTTCCAACATTCTCCACAGTATATTTGCTCCCAATACCAGCACGGCATTATCATGCCATGCGTAAGCAAGGGCCACATAAGGTAAAGAGTGGTAAGCAAGTAATCCGGAATATATGATATCTCCCAGCAGCATCCCAATTAAAAGGACGAACAATCGATGTTTCCAATTTTTAAAAAGTAATAATATAAGATAATTCAGGAAAATACACAATAGATAAGAAGGTTTCATTATGAGCCATATCGGATCAAGTAAAGAAAAAAGTTGAAAACTCGCATAGGCGAGAGTGATAATAAGACTTCCGCTGATCAGTTCCATCAACTTGATGATGGATTTCTTCCTAATATATACACACAGAATAAAGAAAAGATACGGTCCGCTCAAATGCACGGAAACCAACGGAGACTCCAGTTTATAGCCCGCTAATACCATTACGGCTAATAGATGAAAAAGAAAATCAAAACGAAAGGGAACCGTTTTCGGAATAAAATACATGACAATGACCCAAACTATCCATGAAATCCAATAAAATATAATTCCATCCATGCAGCGTCCCCCCTTTTAGGAACATTATGGGTTGTTTATTCAAAGTATAAACATTAAGCACGGCATTTAATGAGGAAACCTTACCCCATTCATTTAAAAAGGAGGTGTGAATCATGGGAAAAGATCGACAAGAGAAGAAATTAAGAGAAAGTAAACGGGTGGAGTCCGACAGGGACCAATCACTGGGTCATAAAGGGGCAACAAGAATGGAAAGCCCTGAAGAGGCACGAAAAAGGAATAGTTAAGTCTATCCATGAACAAAAAGGAAGCATCTCCATTCGATCCAATGAGATGCTTCCTTTTTGTGGTCATTCATTTAGCATACGCGGAACAATCAATGCCTCTTTGAGATAACCAATGATAGGTATTTCCTTTGATGACTAATTTCGATTTTCTTAGCTCTGAGATATTACCGCATCCGAGTGCAGTCATGATGACCTTTAAATCTTCATGTATGTAATGTATTTCTTTAATCAAATGCTCCAAGCCCAACTCTTTATATAGCTTGAGGAAATGTCCAGCCAATCCGACACCTTTCGCTCCTAGCGCCAGGCTTTTTGTAATTTCCAAAGGGCTTTGAATGCCACCCGACCCAATGACTGAAAGCTGTGGTGAAACATTCACTGCTTCGACAATCGAAGCGGCTGTCGGTATGCCCCATTCATTAAAATATCCGAGTATTTTTGCTCGTCTTTCATTCTCGATTTTAGCAAAATTCGTTCCGCCAAACCCGCCTACATCAATGATTGAAACACCTACGGAATGTAATTGCCGTACCGTTTCCATACTCATCCCAAATCCAACTTCTTTTACGATGACAGGAATTCCGATCGTTTCATTGATTTTTTCTATTCTCGAAAGGGTACCCGCAAAATCCCTGTCCCCTTCAGGCATCGTCAATTCTTGGATGACGTTAATATGTATTTGAAGGGCATCGGCCCCGATCATTTCGCTTGCCCGCTTAGCCTGTTCGACTGTTGCTTCACCACCGAGATTACCAATCAACACACCATCAGGATTTTCCTTCCTTACAACTTTGAAAGAAGCTTGCTGGCTAGGATCCTTGATGGCTGCCATTTGCGATCCTACCGCCATGGCGATTCCCGTTTCCCTTGCAGCAATGGCTAGGTCACCATTCAATTTTTCCGTTTCAGGGCCTCCGCCTCCGGTCATGGCATTTATAAAAATTGGCGAACTTAATTCAAGTTCGCCAACTTCTGCTGTGAGGTTCACATTATTCAAGGAAATACCTGGTAAGCTTTGGTGAATAAACGAAATATCTTCTAGTCCGGTTTGATGCTGCTGTCCTGTCTTAAGCGCAAATTCTATATGATCTAATTTTCGTTGTTTTCTCTCCAAGGCCATCACCATTATTATCTTATTTTAGTTTTTTCAATTGATCACCGATCATTTCACCTAACTGAAAACCCTTCGATTCTTCAGGCATCTCATAATCTGATGTGTTGTAATTGGATTGAGGTTCTTCAAGTTCCTTGATGCTCAATGATAAACGCTGATCCGTTTCATTGACTTCCAGCACTTTCACTTCGACAGACTGGCCTTCTTTAAGTACTTCTTGCGGTGTGGCAATATGCTTGTGTGAAATTTGTGATATATGGACAAGCCCTTCTACGCCTGGAAAAATTTCCACGAATGCACCAAAAGAAACAAGGCGTTTGACGATACCTTCCAGTTTAGAGCCTTTGGCAGCTTTTTCTGCAATTCCTGCCCAAGGTCCAGGAAGGGTATCCTTGATGGAAAGTGAAATCCTTTCATTATCACGATCGATGGATAGCACTTTAACCTGCACCTTATCCCCTTCGGACACGACATCGGATGCCTTGTCGACATGCTGATGGGAAAGCTGGGAAATGTGGACAAGGCCGTCTACGCCACCAATATCCACGAACGCACCAAAATCGGTAATCCTTTGGACCACACCCTCAAGCACTTGCCCGCTTTCAATCTTATCCAAGACGTTTGCTTTTTGCTTTTCCTTTTGGTCCTGGACCACTGCCCGATGTGAGAGGATTAAGCGATTTTTGTCTTTCTCAAGTTCAACGATCTTGAATGTTAAAGTTTTGTTTTTGTAATCAGAAAAGTCTTCAACGAAATAGTCTTCTACTAGAGAAGCTGGAACAAAACCACGTACGCCTAGATCTACGACAAGCCCGCCTTTGACGACATCTTTAACTTCAGCCTCAAATACGTCTCCATTTTCAAATTTCAATTCCAGGTCATCCCATGCCTTAAGAGCGTCAATTTTACGTTTTGATAGAATGAGAGCTTCTTCTTCGACTTTAATGACTTCCAGCTCCAATGCATCACCTTCCGAAACGGCATCTGACGCCTTTTCGACATGCAGGCTTGAAAGCTCACTGATAGGTATGATTCCATCAGTCTTGCTGTTTTCCACATCGACAATGACCTGTTTTTCTTCTACCTTTGAAACGGTTGCTTTAACTTGATCCCCAACTTTGTAATTGTTCACTTCTACTTGGTTCATATCTTCTGTCATTACTAACTCCTCCTTAACCCATGACTGATCAGCAAATTTCCTCTTCATCGGCCACATATTTTATTTAAAGTGGTTCAATAAAAACACTTTCCTAATAAAGATAAAAACAGTTTTTTTTTAGAGTAATAAAGTTATATTCCTTTTCATCGGCAATAAGGAACAATACCCTTATTTTATAAATTCTAACAAAATCAGAAAATTGTCAAGTATGAAGGACTATTAATGCTCGGAAATCAATTTCCCAATATGCTCCATGATGATCTTGGTGGCTTCATCGGCTGATATTTTCTGTTCACGATATTCGGTAAAATTTATTGGAGGACCGTAAACGACCTTCAATGGACGTAAAAATTTATATGGGCCGATGATTGCACACGGTATGATAACGGCATCAGACCGCAACGCAAAAAATCCTGCCCCCGCCAAACCTTCTCCCAATTGACCAGTCTTGCTTCTGGTTCCCTCTGGAAACAGACCAATCGCCTTGCCCTCCTTCAAAAGCTTTAAGCCTTTCCTAAGGGATTCCCGATCGCTATTGCCACGTTTCACGGGAAATGCATTTACTCTTGGTAATATACCCTTTAAAACAGGTGCATGAAACAACTCTTCTTTCGCCATGAAATGAATATCTCTTGGAGATGTCATGCCAACTACGGGCGGATCCAAATTATCAATGTGATTGGCACAGATCAATACCCCGCCCTCTTTAGGGATATGTTCCTTTCCGAGTGTTTTAACCCTAAACGAAGGCGTTAAAACGCCTTTTACGATGTTCTTGGCAAATGTGTAAAAATCCAATGTCATCTTTTCCTCTCTTCTATTAAAGACATGATACTTTCTGCAACTTCCTGAATCGATAATGAGGTCGTATCGATTTCGATAGCATCCGCTGCCTTTTTCAATGGCGATACCTCGCGTTCGGAGTCCAGCTTGTCCCTTGTTGCGATTTCTTCCCTTAATTTTTCGATATCTGATGGAAAACCTTTCAATATATTTTCCTGATGCCTCCGCTGTGCCCTTTCATCCACAGAAGCGATTAGAAATACCTTTACTTCGGCGTTTGGTAACACATGCGTACCGATGTCCCTGCCATCCATGACGACACCGCCATTTTCACCTAAGATTTGCTGCCTGCGAACCAATTCCTCCCGGATGCTCCGGTGCTTGGCCACTTCCGAAACGGAACCAGTCACTTCATTGTTCCTGATTTGGGCTGTCACGTCCTCGTTATCCAAGAAAACCAACTGCCCATTTTCACTTGGTCTTAATTCGATTTCCGTATTGATGAGAACTTCTGATAATGCTTGTTCATCATTAAGAAGAATCTTTTGATTAAGGGCCTTATAGGTAATGGCCCTATACATTGCCCCTGTATCCACATATATGTAATTGAACTTTTCTGCAACAATTTTAGCAACCGTGCTTTTTCCAGCAGCAGCTGGTCCATCGATTGCGACTGATAATTTTTTTTTCATAAATCCTCCCAAGAATCCTACAATCATGCTGATTATTTAGTACCTTTTCATTTTATCACAACTAGCGGGAAAATCATTAATAAAAGGGATGTGTACGATCAAAATCACCTTTGTTCTTTTTTTGATCCCAACAGCCATCAAACGTTATCGTTTTACTGAAAATCTTCTTACAAAAAAAAGCGGGTATCACCGCTTTTACTTATGGGGCCCATTGAATGTTTCAATGATTTTCGTATAATTATTGCTGGTGACACCTTCATACCTCGAGAGCTTGGTCAAATCAAAGATTTGATCCTCCCTGCTCAAAAGGAATTGGAAAAAAAATAAGCAGGCCAATTGGATGATGATCACTTTAATTAATAGTCTTTCAAATGTTTTCATATAAGCTGCCGCACCCTCCATCCGTTTATATTAGCAGTATGGATGGAATCGCTGTTTTTCATTCAATCAAGTTAAACATGCAAACCTTTTTTCTTTAAATCCACCTGCTTTTCAAATATAAACCTCATTAATGTCTGTACATCATTTTTTGAAGGTTCACGAAATTGGACGTGCAGCAGCATATTTCCATGCTCTTTTCCGTTACGCGAATGACTTTGCTTTTAACCTTAAATAATGAAACTCACCTGATTTCAACGTAAGCGGCATCCACAGGTATAATTGCGAAACCGATTGAATTGCAGTGCCTCTTAAAAGCCTTATGGAAGCTCCGCCAGCGCTGATATCCTCCGTTAATGTGCGAAAAGGGGTAGACTCGGAATGTTCTGGATGAATGGCCGTATCCAAGGTTACATCCAGGCGTACGAATTTTCCTCCACTGGATTTTAACAAACGTTTCTGCTTCGGGTAGCAAAAGTTGCATCATGGGTATTCTACCTTTCACTTTTCCAGGCACTTCAGACTCGAATACATAAACAGCCTGCTCTTCATTGGAAAATGTGACATTGAACTGTGTCCCATCCATAAGGAATGCAATTTTTCCAGTCTCTACATCGATGGGAAAGTCCGTATAGAAACAACCCGTTCCCATTTCTACAACCATTCATTTGAACTTTTCCTTCTGTGGTATGTATTTCGGTTCGAGTATTGATATATCACCAATTTTAAACATCGTCGTCCACGTCCTTTTCGATAGGAGGAAACCACATAATACCTCTACGGCCCATATAATCCAATAATCATGAAGTTATTATGTCATAAGAAAAAGGGAAAGTGACTAAGCACATTTCCCTACAACTTATGATTGGCGATTGTTTTAAATTAAATTCTCATATACCGGTTCGGAATTCTTTAATTTTTCCACCTTTTCTTCTTGACCGGTATCAGCATTAATGAAAATACGGTAGGTATCGTCTTTGATCGTACCGAGAAATTCATAACAAAGAACTTCTTCACCAATATCATTGGTGATTAACGCCTTTCCTTCTTCCATTATTTTTACGTTGCTGTTGATTTTGTCCTTTGCTTCTTTCTCGGATATGTTCGGATTCCCTACTTCCCTGGTTTTATGTGATTTTAAATACTCATCAGCTGAAAAACCTATAACGGATCCATCATCCAATGCGATTTTGACCTTGACTGAATCCGGGTAAATCTTGACTCCATTTTCCGATGTTACGTAATTCAATAATGCGATATTATCGTATTGAGCACTTTCAAATAATTCAAGTGAACTGAAATCATGTTCCTTTAAAAAAGCTTCGGCTTTTGTATGGGCTTGATTCAAATCAATATTTGTTTTGTTCACGTCTCTATTATTGATATACCAAATAGGGTAACCGCCTTTTTTTGTCAAATCCATATTCAATTCAGTATCTGAATCTTTATCGAGGATGCTCACACTATAAAATCCATAATCGGAACCTTTTCCATTTTCTTCAACATTCACCTTCAAATTTTTGCTTTTTGAGTGTGCATAGTTTTTTGCTGTCGCGATTGCTTCTTCTTTCGTAATGGTTTCACCTTGCAAATTTTTGAAGTTTTCATCCCTCTGTTGTGCAGAAGTAAAAGTCGGGTTCATCTCATTTGTTTCCCCGTACCCAGATACTTTTTTCTCTACTGTCTTTAATCCGTCAATGATCGTGTTATCCGAATTTTCTTTCCCTGATGCAAGAGCCATCTCGACATCCATCCATCTTAAATTGTTTTTAAGGACTAGATACTGCACTTTCCTTAACTCGCCCTGGATGTCTCCTGCCTGTGTGTACAAGGATTGCAGTGTCGCATATTCCTTATCATCCAATGGTTCTTTTTCAAGGTCCCGTACCGCTGTTTTATAGCTGAAGTCCGCAATTTTCGATAAAAATTCCTCTGTCTTGTTAAAAGGAAGCAAGGTCAATGGCAACTGCCCGACATCACTCTGGGCTTCGGAAGTGATACGCCAAACATCTGTTAACGCCGGACTTAATGAATAACGTGAATTCATGGCCAAAGTACTGCCGACCTTATCGTGCAATAAATCCACTTGATAGCTTAAATCATGAAAGGCACGCTGATACGTATTTTCCGCGTTGATTAATACAGCATTTTTTTCCTTATGTTCTTGATAACCCCAGAATGCAGTTCCCGCAACAACTACAACAAGCAGGGCAATCACTATATTCCTGATCATTTTCCTTCACCTCCTTACTTACAAAAGATATGTTTTCCGATTCTTTTAATTTGTTCCCTTGACCAGATCCATTTACTTGTTGCCGTATCGGGATTAAAGTAATATTCTGCATTACCGCTTGGATCCCACCCATTGATAGCATCCACCACGGCTTCTTTCGCCCTTTCGTTCGGTGTAAGCCAAATCTGTCCATCCGCAACAGCCGTAAACGCCCCAGGTTCAAAAATCACTCCCGAAATGGTATTAGGAAATGCGGCACTTTCCACCCTATTCAGGATTACAGCTGCAACGGCAACCTGACCTGTATATGGCTCCCCTCGCGCCTCTCCATAAACGGCATTGGCCATCAGCTGTATATCGTTTTGAGAATAACCCCCTGGAAGATTGGCAGATGTCGTTGGTTTGGAAGGGGCCTTTCCGGTAGCCGTCCCTCCAGTTCCATTTCCTTTCGCTTTTACCTGTTTTTCAATGGGGACCCCCCCAAAATAGGTGAACTCGTTTCCTTTATTGATTTGCTCATGAACCCATGCTTTATTGAAATTAGACGCATTCGCTAACTTCTGTTTTGTTGTAGTCCCTGCTAAACCATCGATTGGCAGCCCGAAATCTTGTTGAAAGTTTCGAAGTGCCCAATAAGTGCCCCATCCATAGGCTCCATCAATCTTTCCGTTATAGTAACCGATGTTTTGCAGGCGTGCCTGCAGTTCAATTACATCATCTCCAACCGCACCTTTTTGAATGACTTGGCTCGAAAAGGCATTTGTTCTTGTTTCCGGGTAAATTCCGAAACATATAGTTATACACGAAAACAGCAAAAGCCATTTCCATTTTGACGAAATTCCTTTCATCAAAAACACTCCTCTTTTTCTTGAATTAATGTAATTCTATTTTCTTCTTTACTGGCTTTTTTATTCCAAACATAAAAAAAACGGAGCGGGCAAAATATGCCAGCACTCCGTTTTTTGATAGTATTCGTCATTTGCTAAGGTAGTGATTCTGTGAAAGTTTTTCTGCGTGAAAGTCGGACAACAAACGTGCTTTCTTTACTTTTTTCATGCCTAACCACCATAGATAAATCATGAATGGCATAATAAAGTACACCCAAAATTTTTGGGAAACCAAAATATAATCGTAAACCCCATGTAACGAAATTGGTATGATCAATGCCAATAATAAATAGACCCTATTATTCGAAGCCGAAAATTTCGCCTTGCCCAAATAATATCCCATGATCACACCGAACAAAGCGTGACTGGATACAGGGAGAACGGCCCTGAGAAAAGCGTGTTCCACCCCGTTGGCCAGCAGGTATAAAATATTCTCCATTGTGGCGAATCCAAGGGAGACTGCAGCTCCGTAAACAATCCCATCATATGGCTCATCGAATGCCACATGCTGATAAATAACGTAAATGAGTATGAACCACTTGAAGAATTCCTCAAGCAGTGCAGCCCATAAAAAAGCATTTGCTAAATCCGTATTCAAGATATGTTCGGTTTCGAGCACATACTGTATGAACATAATCGGCAATACAAGAAAAACACCGAATATAAATGTTTTGACCACAACCGATATCGGTTCGGTCTCATATTGATCTTTCAAATAGAAATAGCTCAGTAGCGCCAATCCTGGCGCAATAGCCGCTGACAACATGACCAGCATTAGCTGACCCTCTTTTCATCTTCTTTTCCTTAATCGTACCATGGAATGAAGAAAAACTGAATCCAAGAATCAACTCTTCCATTTTTTATTTAATCCTTCAGTACTTAAAGAAGGTCTCATCTATAGGGTTTTCGCTTGCCAGCATGACAGCTAACTTGATTCGTGCCTTCTTGCTGTCATAATCAGCGCCCAAAATCACACCGCGTTGTTTTAGATCAAATGCGCTGCCTTCATAATCATAAGCTGGGTACACTTTTCCTTCTTCTGCACTTGTAGTCATGATGATCGTGATTCCTTTATCGATTGCAGCTTGTATGGAGGTTACCATTACAGGGGTGACTTGCCCCCTTCCTACACCCTCGAGCACGATGCCTTTCGCACCGTTTGCAACCGCAGCATCAATAAAGAGGCCGTCAGCTCCTGTATGGCACTTGATGATATCGACCCTTGGGATGAGATTCTGAATATCAAAACACTCCCTATGTAAAGGTTTTTGATAGATGCTTACGACATCATTATCAATTATCCCCAAATATCCATAGCCAAAAGATTCGAATCCCTGTAAATTGGAAGCATGAACTTTTTTGACATACTTTGCTGAATAGATCCGCTCATTAAAAACGACCACTACCCCAACATCCCTAATAAGATCACTTGCAGCGCATAATATCGAATTCCTTAGATTGGAATATACATCGGTGCCCACTTCTTGAGGAGAACGTTGGGAGCCGGTTAATACGATTGGACGTTGGTCCTTACTCGTGACATCAAGGAAATATGCCGTTTCTTCAAGTGTATCCGTACCGTGTGTCACGACGATTCCCGTAACTTCGGGATCCTCCAATTCCTTTTGAATGGCTAAATTAAGCTGTTGCATTTTCTCAAAGGACATGGACATGCTTGAAATCTGGAAAAGATTAACCACCTTAACCTCGATATCGTTGGGCAATTCGCAAAGTGATGCCAACTCATGGCCAGTCAATGCACCAGAAGCCAGCATACCATTCACGGTTTCTTTACTGGCAATAGTCCCACCAGTCGTTATTAGCGATATTTTTTCCATACGGTCACTGCTCCTCATTTATATCATTCACTTTTCTTTAACGGCCAAATGATAGGCAATCAATCCACCATGAAACCTGCCGTTCTCGATGAAGATTTCGTTCGCATTATTTCCGGCTGCCAGAACTCCTGCAATATAAAGACCTTTAACGTTCGTTTCCATCGTTTCCTCGTTATATGCAGGCCTTCCAGTCTCCTTATCAATAGTTATGCCCATTGCAGCTAAAAAGGAATGGTCAGGATGGTAACCAGTCATTGCAAATACAAAATCATTTTTAATGACTTTTTCCTCATCACCTACATGATAAATCACGCTGTCTTCCGTTATCCTGTCGACATTCGCATTAAATTCCATCTTGATCGTTCCATTGCGGACTAATGATTCGAATTCCGGAAGAATCCAAGGTTTGATACTTGGAGAGTAATCCGATCCTCTATAAAGGACTGATACCCTTGCTCCTGATTTGACCAATTCCAAAGCTGCATCCACACTTGAGTTTTTGCCACCGATGACTGCAACATCACAATTAAAGTAGGGATGGCCCTCCTTGAAGTAATGAAATACTTTAGGGAGCTGTTCGCCCGGTATGCACATATAGTTAGGATGGTCATAGTATCCGGTCGATATGATCACATGCAGAGCTGTATAGTCCCCTTTCGATGTCTTGACTAAAAACTTGCCATCTTCTCTTTTTTCCACTTTTTCCACTTTTTCGAATGTATTGACCCGCAATTCTTTCCTTTTGACTACCTCCCTATAATAGGCTAGCGCCTGATTGCGGACCGGTTTACGGTTTTCGATTATAAAAGCGACATCACCAATTTCCAGTTTTTCACTCGAACTGAAAAATGTTTGATGTGTCGGATAACGGTAAATGGAATCAACCACATTTCCTTTTTCAATGATCAGGGACTGTATTCCCACTTCTTTAAGAGCGATCGCAGCAGCCAATCCACACGGGCCCCCACCTATGATAATGACTTCTTCAACATTCATCTTTATTCTCCACTGCCTTTCCATCCACTATGTGATACGTTCGTCTAAAAAATAAAAAACTCCTATCAATACATGATAGGAGTTTTTACAATTCATTTCAATGATAAAGCAATGAACATGATGTTAACTATATATTAAAACCGATTTGAATCCTTTTAGATCCAACCACGGAAGCGAGAAGCTTCAGCCATTTTTCTTACGCCGATCATATAAGCCGCTAGGCGCATATCAACGCGTCTTGATTGAGCAAGTTCATAAATGTTATTAAAAGATTTTATAAGGATTTTTTCCAGCTTTTCGTCCACTTCTTCTTCAGACCAGTAATACCCTTGATTATTTTGTACCCATTCGAAGTAAGAAACCGTTACACCGCCAGCAGAAGCAAGCACATCAGGAACAAGAAGGATTCCGCGATCCGTCAGGATTTGTGTCGCTTCAATTGTTGTAGGTCCGTTAGCTGCCTCGACAACGATTGATGCTTTTATATCCGCAGCATTTTCTTCAGTGATTTGGTTTTCGATTGCAGCCGGAACTAAAATATCACATTCCAATTCAAGCAGTTCTTTATTTGAAATTGTGCTTTTAAACAATTTCGTTACGGTTCCGAAACTATCTCTCCGATCGAGAAGATAATCGATATCCAATCCCTCCGGATCATGGAGTGCACCATATGCATCTGAAATACCAATGACTTTAGCACCTGCGTCATGCATGAACTTAGCTAAGAAACTACCTGCGTTACCAAAACCTTGAATGACGACCCGTGCCCCTTTAATATCGATGCCGCGTTTTTTGGCGGCTTCATTGATACAGATCGTTACACCTTTAGCTGTGGCTGATTCACGGCCATGAGAACCACCAAGCACTAGCGGCTTACCCGTAATGAATCCTGGCGAGTTGAATTCATCCATACGGCTGTATTCATCCATCATCCAAGCCATGATTTGGGAATTTGTAAATACATCAGGTGCCGGGATATCCTTAGTCGGCCCCACGATTTGGCTAATTGCACGAACGTAGCCCCGGCTCAGTCTTTCAAGCTCACGGAATGACATATTACGAGGATCACAAACGATACCGCCTTTACCCCCGCCGTATGGCAAATCTACGATGCCGCATTTCAAACTCATCCAAATGGATAATGCCTTCACTTCACGTTCCGTTACATTAGGGTGAAAACGGATACCGCCTTTTGTAGGCCCAACAGCATCGTTATGCTGCGCACGGTAACCCGTGAAAATTTTAACCGATCCATCATCCATGCGTACCGGTATCTTCACCGTCAATAAACGCAAAGGTTCCTTCAACAGCTCAAAAACTTCTTCCGGGTAACCCAGCTTATCCAAAGCTTTATGTATTACAGTTTGGGTTGACCTCAGTACGTCGTGTTTTTCTTCTTCATTTGCATGGCTATTGCCTTTTGCCGATTCCATTAAAAGTACCTCCTAGAATATCTCATCCATATATAATATTATAATGTACAAATAGTCCTCTTCATGTGCTAGTATACACCTTCGTTACATTTATGCAAGAGTAAAAACGGGAAATTAAAAGTTGGAAATATTCTAAAAATGAAAACGTTATCATATCAACTGCTTTCTTACTCTTTTACCGTATATCTTGTTCGGCCGAAAGTTGACATAAAAAAAGGCAAACCACATTTTTTACCGTAATGCGGCTGCCTTGTCTTCTTTGTTTTACATCAGCTAAAATGTTTGAGCAAAACATGTATCGCTTCATTTTCGATGATACATGTTCCATATTCATTGATGCGGCTGAGTGTCAATGTAGATGCATGGCCATACTCAGCCGCTAGAGATATGACCGTGTCATATGTCGTGTCTTTAACATTTTCGATAAGTAAATAGTATCTACCCTCAAAATGATAAAGGGTACTTTTAAGCAAACCTTGAAAAGATAATCTATGAGATAATTGGACGATATCTTCAAAGTCATCGAAAACATAAAGAATATGGGGGAAATCATCAATTTTCACCTGTAAATCCAAAAATTCCTCTTCGTCTGCCAATAGTTCCTCTTCTTCCTTTGTCACAATGATTATCAACCCTTGTGCAGGCAAGGAGAAAATTTCGATTGCAATGGAGCCACTCATTTTAAAGCTGAGTTCTTCGCACGCTTCTTCGACCATATCCTGAAATAGCTTGTGGACCTTTAAGGAATTCCCTAAAATATCTTCTTTCGTTATGCCTCTATCAATTAAATCATCAAGGGTCAAAAAAATCTTGATTTTATTATTAGTTAATCGCTCCAGCTTCATAAAAAAATGCCCCCTGGTTACCATCTTCATACATCATATGAAGCCTTGGTCTTAGAGTGCATATCCATTATTTCTCCTAATACGGCCGTCGCTAACCTTTCAGCCACTCCTCCCATTTCGATTGCGTGTCCCCCATTAAGACTCCGCTGAAGGCAGTTCGGTCTTCTTCAGAAATAAGGCTCAAAGCCGCACCGCCAAGACCCACCTTCAAATCCGGAAAATCCTTTATTAACGCTTCAACCAGCTTAAATGTTCCATCAAGATTCTCTTTCAGTGAACATGACATGAATAGGTAAGAGGGCTTAATGATGTTTAGAACGGTGAAAAGGTCCTTATCAGCAATGGATTCTCCTAAATAAATGGTTTCAAACCCTTTCCGCTTCAAAAAAATGGTGAAGATTAATAGTCCAAATTCATGTTTTTCACCGGGAGCGCAGACGGTAAGGGCTTTCGGAAGAAAACCATTAGTCGGAATTGTATGCATAACCGAACTGATCCTGGATTTTATTATGTTCGACGCAAAGTGTTCATGAGCGGAAGTAATTTCTCCCCTTTCCCACTTATCCCCAATCTGAACCATTATTGAACCGAGTACATCCACTATGGTTTGTTCGATTGTATACATACTGAATGCCCGGCTTATCAGCATATGGGCTTTATTTTCATTGAAATTCAATAGAGCTTCGATTAATTCATCCGATAACTTAATCGCTTGTTCATCCTTACGGTTCGTTTCAGGAACTCCAGGCGCTAGGGTGCCTGTACTTTCGAGAAGTGAAACGGCTTGGCTTATTGTAAAACCTTGCTTTGTTTTAGTAATGAGCCACTTAAGGATTTGCAGATGTTTTTCAGTATACAGCCGGTGCCCCGATTCATTCCTTACAGGTTCGATAAATTTATAGCGCCTTTCCCAAGCCCTAAGGGTTCCCGACTGAATGTCCAGCAGCTTTGAAACTGCCTTTATATTATATTTACCTTCTTGCATGGTTTTACAAGGCCTCCAATAACTGTACGATCATTTGATGAAATTATAGTGGATTTTTCAAGGTCTGTAAAATCCCGGTATACTCGCTTAAAAGCATCCTAATAGGTTTTTTCCACAGCTTCGCCTATTTCGGTGTCTGTCCCCCTTTTCAGGGTGAAGAGGTGCGTTTCAGGCTTAGCTTCAAGCCTTAAAGGCACTGCGCTTGTCCCATAGCCATTACTCGTCATATATATACAGTCCCCCTCTTTTTTAACGCTTCCGATCTGATAGGGCCCGAATCCGAATATGCGAATCTGACCGCCATGGGTGTGACCTGACAGGACAAGACTAATATGGTGTTCCGGATTCAACTGTTTCTTGACCAATGGATTATGGCTCACCAAAATCCGGAAATCTTCATTCCCGCAATCCGACAGGGCAAGGTCAAGCCTATCACGTTCTTCCGATATATCATCAATGCCCAGAAGAGCGATTTTGCTTCCATTCTGAGACTCAAAAGAAACAGCTGTATTATCAAGGATCTTCACCCCATGTTTCAAAAGCGTCGCATCCAATTCATGGAAGTCTCCTTCATAATCATTATTACCCCAAACAAAATAAAGGGGACCAAGTTCTTTTAACTTCAATATATTTTTTTCCACACGTTCTAAGGGAACCCCGCTTTCCCTAATGTCACCGCCGATTATCACCAAATCTGCCTTGTCACGTGTTTCCTCAATCAATTTATCCGCAACGATACGCCGATGAAGATCGGATATAAAAAAAATCCGCACATCGCCAAAGCCTTCAGGAAAGTCTTTGAAATATAGGTCTTGAGAAATCACCCTATCTTGCATAGCCGTACGCCACATGTAAAAGATCATGGCAAATGACAGCAGGATGATGATTAAAAATAATCCAGATAACCATAACATCATCGTTAAACCTTCTTTCCATCCTTATCCAAACGTACTTTCATATAACCATAAAACGGTATTACCCGCAATTAAATATGATTTAACGCGATCATCATTTATTTTCATGATATAGGTTAATATCATAATTCTTCTTCATCATTTCAAAAACCTTATGGCGATTTTTCCATTCTTCCTCTTTTTCCCACAATTGCTTACTTTTATTAATGATTTCACAGCGTAACAGTTGAAACTCCTTTTCAGCTTTATCTAGCTTTTTTTTAATTAAAACCATATATCCATATAGACCAATCGCTGCCGCCAAAAAAAGGAAATGGCTAAAATGGTCGACGAAAACACTAAACATACTGAAAAAGGAATAAGAATAAGGTACAACGATATAAAAATAAAGATAAATCATAAAAAGGACAGCAACAATCATGGTTGCCCATAAGCTTTGAAGGTGCTTCTTTTTAAGTGCCTCGAATTTTTTCTTCCGATCCACGACATTTTGCAGCATTTGTTTTGTTGCTTGATCCGTTTTCTCATCCAGTAAAATGATTGTCGATTCCATCGCATTTCCTCCTCTGCTCTTTCAAATCATGATATGAAAGAGTAGAGGAAAAAATGATAATGTACCTGTCACGATGCCCTTCATACTTAACCAAGTTGAACAATATTAAAAATACCCTGCCTATAAAGACAGGGTCAGACTGGAGACAAACTCGTTTTAGGTTTTTAAAATTTGAATGTTGATTTTCACTTCAGGCACTCGCTTTCCGAGGCGGCCCGCCCTCGGCGCCATTGCGCCTGCGGGGTTCTCCCTTGGACACGCTTTCCCCGCAGGAGTCTCGAACACCCGCTCCAATCAATTTTGTTTTAATTATTAAGGTAGAACTCCTTTTGCCAAGTATTTTTTGTTTTGAAATAGAAGGATTTAAAAACTTAATTTTTTCTTAAGGTGCCATCATTATTTCTTGATCGGAATTTTCAAAACCTGACCCCTGGAAATTTCATTGCCATTCAGCCCATTCCACTCCCTGATCAGAGCAATCCCTTCCTGTGATTTGTAGTAATTCATTGAAATGCGAAATAATGTTTCTTCACCTTGAACAGTATGTAAAACAACTTTGTATTCCTCTTTATCCGATTTAGCGGCTTGTACATTTTTCTTTTCTGCTGCTGCTTTCTTTGCCTTTTCCTCTGCTTCTTGCTGCACTTTGGCCTTTTCCTCTGCTTCTTGCTGCGCTTTGGCTTTAGCCTCAGCTTCTCGCTGCACTTTAGCCTTTTCTTCAGCTTCTTCCTGTGCCTTGGCTTTTTCCTTAGCTTCCTGCTGCGCTTTGGCTTTGGCTTTAGCCTCAGCCTCAGCTTCTTCTTTTTCTTTCTCCGCTTCAGCCTTTGCCGACTCTTTTTCCTTTAAGTCCTCTGCCGTTGCTGTAGTTGGAATCGATTCTTTATCTTCCTCTTTTAAGACGACTTGGTCACTTTTAGTAACAGGTAAAGGCCTCTCCTGAAAATATGTATAAAGGCTGTAAAATCCAATTGGAAGCAAAATGAAAAATAACGCTAATAATTGTATCATTGGAAGTTTAATCTTCACTTTACTTTTTTTCTTTTTATTCTGGTGGACTTTGCTCCGTTTGGGCAATGATGACTTAGCCTTCTGGCGTTCAATTCGCGAACGAAGTTCAACAGCCTGATCATTTTCTTTTTCATTCTTTTGCACCCGGCTCATTCAAGTCACCCCCTTTCTTGCTAAACCCTCTTTGCTTTTTGTTCCTGATTAAAATACCAAGGATAAAGTCAATCAAAAAGTGGGCCGTTATCGTCACGATGATATTATTAGTCATTTCAAATAGAAACCCGATAAAGAAGCTCAAAACCAATACATTTAAAAATAAAAACCAATTAAAAAGGTAACGATAATGAACAGCTGCAAAAATGAGGCTCGTAAGCAGCAACCCAAAATGTGTTTGCAACACTCCTCGGAATAATACTTCTTCACTTACCGCTACAACCAAAGCTACGACAAATATCATCGGGTATGACAAATTACTGAAAATGCGTTCATTAATGCCGCCATCATCCTGATAGGAAGATGGTGTCACTTTCATAAGCAATATGTCAATTAACACGACAATGACTCCCGCAGGAACACCAATCAGCAAAATGTTCAGGTCATCAAAGATAAATAAGTCGAAAAAAGCAGAACGGTCTTTAAATAAAATAATACCTAAAAAAGTGGCTAACGTTAAGAGAATAATTTGTGTAAGAAACAAATTATATAGCAACTGTTTATCTGTAAGTTGTTTAATTAATTCAGCTTGCTTATTTTTCATTGCCATTTTCCTTCTTTAGTAAGATATAAGCCAATTCCTTTTTCCAAGTGGAAAAGGAATTGGCCGGATCCACCTTTACTTCCGGCCAAACATCAGCCATTTTTTCGGAATCCATCCCACAGATATCACAGCAGATGGGGTTCGCTTCCCGATGCTTTTCTCCAAAATAGTCCAGTATCCCTGAACGGCGACATTCCTGTGCATATATCCAGTGAAGGAATTTATGCAGCTTTTCTTGATTCCTGATTTTCCTCTTCTTACAATACTCTTTCATCTCTGCCACTTGATCCTGGTTATTGCCCATAATAAACTGGGTAAAAAAACGGAGCTGGATTTCGTTTAACGAAAAGGATTGCGACAGCTGCTCTTTTTCTGAGGGGGTCAAATTCGCCAAATTCTTTTGTGATTCATTAAGGAAAGAACATACACCATCGATTTGCGAATCCGTAGGCAACTGTTGCTCCATCAAATGAAGGGGAAGCCCTTCATCCCCTTCGCTATATAATAAGACAGCCACACTTTGTTTCCGGTCTCGCCCCGCCCTGCCAATCTCCTGAAGATATGCTTCCATCGTGGACGGGATATGATAATGGATAACATATCTGACATCCGATTTATTCACACCCATTCCAAAAGCACTTGTTGCGCATATGATTTTCAGCTGGCCGGAAATGAATTGCTGCTGAATGAGCATCCTTTGTTCCTGCTCCATTCCACCGTGATAATAATTGACACTATCGATCCCGTTATCCTGTAAAAAACCAGCGACTGATTCCGCCACTTTTTTAGAGGAAAAATAAATAATTCCGCTTCCGGTAAATTTCCTGACAAGCTCCAGCACACGGGCTAGCTTCTCATCGTAGCTGAACATTCGCTCGATAATAATGGCAATATTTTCACGATCAACCGATGAAACCATTTCCTCGGCCTGCCCAATGTTAAGTTTAACAACGATGTCCCTCCGGACCTCATCGGTTGCAGTTGCCGTCAGGGCAAGCGTCAACGGATTATTCAGCTCACGCCTCACTTCTCCTAAATTCAAATAATCCGGACGGAAATCGTACCCCCATTGTGAAATGCAGTGTGCTTCGTCTATGACAAACAAACCTATTTCTATGGATTTCAAGGATTTTATCACACCATCGATGCTCAGCATTTCAGGAGATAAAAAGATAAATCGATAACTATGTAACCGATCGAAGGCTTTCCTTTTTTGATTAAGCGTCAAAAAAGAGTTGAGGGTCAATACACTTTTTTCGCCGCTCATCTTCAGCTGATCCGCTTGATCCTGCATTAAAGATAATAACGGGGAGACAATTATGACAGTCTTATTCACCAGATAAGCAGGCAGCTGATAACATAATGATTTACCTGACCCGGTTGGGAGCATCGCTAATGTATGACGGCCGGACATCAATGATTCAACCACTTCCTTCTGTCCAGGACGGAATTCATCAAAACCGAATTTTTCTTTGAGGACTCGTTCTATGTTCATCATCTCTCACCTATTTTCGCAAGTACAAGTCTTATTTGGAAAAAGCTTATTTGTTTATTATCGACCATCTGCTTGATAGCTTTAAGCTTTTTTGTACCAAGTTCCTTAATCGCTTCAGCGATTTCCCTCTCATCCTCGATTGTCACATAATCGGAAATCGGAAAATCCTTTTCCGATAAAACAATTTCTACGAGGTGATCTTCGATGGTGTTGACTTTCAATCTGCGGATTTCAGCTATTTCACCGAGGTTTTTCCCTTCCTGGATGTATCGTAAAGTAATCTTTGTAGATTGTGTCAAATGAGGATTACCACTTCTTTTCCAATCATTGGTTAATGAGGATAAGAGAGGGTAATCACCACCCGTTTCCATTTCTGCAAGCATTTGATGCAATGAATCAAGGAATGTATAGCGAACATACTCTTCTTCCATATTTTTCCTTTTGGCAATCTGTTCAAACGTTAGACCAATCCTGTTTATCCCGGTCAATTTCAAAATGAAAATGTCTCGTTTCATATCACTTTGATTTTCTAAAAGGGATACCAGTTCATCATATAAATGTTGGGCAATCAACGCTCGATCCTGACGATTGGCATGTAAAAATTCCTTTACGAAGAATTGAATTTTGGGATTTCGTTGTATCGGATAAAAACGTCTTTCATTGTGGACAATATGGGATATGGTTTGAATGAGTAAATTTAACCTTCCCCAGAAAACAGGGGTGATATTGTGATACTTCCAACCATTTAAATACTCCGGAAAAGGATTATTTTTAAAGTAATCGTCCAACATTCGTTCACCTTGCAAACTAATTTCATATGCATCCGGTTTATCCGTTAAATTAATTAAGTCATGCTTAAGTGAATGTTCAATGTTTTGATTTAATTGCTGACGGGTAAATCGAGGCATTGTCCCAAAAATATCCGTTAACCCGAATAAATGGGCATCTTGGATGGTTTGTGACGATTTCTTCCCCTGCAGCATATGGTATATAGCATAAATGGAGCGCTCACCTTGAAATTTTTTTATCGTATATAGAATGATGGCCTGTAGATAATTATTCATGGGACTCACATCCTTGTTTCATTTAACCAATAAACCCATTGTAACAAAAATCTGCAAAAACCGCCGTTATTATTGATGAATACAACGGAAATTATGTGACTAAATGACGAAACATGGAAAGGACCAAGTTAATTTTTTCGATGTTTTTCGTTGACATTCAACTACATGATAGTTATTATCAATACAATTTCTATTGAAAAGTTTGGCATTCGGTCTTACAATAGGAAAGAGATAATAATCTGAAATAAAAAGATTATCAGTTGTTAATCAACTTAGGAGGGGTTATATTCATGGCTAAATTTACTATTGTGGATAAAGAAACATGCATAGCTTGTGGAGCTTGCGGAGCAGCTGCACCAGATATATATGATTATGATGACGAAGGGATTGCATTTGTTACCCTTGACGATAACGAGGGTATCGTTGAAATTCCAGATGTACTTATAGACGACATGATGGATGCATTTGAAGGATGCCCAACGGATTCCATCAAAGTTGCTGACGAGGCATTTGACGGAGATGCACTAAAATTCGAATAAAGTTACAAGCCATTTTCAATCGAGAATGGCTTTTTCTTTTGGCCAAAAAACAGGCATAAAAAAACAACCGGATATGGATATCCGGTTGTTTTTTCATTTCTATCGTCAATGCCGTTAAGCATTTTTATATAATGTTTGCTTATTGATCCATGTCTGTAATTTAATGAACAGCAACATGAATACAGATGTGATGAGCACGCCTTTAATCACGTTGAAAGGCAAGATTGCCGTCGTAACGAACTTTCTTGACTCGGGCGCCGACATGGCATCCCATCCCATAAAGAAGGTATAAGCCGGTAAAAAGACAAAATAGTTTAATACGCTCATGAATACTGCCATGGAAACTGTTCCCGCAAGTAAGGCGAACGTCATTCCTTTTTTTGAATTGATTTTCTGAAATACATAATAAGTCGGCAAGACAAACAGTATTCCGGCTATAAAGTTAGCGATATGCCCCACAGGCAAAGCAGTCAAGGTCCCTGTCATGACTAAATCCAATAGGTTTTTAATGAACTCGACTAGAATTCCAGCCATCGGACCGAAAATCAATGCCGCCATCAGTGCTGGTATGTCGCTAAAATCAACATTGAGAAAAGGCGGGAATCCTGGAAACGGGAAATTTAAAAGCATCAATAAATATGAAATGCTTCCCATCATGGCAAGTGAGACCATTTTTTTCACTTTGTTCTTTTTCATAGTTCTCTCTCCTTCTTTTCCGATCTACCTGAAAAAGAGGTTAGGATTCCAAAATATGTTGATGTTCAATAAAAACCCTTTAATTCCAATGGAATTAAAGGGATAAATTAAAGGTTACATCAAACAAACGTTCAGCAAATAACTGTTGAAACGCACTAAGGAACCTCCATCTTCTCCCATCCAGACTATACTGTCGGCTTTGGAATTACACCAAATCCTGCCTTGTAAGGCTCGCGGGCTTAGAAGTAGAAATTCCTTCATCACCGCCGGTGGGGAATTGCGCCCCGCCCCGAAGATAGACCTATAAAATTTTTTATACTTCCCATTATATCTGAAATGCCTTTTTTTTGATAGCATTTTTTCTCATTTGATGCATGTAGGATGAATATCGATTGTCGCAGTGAACGGCTTAAAACAAACAGCGGATTTACAATATGGCAATTCGAAAATTTTTCGCAAAAGGAGCGAAGCTATTTATATCGCCACCTTAAACGGATGATCAGTTGAAAATCATTTGTTTAAGCGCTTTCATTCAGATATGCCAAATTGACATTATCAGCATTTCAATTGTAAAATTAACTGAAATTTAAGATAACTTTTTCCTTAGGAAGGTGTTTAGACGTGTATCGGATTTTAGTAGCAGACGCCATTAAACCAGAAGGACTTGGACCGCTTTCAGAGGCATCCAATATTCAGCTCATTCAGAAGACCGTAGAGGAAGCTGCAAACGAACTTGATCAGATCGATGCAATTCTTGTGAGAAGTGCAACAAAGGTTTCGGAAGATTTAATGAACCGTATGCCGCAGTTGAAAATTATAGCTCGCGCTGGTGTCGGTGTTGATAACATAGACATCCCCGCAGCGACAAAACGCGGGATTGTCGTGGTTAATGCACCTGACGGCAACACCATTTCAACAGCTGAACATACATTCGCGATGATGGCTTCATTAATGCGCCACATTCCGCAAGCTTATGCTTCATTGAAAAATGGGGAGTGGAAACGTTCCTCCTATACGGGAACTGAACTTCGTGGAAAAACATTAGGCATAGTTGGCTTTGGACGCATCGGAGGGGAAATTGCCAAACGTGCTAAAGTGTTTGGCATGGATGTCATTGTCTATGACCCGTTCCTGACTGTAGATCGTGCAAAGAAAATGTCCGTAACGGCCCTGCCATTGGATGAATTGCTTCCTAAAGCAGACATCATTACTGTTCATACACCACTAACGAATGAAACTAGAGGATTAATTAATAAAGAAAAACTGCTTACCTGTAAAAAAGGGGTTTATGTACTGAACTGCGCCCGTGGTGGAATTCTAGACGAAGATGATTTATATGAAATGTTAGTTCAAGGGCATGTTGCAGGGGCGGCACTGGACGTTTTCGTCGAAGAACCTCCACTTGGCCATAAACTGCTGGAACTGGACAGCGTCATTGCTACACCGCATCTAGGCGCTTCCACGAAAGAAGCCCAATTGAATGTCGCCGTACAGGTTGCCCAAGAAGTTTTGACCTATTTCGAAGGAAATCCAGTCTCAAGCTCAATCAACCTTCCAGCCATATCTAAAGAAGTGTTTGAAAAGGTACAGCCATTCCATCAACTTGTTCAGCAAATGGGATCGATTGCTTCCCAGTGCATGAATGAAGGAATTCAGGAAATCTCCGTTACATATGCAGGAGAATCTTTGGATTTCGATACCGCGATTCTTACAAAAAGTTTAATCTCCGGCTTTTTAAGATCAAGAGTCGATGCATCAGTCAATGAAGTGAATGCCTTGTTGATCGCAAAAGAGCGTGGTATAACCATTGGTGAAAAAATCTCTACGGACTCTTTAGGTTACTCGAATTTGATCAGCCTTAAAGTAAAAGGTGACAACCGAGAATTAACAATAAGTGGGACCTATATCGAAAATTACGGTTCTCGAATTGTAAGTTTGAATGGTTTCAAAATCGACTTTCACCCAGAATCGAATTTACTTTATATCCAGCATACCGATAAACCCGGTGTAATCGGTAACGTAGGTAAGGTCCTGGGTGATCACGGAGTGAATATCGCCACCATGCAGGTTGGCCGAAAAGAAGCTGGCGGTGAAGCCATCATGGTTTTGAGCTTCGATTTACCATTAGAAGACAACATGAAACAGTTTTTAATGGAAACAGAAGAAATTACGTTCTTGGCCCGTATTTCATTATAAGAAGAAAAAAGTGCCCGCAGCGCGGGCACTTTTTTCTGTTAATGCATTCAATTCACTTGGTTCGGTGCTTCGGGCACCATTATGTCTTCAGTTAAATTCAGCTTTCCCACCTCTTCAATAGGAGCATTTTCAAACTTCACTTTTTCAAAACCAAAATCCTTAGCTATGAAGAGTATGGCTTCTAAAGCTTGAAGGGTTTCCTCACTATTTTCAATAACGGCTTGATCTGATAGGTGAATAGTCACAAGATTTCCATTAGTGCTTATCCTTTCCCATTTCAGGTCATGGGGGATTGCAGGTGAAATTCCCTCGATGTCCGCCTCCCCTTTTCCGGCTTGAAGCGCCTCCTCAAAGTCCCGATAACCCATATTGCTTGGAACAAGGAAACTTGGAGAGGACTCATCCCTTTGATAAAGAAGGTATGTGCGTTTTTTTTGATGAGGTATATCCACCTCCTTTAAATATCCCGCATGGGCAAACCTGGCACCTTGCTTACCTTCTGTGGAAAATGTCATTTTCTCTATATTGTTATAGGAAAGCGTTTCTTCCATCAAATGGAGAAAAAGTGTATCTTCAGCCAACAGTCGGCTTTTTTCTGGAAAATCGATATGGGCAGTGTTTATATCGTTTCCTTGGCTAATCTTAATGTCAAGCGGAAAATAGTCAGATAGCCCATATTGCGCTTCATCAATATCGGACATTTGATTAACTAACTGATTCAGTGTATCACTTTCATCATGATGTTTAAGTTTAATTGAAATGGGAACGATGAAATTCATTTGATCATCCGGGACACCCATCGTAATGATCGAGGCATTTTTAAGGTCATCCTGGTAGATCGCTTGTTCAAATGTTTTTTCCTTTTCCCCTTTTCGCGGTTCCATTTCTGAAAACTTGTCTTTGGATTCGGTTTTCGCTTGGTTACTCGAAAACTCTTGAGCTTCCTGTTTATCTTCTGAGGACTTTTCTTGGTTACTTGAATCCTTCCGTTCAAGATCTGCCATTTCCTTACTTTCAGATAGAGATAATTTCCCACTGCTGCCGCTGTCTTCTCGACTTGTCGTTCCTTTTTTTTCAATAATGAACGATGATGCCAAAACAACCATTAAGAATAAGGAGGCAACACCCGCGAACAGAGGTATCCAGTGTTTCTTCTTCTTTTTCTTTTTATCATGTATTCTCGCATACACCTCTGCCTTGGTCCGGTCATCTTTTAATGTCGGAAGCTCGCGCAGCATGTCTTCAATTTCGCTTTCTTTCCAACGGGATCTCCTCAATGCGGTGGCCCTCCTTTCCTGATAAATCTTCCATCAACTTTTTAATGGCCTTCAAAGCTCGGTGTTGGGTCGTTTTTACCTTACTTTCACTCCAATTCAATACTTCAGAAGTTTCCGTAATGGACAATCCCTGAATATATCGTAAAATGATCACGGATCTTTGATTCGTGGTACACCGGTTTAAGCATTGGTAAATATCTTGGATTTCATCGTTCTTGATAGCCACTTCCTCGGGAATGGGTTCTTCATCTTTCAGCAATTGCCTATCCCAATCAAAATTAGGAAAGATTTTGTCTTTCCAACCTTTTTGTTTCCGAAAGTGATCAATCGTCACATTTCTGGCAATCGAATACATCCACGTTTTTTCACTGCTTTTTCCTTCGAAGCGTTCATAGGCCTTCATCACCCGGATATAGACCTCCTGAACAAGGTCTTCGGCGGTTTCTCGATTTTTAGTCATATAAAAAATGAATTGATATATTTCCTGATGATATTTTTCATAAAGATCGTGGAAAACGGAATCCATCATTTCCCCACATCCGTTCATAAATATAGTCGTCAATCCTAAACAAAAGTTACATACTTCGGCTTTAAACTTATTATAAAATTCCGTTAATTTCCACATATCAGGTACTTCTTATTTTGTGTCCTAAAAAAACAAAGACAAGTTGGAAAGAAATCCAATTGCCTTTGTCTTCGCAGTTCTTTATGAAACAAGATTATCTGGCGATCCACCTGTCATTCATTCAGCGTTTTCCATAATTCGAGGCAAAATGATACTGAATGTCGTCCCTTTATTAGGTAAACTGTTTACCGAAATGTAGCCATCATGGGCATTGATTATATTTTTTACGATTGCCAAACCCAATCCGGTACCCGAACGGCCGCGGGTCCTTGCTTTATCCGCTTTATAAAACCTCTCGAATACAAAAGGCAGATCCTCTTCGGGAATTCCAGATCCAGAGTCCCTCACATCAATGATCAGTCCCCTTCGATCACTTGTCCTCTGAATGACATCAATGTTACCGCCTGGGGGAGTATGACGAATCGCATTATCAATTAAATTGGTCAAAACCTGTTCAATACGGTCCGGATCGAAATGCCATTGAATCTGATTGTCTTGCAGGCTGGCTGATATTGTAATCCCTTTTTCTTTAGCCAGCCCAGAAAACTTACTTGTAATCCTCTTTAAATATGGAGAAACGGGTACACATTCATAGCTTAGATTCATTTTACCCGATTCCAATTTAGCTAGATCGAGTAGATCATTGACTAAACGTCCCATTCTTAAAGATTCATCATAGATGATGCGGGCCATTTCCACCTTTTCCTCTTCACTGCCCGCAATGTCATCTACAATCGCTTCACTATATCCTTGCAACATTGAAATCGGGGTCCTTAACTCATGGGAGACATTCGCTATGAAATCAGTCCTGAGTTTGTCCATACGTCTTTCATCACTCATATCCCTTATGATGGCCACCGCTCCCCGAATATTGTCGCCATTTGTATATAGCGGACTGACAATCAATCCCCAATTACGGCCCTGCAAGGTAATTTCACCGACTTGTTCCTTATCGAAGGACTCAGATTCATCAAAAAGATTCATCAAAACCAAAGGGACATTCACAGTATCTTCCCGGTTATAGCCCTTTTCAAAATACCAGGATTGCAGAAACCTTTCCGCTGGCGGATTCGTTTCAAGAATTGTGCCGTCTTTATTGAAGGTGATGACCCCATCTGCCATACTGCTAAGAATGCTGGAGAGATGTTCCTTTTCCTGACTAAGTGCATTCATGTTGAATTTCAGTTGCTTTCTCATCTGATTAAACGCTATGGCCAGCTCACCGATTTCATCTTGAGTCAGTATTGGAACCTTTGTATCAAATTTCCCCCGGGCAATCGCTAGGGCGGCTTCCCTCATCTTCACCAATGGAGCATTGATTCTTGTAGATAAAAAGAAAGCAAAAATCGTTGTCAAAATAATGGCGATGCCTGCTGCCAATAAAATGAACTGTGTAGTGGATTTTGTGGTTTCTTCCATGGACTCCAACGATTGAAATAGGAACACTTCATCCTGTTCCCCATTCAATTCAAGCGGAATGCCTACCACGATTGCGGATAAGCCCTCGTTTCCCGCATCATCCGATAGCGCCATTTCCTTTTTTACAGTCTTTCTTTCCGTAAAAACCTTGAGCAATTCGGGGTCATTTTTAATGAGTTCCGGCGTGATTTCAAACTCATTATCTCCACCGATGGATGAGAATACCATTTTGTCATTATTAAGAATGATCATTTTCGTTTCATTGCCTATTAATTCCGAAGCTATTTGTAATACCTCATTGCTAGATCCCTGATGTTCATTGGTCACCTTAATGATTTGTTCAGCCGTTTTGGTTAAATCATTTTCAATATTTTCAATTTGGAAATTCTCAAAGAATTCGACCAGCAGAACGGTTAAAACAATTAATACAAACGACACAAGCAATAGGATCGTTGCCCATAGCTTCCCTACAACACTGCCCCATAGCATCAGTCATTAATGACTTCGAACTTGTAACCTACACCCCAAACGGTCACAATCATCTTGGCTGCGTTTTCGGATATGCGGTTTAATTTTTCACGCAAGCGTTTAACATGCGTGTCTACAGTTCGAAGATCTCCAAAGAATTCATAGTGCCATACTTCTTTTAACAATTGCTCCCGGTCAAAAACCTTATCTGGGGATTTCGCCAAGAAATATAACAATTCATATTCTTTCGGTGTTAATGAAACCTCTTTGTTATCAGCAAGTACACGGTGGGCATCATTATCTATTGTTAGATGCGAGAAGACGATCACATCTTTTGCCGTCGTTTCCGTCTGCATGTAACCTGTGCTTGAAGAGCGACGCAATAAAGCTTTAACCCTTAACACGACTTCACGGGGACTGAACGGCTTTACGATATAATCATCAGTCCCCACTTCGAATCCTTGAACACGGTTCACTTCTTCCCCTTTAGCCGTCAGCATGATAATTGGAGTCGTTTTCTTTTCCCTTAATTCACGGCAAACTTCGATTCCATCTTTCCCAGGCATCATAATATCCAATAAAATTAAATCATAATCATTTTCAAGGGCTTTTGTTAAAGCCATATCTCCATTTTCAGCTTCATCGATTATGTATTCTTCCCTTTCCAAATACATCTTTAGCAGCCGGCGGATTCTTTCCTCATCATCCACCACGAGAATTTTAATAGCGTTATACATTATGTAATCAGCCTCCTATCATATATTCTACAAAATGAATACTTCCATGACTAATACTTTTTCCTTACATCGTACGATAAAGAGCCGATTTCACAAGGCTTCCATGAACCTTTCACCATTTTGTCACAAAAAAGACTCCGACCGCCCATCAAGAATGGATAATTGCTATTTCACCGAAATATTCCCATTGAATGGGATTGACAGAAAAAGGGATCATTTTCTAGAAAAATCGATAAGCCAACTCTCGACGTTTCTATCAAAAGACCCCCTTCATCTAAACATTACAATACAGAATCAAGCATATGAATGCAAACCAGCAATAACAAGATTGACGAAAATCAGGTTAAACATGATGATGGCAAAACCGATGACGGCAAGCCAAGCCGATTTTTCCCCTTGCCACCCCTTTGACATCCGCAGATGCAAGAAAGCCGCATAAAACAACCAAGTAACCAATGCCCAGACCTCTTTCGGATCCCAGCCCCAGAATCGTGTCCAGGCCACTTGGGCCCAGATCATTGCAAAAATGAGGGCACCGAGTGTAAAGATCGGAAAACCGATAAGGACCGAACGATAACTAATCTCGTCCAATAAATTCAAATTCACATTTTTAACGATCGGTTTAATCAAAGCTGCCACTCTTTTGCGAGCAATCAACCTTATTAAACCATACAGGACGAGTCCCATGCCGAATGACCAAAGAACAGTATTCAGTTTCTTGGCATTGATCAGTGCAGGCATGTCCACCAGCGGTTCAAATCGATCCGTCTCGATGAGTTTCCCTTCATTGGGACCTACCAATGCCGGCAGGTTGAATTCCTGTTTGACTTCGGCACCTTTTTTATCGACCCAATCAAAATTCGCCTTATAATCCATGGCAGCAAAAGAAGAAGTGATGATGACGAAACCGATGGTGCAGACTAATGTGAACATGATGACTTCAAGCCAGAACGTTCTTTTGCTTGATTGTGTCTGATCAACGAACTTGATTAAATAAATGATGGCAGTAACGAAACTTATGGCAAGGATTGACTGTCCTGCCGCTGCAGTCGTTACATGAATATGGAGCCAATCACTCTGCAAAGCAGGGATGAGCGGCGAAATTTCTGTAGGGAACATACTTGCATAAGCGATTATCAATAATGCTATCGGTAAAGCGAATAGCCCAAGGGCAGGTGTTTTATAAAGAAAATAAATTAATATGAAAGCACCGACCAGCATCATTCCGAAAAAGGTCGTAAATTCAAACAGGTTACTTACCGGGGCATGCCCGGCAGCAATCCATCTAGTGATGAAATACCCAATTTGCGCCGCAAACCCGATAATGGTGACGAAAATGCCCAGTTTTGCCCATTTGTTTTGTTTCTTTTCCTCCGCACCGCGTTTATCCTTGATCGATCCCCCGAAAAAAAAGGTAGCGATCAGATATAAAATGAAAGCTGCATATAAAAGGTTACTGCTTAATTCAGCCATTTAAAACTTCCCCCTTACTAGAAGATTTCTCCTCTTCAAGTTGATCCATTGGTTCGGAAAGTGATGTTGATTCTATCGCTTGTTTTATATCTCTTTTAATGCCGTGCCAGTTTTTGTTTGTATGGCCGGCCAAAAGTATCTCATCATCTTTCCTCTTGATCCATATACGCCGATGATTCCAATAAGACCCTTGGACAACGCCGATCATGAAGATGATTCCACCCGTGAATAAGATCCAAAGGGTTAAATCCTTCCTGACGGTCAAAGCCGTGACATCTTGGGTTTCCACACCATTAAAAGCCATTTTATAAGTGTTTTCCCCTAAAGGCTCCACAGTCTCCTTAATCGCTACGAAACTGACTTCACCCTCTGGCTTATCCGGAGTATGCATCTTAAAGATAAATGCTGGATTATTCGGAATCTTCGATATCGTTCTAGGTTCGCCTTTTTCATCGAACTCGAAATCAGGGAAGTAACTGATCAAGTCAACGGAATATCCTTCTTTCAACTCGTATTTCTTTTGCGGGTTGTTCAAATCAACCTTTAAGCTTCCATATTTCTCTTCGGTTTTTTTATTTATCAAATTAAAAGCCATCGTACTGAGCTCATCCAATTTATAGTCTACTTGGTAAAGGGCATAATGATCATGTTTCAGAGGTTCATTGACTTTGATTTTATAATCTTTAAGCTTATCAAGGTCCACTTTTTCCCCTGGTAAGGTTTCTCCCTTGCGCTCATAGAGCGTAACATCGGATTGATATGTTTTAGCGATCGTACCGGTTTTATCAATTGCAGCACTGTACTGCTTATCTTCTTCACTCTCTTTGTCATACACCTCTAAGGTAAATTCATTATTCTGAAGATAGTATTCACCATTTGTACCGGGGATTTCTTTCCTCTCGCCTTCACGCAGCCAAAGTACTTTGTCGATATACATCCCAGGGACGGAACGCAATAATGCTCCAATTAAGAAAATGATAAGTCCAATATGATTGACATAGGGTCCCCAACGTGAAAAACGACCTTTTTCGGCAAGTATATGACCGTTTTCCTCTCGTATATGATAACGCTGCCTTTTTAGTCTATCCTTTACTTCTTCAAGGTTAATATCGTGGTCTTCAAGCTTTGTCACCCCATAAATCCGCTGACGTTTCATGAAACCGTCATGACGTGTGACCCCTTGCTTTTTTAACGATCGATATAACGGAAAGAACCGGTCGATACTGGCAATCAATAGTGATATGCCCAGCATGCCTATGATAATCAAATACCACCATGAACTATACAAGTTATGAAACCCGAGTTCATAATACACCCTTCCGAACCAGCCATATTCCAGTTCATAATGCTCTGCAGGCGTCGCGGTTGAAGGGATGTACATTTCCTGGGGTAAAATCGTCCCGATAGCTGAAGCGATCAAAGCAATGACTATGAGCGTCACCCCGACCTTAACGGAAGAAAAGAAATTCCATATTTTATCGATGATCGTTTTTTTATATGTTTGTGAACGCCTGGCACTTCCTTCATATCTCATATCAATAAGCTGATTCTCTTTTTCGTTACCAAGCACCATTCCGCATTTCCCGCATATCTTTGTGCCAAACGGATTTACATGACCACAATCGCATTTTACTTCTTTCATGTCAAAAACTCCCCAATATTATGGTTTAATTCTCTCCATATGCTTTTGGATGCTCTCTTCTGTCAAAGCTCCGGTGATGATATCTATCACTTTCCCCTCTTTATCAACCAAAAAGGAGACAGGCAATATATCCACGCGGTAAGCATTTTCCACTTCCCTACCTTTATCGATCATGACAGGAAAGGTAAGGTCATGCTTTGTAATGAAATTATTGACAGCATAGTCAGATTCTCCGACGTTAACGGCCAATATCTCAACGCCCTGGTCTTTAAAGTTTTTATACTGATTTTCCATATAAGGCATTTCATATTCACACGGCTTGCAATATGTACCCCAAAAGTTCAGGAAAACGCCTTTTCCCTTGTAATCTGAAAGTTTATGCTCTTTACCTTCCATATCAGTCAAGATGAAATTGGGTGCATCGGATCCTTTTCTCAGGCTTTCATTCTTATCTTTAGTGAAGTTCGTATAAAGGGCAAACACTAAAGCTGCACCTAATAGCAGGAGAATGATGGTTCTGCTAATGAGGCGTCGCTTCTTTTTATCCATAGAGATCCTCCTAAGGCCACACTAAATTTAACCATACCATTATACCATTTAACGCCATGTCCTTTATATTTGCATTTCTGAAGGTTTTGTGACACTCTTTCCCGATTCATGAAGGAAAAGGTATTTACAGGTTGTTTTCCACCACCCATTTCTTCCAGGGGAAGAGTAGGGGTAGTGGTTTCAACCTATCAATACAGGCAAAATACTAGCTTACATTCTCCGCTGTTTAGGCTCGGTCGTTGCTAAAGTCCGCATTAATTTAACTTCATGTGGAGTCAGCTCCCGGGAATCCCCTGCAGTTAAACCATCTAAGGTCAAGAAACCATATTGCTCCCTCTTCAATTTAATGACGGGATGGCCAATTGCTTCGAACATCCGGCGGACTTGCCTATTCCTGCCTTCATGTATTGTGATTTCAACTATGGCCGTTTCCTTTTTCTTGTCGGTAGACAATACCCTTGTCTTGGCCGGAGCAGTCTTGCCATCCTCCAACTTGATTCCCTTATCCAGCTTTTTCAAACTTTCACGCAAAGGCATCCCTTTCACTTTTGCCACATACACTTTATCCACTTCATGCTTCGGATGCATTAACGTGTTTGCAAATTCCCCGTCATTAGTTAAAATCAACAAGCCCGAAGTATCGTAATCCAAGCGGCCAACTGGATAAATCCGTTCATTGATGTAAGGGAAAAAGTCCGTTACGACTTTTCTGTTCTTATCATCAGAAACGGCCGAAATGACGCCGCGCGGTTTATAGAATAGGAAATAAACCGGAGCTTCTTTTTCAAGCGGGACTTCATTAACCTCAACCTTATCATTAGGCCCCACTTTCACACCTAATTCCTTCACTACTTTGCCGTTCACTTTTACCTTACCTTCTAAAATCAACTCTTCTGCTTTACGGCGGGAAGCCAGTCCAGCATGTGCTATCACCTTTTGTAATCGTTCCATCTATCTTCACCCCATAGTATAATCATTCGTTTGTTATTGTCTATACATACACAATCATACAATTATTACATATTGAGAGGCAAAAACAAAAGGTTTTTCGCGATTAAGAGCTTTTCTTTTATTATTACACCAATAATGGGACGGTTAAATGGGTTGGTTTCCATAATGAGTGTAACATAGCTTATTTTTCCATACAAAAAAATGTTTCTTTTGATGAAAGTTTGAATACACCTTAATAATGGATGGCTGCTTTTAAGAAAAAAGACAAAAAAAAAGAAATGGAATCGTCCATTTCCCTACCTTTTAATTCATGCCGAAAACCAGTGTGACGACAATAACGGCAGCTATGATTCCGATCAAGTCTGCCAAAAGGCCGACCTTAAGGGCATCACCCATTTTTTTGATTCCGACGGCTCCAAAATAAACGGTCAATACATAGAAGGTGGTATCCGTACTTCCCTGAATCGTGGCAGCCAAGCGGCCAACAAAGGAATCCGGTCCATAAACCGATATCAGGTCGCTGGTGATTCCTAAAGCCGCTGTTCCGGATATTGGTCTAATAATCGCAAGGGGTAAAACCTCAGACGGAAAATGAAGAAAGGAAAGCAAGGGGTTTAGTGATTGTACAATGAAATCCAAGGCCCCTGATGCCCTAAATACCGAAATCGCCACAAGCATCCCTACCAGGAAAGGAATAAGGGAAAAGGACATGTTGATTCCTTCTTTCCCCCCCTCAACGAAGGTCTCATAGGTGGGAACTCTTTTCAATGTGCCATACAGTAATATTCCGAGGATCAAAACCGGTATCATCCAAATTGAAATGGTGGTCATCCAGTGCAACATCCTTATTCCCTCCCGTTCCTCTTTCTCCTGTAATAAAAATATCGATCTATCGCGATTCCTCCAACGGCGGAAATGGCCGTTGCTATTATGGTCGGAAATACGATGTCCGTCGGGGAGTGGGCATCGTAGTTCATGCGGATCGCAATGACAGTGGTTGGAATCAACGTTACGCTTGAGGTATTGATTGCTAAAAAAGTGACCATCGAGCGGCTGACCGTTGCTTTTCCTCCATTTAGTTTCTTAAGCTGTTCCATGGCTTTTATACCAAGAGGCGTAGCTGCATTCCCCAACCCGAATGTGTTTGCCATCATATTGGAAAGTATATACCCCATAGCGGGATGATTAGGAGGCACTTCAGGGAATAGCCATCTCATGAACGGCTTGAACAAGTTGGATAGTTTATCTAACAGCCCCGATTCCTCCGCAATTTTCATCAAACCCAGCCAAAAGACAAGTATGCTCATCAGTCCCAGGCAAAGGGTGACCGCTTCCTTTGCGCTGACAAATAGAGCTTCATTCACCTGATCCATCGTTCCATTAACCATGCCAAAGACGATACCGATCACGAACATCCCGACCCAAATGTAATTAACCATTGCGTCCGATTCCCAATACCGCTTCAAATACTTCAGCCCATGAAGATTGGAATGATTGTTGCTTGAAGCTTTCTTTTGCTTCCCCATAAAAAATTGACCGAGTTCCTATTTTCTTCCCATCAAGATAGATGGATGCTCTGCCGACAACTTCCGGGATTTTCCTTTTATCATCCCAAGCCTTCTGGGGCTTCAACAATTTCATTTTCACTTTGACCAATTCTCTCTCTTCGTTTGTCAGTGGGTATGAAAAATCATTTTTAATATAGACATGTCCTTTATATATTTTATTTTCCATGTTTTCCACCATGCCTGCGGGTAAAATTTCTGTTGGCTTATAATCCTTAAAGGCCGATTCGTACATATGAATATGATCATTCCAATCATCCGGACCATTCAATGTCACAGCAATCAGGTCATGCTCGTTTTTTGTTGCCGTCGTGACCAAGGTACGTTTTGCTAGTTTCGTATACCCTGTTTTCCCCCCTGTGCAATACTCATATAATTGTGTAAGTAGGCGATTTTTGTTCTTCCATACATAATCCCATTGTTCTGTGGAATTAGGTGCCCTGTGTTCCTTTGTGCCGGCAATCTTCGCATACGTTTCATTTTGCATGGCATAACGAGTGAGAATGGCCATATCATAGGCGGTTGAATAATGGTTCTTCGAATTATCCAAACCATGTGGATTTGAAAAATGGGTATCCTTCATCCCTATTTCTTCCGCCTTTTGATTCATCATCCAGACGAATCCATCCAGGCTTCCGCCAACCTTTTCGCTGATTGCCACTGCTGCATCATTACCTGAACGAAGCATCAAGCCATATACCAAATCTTCGAGCTTAATTTTTTCTCCTACTTTTAAGTAAAGGGAAGATCCCTCCGTCCCGAAGGCATTGCTGCTCACCCTCACTGTCTCATCCATCTGTCCCGATTCAATAGCCAAGATGGCCGTCATTATTTTCGTAATGCTTGCTATGCGATTCTTTTCATGAGCATTCACTTCATAAATGACCCTTCCGCTATCCTCATCCATTAAAATCGCGCTATGGGCACTTACGGATACATTTGCATAGGCGCTTTGTACAGGTGCCATAAAAGACAACAGGAGAATGACGATACACAAACTCGATAACCCTTTATATAGAAAACGCATGAGTGCCCCCTCGTCTCTTTACTTGTTTTTGTACAAGTTTATGCAAAGGGACAAGGGTTATGAATAAAAGAATCTAAACCCTGATGTTATCCACTGTTTTCAAGGGAAGTTTTCCAAAAAAAAAATCGATAGGGACTCCTATCGATTTAGTGTTCTATTACACTAATAGTGCAGCGATTTCATCAATTTTCTTAGCTCCGAATACCACTTGTTCATCATTGATGATCATGGCCGGCACGCTCATGACTTTATATTTCTTCTTGATTTCCTGGAAATTGCTTATATCGACCATTTCAGCTTCAACGTTAGGGTTTTCAATCGCTATGCGCTGCGCACCCACAACAACGTCTGGACAGTAGTGACATGACAATGAAACCATGACCTTAATGTTCGCTTTTTTACTGATTCCCTTGATTGAATTCAATACGGCTGAATCCAATGCTTGACCAGGTCCAGCCAGGTTATAGATGGCCAAAATGAAGGAATTCAACTCATGGCCGCCTGGTACACCGTGGAATTTGACGCCACTGTATACACCATTTGAATTTAAGAGGGCAACGACAGGGAACTTATCCGCATTGATTTTTTCTTCGATTTCCGCATTTTCCCCTTTGTTGTATAACTCAAGATGAAGCTTATCTCCTAATTCCGCAACATCCAAAAGGAAGTCTCGCAATTCTATTGATTTTGGCAAACTTTCATCGACAATGGACACCATAGTAACGTCGCTCTCCATCTTACCGAAGATTCCCTTTAATTGGCCACGTAACGCATCACTTAATAAAGCGCTCTTGCCTGCTGGGACAGCTGCCTGTTCTTTTTTCGCCGGTTTTTCAACTTCAGGTTCATCCTTGATTCCCAGGCGATCTTTTTCTTCCTCAATATATTTGCCGGCATCCGTTGCTGCAATCGCTCCATCGGATACAGCTGTGATAATCTGGCGCAAGGATTTTGGCCTTAGGTCGCCCGCCGCATAGACACCATTCACATTAGTCTTCATATCATCATCGGTTAAAATGTAACCAGCATCATCCATTTCGATATGGCCCTTGAATATCTCTGTTTTCGGCTCGTAACCTATGAAAACGAATACGCCAAATGTATTGTCTTCTTCCTTCGCCTTATATTCAAATTCTTCTTTGGTAACGTTATTGATGAAACGTGCACTTTGAATCATCCCGTCTCCATGAACCCCAAGGATTTCCGTATTGAATTTCACTTCAATCTTATCATTTGCCATTACTTTATCAACAATGGACGGGGCACACGAGAAGCTTGATTCACGGGCGATGATTGTGACTTTTGTAGCAAAACGTGTCAGGAATATCGCTTCTTCAGCGGCTGCATATCCTGCCCCGATAACGAAAACTTCCAACCCTTCAAAGAATTCACCATCACATGTTGAACAATAAGCTACACCGCGGCCAGTGAATTCCTCTTCACCTGGAAATCCTAGTGTTCTTGGAGAAGCACCCGTTGCAATGATGACGGCGCGTGCATGGTAGTCCCCGCCAAGGGTTTTAACGACTTTCACCTCACCGGAGAAATCCACACCCGTTACATCAGCTTTGGCGAACTCAACGCCAAAATCTTCGTTTTGAAGCTTCATTTCTTCAACTAACCTAGGACCCGATATATGACGGATACCAGGATAATTGGCTATTTCCGACGTAGTTGCAGCTTGACCGCCGCCAGTGCCTTTTTCAAGAATTATCGTCTTTAGCTTCGCTCTTCCTGCATAAACACCGGCTGAGAGGCCTGCAGGACCGCCGCCAATAATTAATAAATCATATATTTTTTTCATCTTTTGTGCTCCTTGCTGAATGATTATAACGTGCTAAACTGATTATTTAGAAAAACAAAAGGCACTTATTTTAGGTAAGTGCCTTTTGTCATTGTATCATGTCGGACGATTTGTCCAGTAATCGTAATCAATGCTGGGTATGTCCATTACCTGTAGAAATGGGCCCTCCCATTAAAAATTAAAGTTTACCTACAAGGTCTAGGCTTGGTTCAAGAGTAGCTTCACCTGGAGTCCATTTTGCAGGGCAAACTTTATCTCCATGTTCCGCTACGAATTGTGCAGCTTGAACTTTTCTTACAAGTTCTTCTGCATTACGGCCAATTCCTAAATCATTGACTTCGTATGCTTTAATTTGTCCTTCTGGATTTACAATGAAAGTTCCACGTAGAGCCAATCCATCTTCTTCAATCAATACACCGAATTGACGGGATAAAACGTTTGCTGGGTCAGCTAACATTGGATATTGGATTTTACCGATTGTATCAGTAGCATCAGCCCATCCTTTGTGGCTGAAATGAGTATCTGTTGAAACTGAGTAAACTTCACAACCAATTTCCTTGAATGTTTCATAGTTATCTTGAAGATCGGCTAATTCAGTTGGACATACGAAAGAGAAGTCAGCTGGGTAGAAAAAGAATACTGCCCATTTCCCTTTAACATCTTCAAGTGTAACTTCTTTGAATTCTCCTGCATGGTAAGCTTGTACTTTAAAATCTTCAACTTGTTTATTGATCAATGACATAATAAATTCCTCCAATAGCTATTTTTTTATCTGCTCCTGTTTATAATAATTATTAAATAGAAACTAGTCAATAAATATACCTTAATAATTTTTAAGTTCACAAATTGGTCACAGTTTTTATATTAATATAAATTAATTATTTTTAAAATCCCATAGTACTTCAAATTAGCTTTTTCAACACATTTCCAATATTATTTCTAGGTTTCAAATAAGACACATGCTCATTATATCGTGAGATGATTTCCTCTCCTTTTCAATCTAATTATAATATCCAAATGAGAATCATAAGTCGCTTTCTAATAAAATTTTCAGGTCTCCTACATATCTTTCCCATATTTCCCCTAAAAAATTCTTGTTTCAAAATTTCAATCAAAAAAAACGAACCTTGACGGCCCGTTTAGTTGTAATTGGTTCTCCAAAGACATTTCTATATTTTATCAGTTATTGCTTTTTCCAAATAAGCTTTTTCGCTTCGGTGAACCTTACGGCTATTTTCGGCCAGTTTACAACGTCCCACCATTTGTCCACATAGCCTGCCCGATTATTTTTATATTGCAGGTAATAAGCATGTTCCCATACATCAAGAACAAGGATTGGGATGGTATCCCATTGGGTCAAAACCATGTGCAATTCCGATTGAAGTATTTCTAACCGCCGAGCACGCGGAGACCAGACTAATATCGCCCAGCCAACACCTTCTACTTGTTTGGCAGCCTCACTAAAATGACTTTTAAAAGCTGCAAAGCTTCCAAAATCCTTCTCAATCTGTTTAAGTAAATCCCCCCTTGGCTGTCCGCCCCCTCCCGGAATCATCACTTCCCAGAACAGCGTATGGAGATAATGGCCCGATCCATGAAAGGCTGCTTCCTTTTCCCAATGTTTCAACAAGGAAAAATCATTCGTTTCTCTCGCTTTTTTCATCATCAATTCCGCTTTATTCAGACCATCGACATATGCTTGATGATGCTTATCATGGTGCAGATACATGATTTCCCTTGAGATCGTCGGTTCCAACGCTTCATAGGAATAAGGTAACGGCGGTAACGTATGCTTCCCAATCGGCACTGATTGCCTTTCCTGTATATTGAATTCTCTAGCGAGTTCTTCAATTTCCTCGTAGACCCGAGCCATCTCTTCTTCAATCAGGACCATATCCTCATAATCCATTTCTTCCTCATCCATATTCTTTGCCAACCCGGAAAGCCGTTCAATATTTGACAGCAACGGCGAATCGGTGATATCGATCTTCTCAAGATATTCCATCACTCCATCAACCCAATCACTTACCTCTTTAGCATAATCTTTTACCTCTGACATCTTGCAACCTCCCCCTATTCCCATACACATAAATCATCAAAGTATTTTATGTATCGATTAAGCGGAGATTCCATTTATAGCTAAAAAAAACAGCAAGGCTTATTAAGCCTTGCTGTTTCATTATCTTGACTGCAACATTTTCGTCCGGTAATCCGTTTCATAAAACTCCAATTCCTCACGCATGGTCTGGAATCCACTTTCCACGGCCTTCAGAATGGATATTATGCTGTCAGGTACACTTTGGTGAAATTTAATCGAGTTTTTTCCTGTATAGGCAGATCTGCTGTCCTCAAACCACCGATCTGATTTTGGGGAAAAGTATTCTTCGATACATTGATGATAAACTCTATAAAGCGTCTTTTCAGCTGCAGCTTTATTGAAAACATCATTTTTCAGAACGATTTGGCAAGCCTCCAAGCCCTCTTCACAACTTACAAGCATTTTTCTTAAACTTGAAAGGATTCCTTTATAATAGGTTTCATCCCCGCTTTTTTCTTCTTGCAGCTTAGAATAGGTCGTCTCATTTATAAATTCTTCCAGTTGAGCCACTGTCGTTTCCAAAAAGCCCTTTACATCCTCAAGCTGAGATTTTACCAATGTATTCCCCAACCGTGAACCCTCCTCAAATTGATTAAGATTGAATATAATAGTCAACATGTGATTCTATATCATATGGTTTAGCTTGGTCAATAGATCTAAACACTTTCTCCAATTTTTCAAAATCTATATTTTCGAAATAACCAGCCAGCTCTTTTTCTGCATTTATATATATTCGTTTTCGGTTAACCAGGCCGGGGTCTTTGAGTAGACAGACCATGGCGATGATGTCAGCCATATAAATATCTCTGTTAGGGCTTTTGAATAGGGGGTTGGCGGGATATGGGGTCCAAAGAGTGACCATCTCATCAAAATAGCGAAGATACAGTACATTCAGCGTCTTTTCTTCTCCATCCTTTATGTATTGTATAACGGATCGATTAAAGAAGTCCTCAGGTGAATTTGACTTTTCCTTTTCAAGCCCAAATCCATTGCATGCTACAATTCGCACCCGCAATCCCCCCGCATTCATTTTTTTCTATATTATCACAATTCAAAGAAAAATGTTATTCGATTGTTTGCTGAAATTTTTCAAAAAACAAATCGGCTTCACCACTTTCAAAGCTATCATCCGAATTATCGGCGAGAGGCGGTAATTCATCTATGGAATTCAGGCCGAAGTAATCCAAAAACTCTTTTGTTGTCCCATATAAATAAGCCCGGCCCGAGCCTTCAGCACGTCCGACCTCTTTAATTAAGACTTTGGTGACAAGTGTATGAATGGGGCGTTCCGTTTTCACTCCGCGTATTTCATCAATTTCAGCTCTAGTAATCGGCTGCTTATAAGCAATGATTGCGAGTGTTTCCAATGCCGCCTGGGATAAGCCTTGAGTGCTTGATGTTTCGACTAGTCTTTTCAAGTAATCCGAGTGCTCTTTTTTTGTCGTCATTTGATAAACGCCCGCTATTTCGATCACTTGAATCCCGCGTACATCCGATACATATTCTTCCTTTAAACTTTCAACGATGTCCGTTGCTTGATATTCCGTAATTTCCAGGACCGAGGCAATTTGTTTGACAGAGAGCCCTTCATCTCCGGCAGCAAACAATAATGCCTCAAGAATCCCTTTCCAATTAATAACTTCCAACTGGTTCTACACCTTCCTTAGCAGCAATCATGATTTCAGAAAAATTACCTTCTTGTTCAACGATGATTTCATTAAGTTTCATCAGTTCCAGCACCGCCATGAAAGTGATGACGATATGCTCCTTGACCGGGATCGAAAACAGTTCAAAAAAACTTTTCTTCCCTTTAATGGACTGTAACTCCATCTTGATTTCATCCATTCGTTTCTCTATCGATATCTCTTGTTTCGTTACTTTCGTGTAAAGCGGCTTTTGAATTTTTTGCCTTCTCAGCAATTTTTGCAGAGCCCCCAACATATCATATAGACTTATATTCAACTCTTGTTTATCACTTTCCGCTTCTTTAACATAAACAGATAGATCACTTGGGGGTTTGGTGAACATCAAGCTTCTTTCTTCTTCCATCCCTTTAAATTCTTCGGCTGCATTTTTATACTTTTTATATTCTAATAGTTTTTCCACAAGCTCATCCCGTGGATCTTCCTCAAATATTTCCCCATCTTCATCAATCATTTGCTCATCTTCATGCTTTGGAAGCAGCATTTTACTCTTGATGGCAAGCAGTGTTGCAGCCATCACCAGATATTCGCTGGCCACATCCAATTCCAGATGCTGCATCGTATGGATGTAACCTAGGTATTGATCTGTAATATCAGCCATCGGAATATCGTAGATGTCTATTTCCAGGCGATTGATCAAATGCAGGAGTAAATCCATCGGACCTTCGAAAGCGTCAATTTTTATGTTATAACCCATTAAATTACCTCATTTAAATCTAATTGGCCGATATAGACCTATTTCTTTTACTAATCAAGTATAGTGGATTGCCGCCCTTTATCCAAATAATAATTTACTGTCCATAGAAAAGTTTTTATTTGGGATTACCGTCAAATGGGTCGGTGCCCAATCACATTCTGAAATCCAACATAACCTAGAAATGTAAGAATAGCAGAACAAAGGAGGTACTCATTATGGGTGCAGGTGGTTTTGGAAACGGCGGCGGATTCGCGTTTATTGTAGTATTGTTCATTTTATTAGTTATCGTCGGTGCTTCTTGGTGTTAATGGGAGACTGATGAATCAGCTGATTGCCTTGCAATCAGCTTTCTTTATTTTCCAGGAAAAAATTCTATGCTAAACTTAGTGAGTATACATAGCGGATGTTAAGCTATAAGAAAATGGCTTTTTGCCATACTTAGTTGATTCCATCAAACCAAAGGGGTGCTCCTATTGACTTACGCGGAAGACTACCTTTCTTTCCTTGTCCATTTCCATGGAACGAGGGATTACTTCGAATGTCATGAAATCCTTGAAGAATATTGGAAGGAAACCGCACCAAAAGAGCGTGACTCTCATTGGGTCGGGCTCATTCAGATTGCGGTTGCCCTGTATCATGATCGCAGGGGAAACAAAAAAGGGGCTGCAAGGACCCTGTCTAAAGCCTTGGCAAATCTCCACCTAAAAAAGGCCGAGCTCCTGAAGTTGGGACTCGATCCAGAACGACTGTTCAAATTGCTCGAGGATACACATGAGCGAATGTTATCACAAAAGCCATATAAAAGCATCAATCTGCCAATATCGGATCAAAGACTGATCGAAAAATGCCAATCCATGTGTTCGCAAGAAGGATCCATATGGGGTGCGGATAGCGACATGACCAATACATCGATAGTTGATAAGCACCTAATGCGTGACCGTTCGGATGTCATTTCAGAAAGGGCTCGACAGCTATCCCTTCGAAAAACAAGAATGGAGGACCGCCCTTAAAGGCGATCCTCCATTCAAGCTTTCATATTCAGAAATCTTCACACCTGTCAAGAAAGCTTTCCGTAAACTCATTTGCTTTTAATTCTTTGTCAGGATATTGCTCCTTGATGGCCCTGACCATCGTTTTACCGATACCTTGCTTCCGGAAGGATGGATTTACAGATATATGTTGTATCTCAATGTGGGTTGGAGAGACTTCTATACCGATCAGGCCCGTAATCTCTTCATCTTTCCATAAGAACAGCTGTAGGTTTTCATCCGTTTCATAATTCTTCATCGTATTCCGAAGCGTTTTTATCTCTTTTTCATTTGGCATGAAAGATAATAATCCCATGGCAAACTTCTCATAACTTTTCTTATACTTAATCAACATAATATCCCTCGTTACTAAATAACGTTTTTATTATCTTCCTGTTTCCAATTAATTTGCTTTGAATAATAATCCTCACATATAACATTTACATCATACATAAAAATCCCGTTCGTTTCAACATCACTTTCAGCACTTGATTTATCAATGGGCTATGTGCTAAGCGATAAACAGCCAGTATACGATTCCCCATATCAAAGCGATAATAAGCATCATAAGTAAAAGAGTCTTATTACTTTTCCTCATCCCATACTCCCTTTATGAATGGTCCAAATATTTAAATAACGAATTCATTCTACTATAACTTAACACAATCTGACAAATATCCTTGCAATCTTGCTTCAATTTTACTACATTGGTAAAGTGATCTAGGTTCATAGAGTGCCATCTTAGGTATAAAAGACAAAGATACACCCAACTTCTTCGTTTAAATGAACGTAGCTATTTGGCTATAAATTTTTTTCAGGAATATATGTATCTTTTTTAGCCTTTGTTTCGTCAAATACTATGAATCTGATTTAAAGTGCCGCCCTTTTATTGAAAGATTCCCAATTCAGCAGGAAAGTTAAGGAGGATTATCATGAAAAAAATGAATAAATGGGTCATTGTAACCATTTTATTATGTCTATTATTGCCATATAAGGCTTTTGCAGATGCAGCTGTTGGTGAAATGATCGTCACACTTGGTGAGAATTTGACAAATGAACAAAAAAGTATGATTTTATCAGAAATGAAAGCACCAAATGATGTTGAGGTTTTAACCGTTACAAATGCGGAGGAACATGAATACTTAGGAGACTATATCGCTAGCCGTCTAATCGGTACAAAAGCGATTTCATCCTCTGCGATTACTTTGGAGGAAAAAGGTACCGGTCTTAAACTTGAGTCGAAAAACATTAACTGGGTTTCCGATGAAATGTATATCAATGCACTGGCTACTGCAGGAGTAAAAGATGCTACCGTTTATGTCACCGCACCCATACCCGTTTCCGGTACAGCGGCTTTGACAGGAGTCATTAAAGCCTATGAAATATCTGCCGACAAGAAGATTCCTGAAGATGTGAAACAGGCAGCGAATGAGGAAATGGTGAAAACAGCAAAATTGGGTGACGAAATCGGTACGGAAGAAGCCTCTGCACTTGTTACGAAAATCAAAGAGGAAATGGCTGCAAATCCACCAGCCAATACTGAAGAGGTCCGCGAGGTTGTCGAGTCTTCAGCAAAAGACCTTGGAATCGCCTTAAATGAAGATCAAGTACAAAGTTTAATTGATTTATTCAATAAGCTAAAAGAATTGAATATTGATTGGAACGCTGTCGGTGATCAGCTGACTGCAGCTAAAGATAAACTTTCCAATTTTCTTGAATCCGAAGAGGGTCAATCATTTCTGGATAAATTGAAAGAAGTGTTCAGTAGTTTAATAGACGCAATCAAATCACTTTTCAGCTGATTCAAATAAAAAAGGATGGCCAATGCCATCCTTTCAGACGTAGACAAACTCGATGAAAATCGAGTTTGTCTATTTTTATGCCTGTACAATTTGAGCGTTGAGTTCCACTGAAGGCACTCGCTTTCCGCGGGCGGTCCGGGAAGCCTCCTCGGCGCTATTGCGCCTGCGGGGTCTCCCTTTGACGCGCTTTTCCCGCAGGAGTCTCGTCCCCTTCCGTTCTAATTGAAGGTATTGCTATTGGTTATTTGGTTCGGGAACATCATTTGAGCAAAGTTACGTTTTCAAAGCCCTTTATTTACAAACTGAAAGGATGGCCAATGCCATCCTTTTTTCTATTCTTTATTGACGACTGCCGCTTCATGAAGGGCCAAGTCCAAATGGATAAGATCTTCGTAAGTTTCGCGTTTGATGACCAACCGGGCTTCTCCCTTTTCGGCAAAGACGACAGCCGGTCTCGGAATGCGATTGTAATTATTCGACATGGAATATCCATATGCCCCTGTACAAAATACCGCCAAGACATCACCGCGGCCGGCTTTCGGCAATGGTAAATCCCAAATCAACATATCTCCGCTTTCACAGCATTTTCCGGCAATGGACACTGTCTCTTCCACAGGGTCGAGCGGCCGGTTTGCAAGAATGGCATCATATTTAGCTTCGTAAAGAGCGGGACGTATATTATCACTCATGCCCCCATCTACGGCAATATATTTACGGACATTAGGAACTTCCTTTTCAGAACCCACCTTATACAGTGTCACACCGGCGTCTCCGACCAATGAACGGCCAGGTTCGATCCAGATTTCAGGCATCACTAAATCAGAATCAGCAATCAGGTTCTGCACTTCCCTAACGATCTCCTCAACATATTGAGACGCCGGTAGCGGGTCGTCCTCTTGTGTATACCGAATCCCGAATCCCCCGCCGAGATTCAATACCTGTGGTTGAAACCCTACCGAATCGTGCCAATCACTCAGCTTGCCGATAATTTTTTGGGCTGCCAGAAGGAAACCGGTCGTTTGAAAGATTTGGGAACCGATATGGCAGTGTAATCCAAGAACTTCCAGAAAATCACTATGAAGCGCTTGTCGAAGGGCAGCTTCTGCCTGGCCGTTAATAAGATCAAAACCAAATTTCGAATCTTCTTGCCCTGTCAAAATATAATCATGCGTATGGGCTTCAATACCCGGTGTTACACGAAGAAGGATTTTCACCTTTTGTTCACGGTTTGTACAAATTTCTTCCAACAGCGTCAACTCTGAAAAATTATCGACTACTATACAGCCAATGTCATGATCCAAAGCCATATGTAGCTCTTCTTCACTTTTGTTATTTCCATGGAAGTGAATCCGTTCTGTTGGGAAATTTGCCTTAATTGCCGTATATAATTCCCCCGCTGAGACAACATCGAGAGACAGTCCCTCTTGCTCAGCCAACTGAATCATGGCAATCGAAGAAAAGGCCTTACTTGCGTAAGCAACTTGTGCTGTAACCCCCAATTCCTCAAAAGTTCTCTTGAACCCCCTCGCCCGTTCGCGAATTAGCTCTACATCATAAACATATAATGGTGTACCAAATTGTTCGATCAATTCGATCGTGTCCACACCGCCAATCTCCAGATGTCCACGTTCATTGACACCGCCGGTTCCGTACAAATGCATGATAGCCTCACCTTCCTGACTTAAAACTATTAATAAGAAATGAGGCAGCCTCAAATAAAGAAAACCTGCTGTAAAGGGTCCTCTATATGATCCAGCCTCATCCGAATCAATTATCCCATGTAAATATTGTTCTCTATGACTGCTTAGTAGTTCGAAGGGAAAGACAGATTGGTTTAAACTCCAAAGAGTCATAGTAGCTTTATCTCTTTGTGAAGCCTAACTTTATCGCTTTATCCGAATAAAAATAAATTACCACAACTTTTCGACAACATCAACCTTTAGATTTTCTCGGCTGTCTATATAGATCTTGGGGATGTACAATGCTCGGCCGTTCTATAGTACCAGGATAAGGTCTTCTTAATATTATATGTGACAAGGCCTTCGGCTGAAACGGGAGAAGCGGCCATAAATAAGGTGTATTTAATGTTTTTATACTAGTGAGCATGATCAAATAGAGTGTGATGCCTATGACTAAGCCCGGCACTTTAAATAATGCGACCAAGACTATCAGTGCTAAACGGGTAATTTTATTTGCAACTCCTAGTTCTAAACTCGGAGTGACAAATGTACCTATTGTCGCAACGGAAGCGTAGAGAACCACTTCAGGAACAAATAGGCCAACATCTATCGCTATCTGTCCTATCAAAACTGCCGCAACCAAGCCCATTGCCGTGGAAAGCGGGGTCGGGGTATGAACGGCTGCCATCCTTAAAAATTCTATCCCAATATCGGAAATGAAGATTTGGATCACAATGGGTATATGTGTTTTTTCATTCGGCCCGATAAACTCGAGCTTCTCCGGCAGGAGGGAAGGTTCTAAACAGAACAATAACCATATCGGCAGCAAGAATAACGAAACGAAAATCCCGAGAAAACGGACCCAGCGCACCAAGGTCCCGACGGCAGGCGCCTGCCGATACTCTTCGGCGTGTTGCATGTGATGGAAAAGGGTGGACGGGGTAATGATGACACTCGGTGAGGTATCCACATAAATAAGGACATGGCCCTCAAGCAAATGCGTTGCCGCCACATCAGCCCGTTCCGTATATCTGACAAGCGGGTATGGGTTATACCTTTGCTTTACGATGAACTCTTCGATCGTTTTATCAGACATCGTTATGCCATCAACCTCAATATTATTCAATTCCTTACGAACGATTTCTATTAAATCCGGATCGGCAATATCTTTAATGTAGCCGATGGATATATCCGATTTCGATCGTTCCCCCACATGCAGCATTTCGAAACGTAATCTTTCATCCCGGATTCTTCGTCTGGTTATCGCCGTGTTTATGATGATATTCTCGACAAAACCATCCCTTGATCCACGGACGACTTTTTCGGTATCGGGTTCTACTGGCTGTCTCCCGGGATAACTCCTGACATCCACGACCAGCCCTATTGGTTTACCATCAACAACAACGACGATTAAACCGGATAAAACCTGATCAACAAGCTCATCCATCGTCTTTATTTCCTGAACGGATTGGTGTACGAGCAAGTCTTTGACTACATCAAAAACTTTAGTAGACACGATATCGGCATTTTTGTTATGAATGAGAGAATCGAGGATATCAATGATGTACTCCGTATCCGTCAGCCCGTTTATATAGTAAAGATGTACATCTTTTCTTAAGACCTTTATCTTTCTTACTCCTAAGTCAAAGCTGACGCCTAGACCTACTTTCTCTTCCATGTATGCGTCAACTTCCGCTACCCTACTCGGAATCGGCATCATGTTTTGAGGTTTCTCTGAAGTCATCATGACCACTCCTTTCCAATATGATCTCCACCGCTAGCTTCGTTATCGGTGCTCCTCTTTTAAAATCGTCCTGATGGGACATTTTTCCGATATCCCCTATCCCAACTACTATGGGAACATGTAATTGATCGATGCAATACACCGTATCTCCTGTTATCTTGCCCAGCTCAAATTCCTCGGCGCCGTATTTATCAACCCCGTTCGGTGTCAAATTACCATCACGGTCAATACAGATATCCACCTTGGTCCACTCTTCCCTTCTGGTCTTTGAAGCGACCGCTATCACGCCAAGGACATCAATATCAGGGTGTCCGGCAACTACCTTCATTGCCTGTTCGCCTGATCCTTCTCCTATAAAACCGCTATCATCAAACATGACCAATACAGGATCATACTTCGCCTTTTTTATTAATTCAACTAACTCCAAGCCCGTATATCGTGATGGATTACCTTGGGACATGGAGATACATCTTCCCCCTATTTCCTTGGCTACATGCTCGACAGCCCGTTTTGCATACTCATCTCCATCCGTAATCAATATCACTTTTCGTTTGGTCACCATCTTGGGCCTACCTTTCATCATCAGGAATAGTTACCTCTTACACTTATAAGTCGACAAAATAAATCCATTGGAATAATGATCCGGCTATTTTCCCCAATACGAGTGCCATTAACAAATAAATGATCTTCTCTTGAATTCCGATTCGTTTTGAAAGAACTGGAAATACATTCAAGACTTCAGTTAAGGCAGCCGCAAGCATCCCATTAAATATCCCGTCAGCCAAACCGATCGGAATTAAAAGAAAATGCGGAAGTGAAAGTTCCGTTTCCTGTAATCCTAACCATGTCCCTGCGACAACTCCGGCAATGATGGCTCCTTCATAGTAATGTATCATTTTCATTGTTTTTGTCAGCTGAGTCAGTCTTGGAATCACCCCAAGTACAGTTAAAAACGCTACAAAACCGGCACCTGTTGCAAACCCCCCGGCTAAACCGACAAAGATTCCGAAGATGATTTTACCGGTCATCAAGGTGGCGCACGTTTTCCTTATTTTCATTCATGATTACATAACGGTCCAAATCCTGCTGATAATTGAACATTTCAACCTCGAGCGGACTAGGTTCCTCATTGAAGCGTTTTTTAAAGAAATGATTAAAAAATAGAATCATGCCCATACCAAGGCCGAAGCTATATGGGATTTGGATCAATAACGGCTTATCTTCCACTTTTCCCGTTATTATAGTAAAGATTTTTTGATGCACTTCCCCCATGCTGACATCCACATGAAAATTCATGATCGTCATCCCGCCGCCGACAAATAACAAAAACCAAACTAAAGCGAATGTCAGGTATGACATTTTCTTTTTCGAGAGGATGACTTCGATGATCGTTTGGGAAGGGCCGAATGTTTCCACTTCAATTGTCGGATCCACCTTGCGGATGGCCATGATAACTTGAGCTAAATCAATGACAATAATATTCTTATCTTCCTTCTTGACCGTTAATAATATGATTTCTTCAATTTTGGTAATCACTTCTTCAGGTCCGATTATCCTTGCAATATCTTTTATCCTCACCGTTTGATTTCCCTTTGCTTGTACACGGTTCCTCATCCTGATATATACAACTGCCATTATCATCACATCCCGACCTTTTATTTCCTTATGCTAGTAGTATGGATTGGAAGCAGTTTGAAAATGCAGGAAGTGAACCATGTCCAAATATTACTAATTTGAAACCAAAAAAAGACACGCTGCAAAACAGCATGTCTCAAACTGTAAACAAATTAAAAACGAGTTTGACTACAGTTTTTTTGTTTTAAAATAGATCTATTAAAATTTGAGGTGATGAGGATGCTTTCGAAACATCATCTTCAACGAGATCAACTTGAAAGAGATCAACTTGAAATGATTACTTTAGATCAACTGGTGCCGGCGAACCATTTGGTTCGTAAAATGGAGGCTTCCATTGATCCAGTCATCATCAAGCCTTTATATGCGAAACGTAAAGAAACGATTGAGCATGTATTCGCAGATGCAAAAGAAAGCATTGTATGCGTTGGATAACTTTAAGGGGACTTAAAAAATTGTTGATGCAAGCGATGCTTACTTTCGCTGCCATTAATTTAAAGAAGATGGCCACGTGGACATGGCAAGGTCCTAAAATCCCGTAACATAGTGACTCGAAGAGCCCAAATCTCTTAACCTTTGGTCAAAATTTCAAAGGGAATTTTAAAAGGGGTTCGGAATTTTTTAATTCCGAACCCCTTTTGCCTACAAACTGAGACACCTGCAATGTCAGAAATGTCTTTTTGGTTTACATTCAACTATTAATGAGTGGGGAAGAAAATCAGCTGAACCAAAAATATCAAACCAAAAATATATATGAGCGGATGTACCGATTTTCCTTTTCCGCTGAATACCTTCATTAGGGGATATGTAATGAACCCAATTGCAATCCCTGTAGATATACTTGAAGTAAGCGGCATCGTTAAAATGATCGCAAATGCCGGAAATGCCTCATCAAAAAGTTTCCAATTGACTTTAGCCAGACCTTCCATCATGAAACATCCCACGATGATCAAAACGGGTGCTGTGATTGCCTGAACGGAAGAAATTGCCGATATCAATGGAGAAAAGAAAATCGATACAGCAAACAAGATGGCCACGACAGTAGCGGTCAATCCCGTACGTCCGCCTGCAGCCACTCCCGTACTCGATTCCACATAGGCAGTCGATGGGCTTGTACCAAACATCGAGCCGACTGTAGTCGCAATCGCATCACCTAAAAAGGCTTTCTTGGCACGAGGGATTTTCCCATCCTTCGTTAGTCCTGCCTGTTCTGTCACGCCAATCAAGGTGCCTGTCGTATCGAAGATCGTCACAAGTAAAAAGGCGAAGACAATTGAATATAAAGAATTCGTGAAGACCCCAGCGATATCGATATCGAAAAATACTGGTGTCGGAGGTACAGATAAGACCCCATCGAAGTCGAGCAAACCGATAAAGTAGGCAATGATTGCCGTAACGATCATACCAATGAAAATGGCCCCTTTTATATTACGGGCCATAAAAATCAAGGTAATGAATAAGCCTGCTAACGCTAAAACGGTTCCTGGCTGATGTAAATCGCCAAGCGTCACCATCGTTGATTCATTTGGCACTATGATTCCAGCATTTTTCAATCCGATAAACGCAATGAATAATCCAATTCCGGATGTAATGCCATATTTTAATGAGTTAGGAATCGCATCAATTATCATTTTACGCAAGCTAGTCACGCTAATTAATAGAAATAGCAAACCAGCAATGAAAACCGTACCGAATACGGTCTGGTATGAAAGGCCCTGTGCCCCCACCACGCTGGCAAAATAAGCATTCAAGCCCATCCCTGGTGCTATCGCTATCGGGTATTTTGCAACGAGCCCCATGATTAGGGTACCAATCACCGCTGATATGACCGTTGCCATGAAAACTTGTTCAAATGGAATTCCGATTGAAGACAATAAAGCCGGATTCACAATGAGGATATAAACCATAGTCAAAAATGTCGTAACACCCGCCATGACTTCTGTACGGACATCCGTTCCATTTTCTTTCAGGGAGAAAAACTTTTCCATAAACATATTTTAGACCTCCAGATCTAAAGGAATCACCGACAACCGTTTGCACGAAAAGACAAGGTGTCCTAATATTGTACTGCATCGACGTTTTTCCTGTTCATTATTCATTGAAAGAAAGATAAAAAAACGAATGAGAAACGCGACCTTTACTATAATATTCGTTTTTATCCCTAAATTCAACTAAAAATTCGGCCCCATCCCTAGTTTCATCTTAAATCACTTTTACTTTTTCCTAAAATCAGTATTTATTTTCAGCTCAATAAAAAAACCACATGAATCACTGATTCATGTGGTTTTTCATTTGCTGAAGAATCTTCTTCTCCAGCCTTGATACCTGAACTTGGGAAATACCAAGCCTTGCCGCCACTTCCGATTGCGTCTGATCTTTATAATACCTCAGGAAAACAATCAGCCTTTCACGTTCATTCAATTCATGTATGGCTTCTTTCAAAGCGATTTGATCGAACCAGGATGTTTCATTATGGTCGGCAATCTGGTCAAGAAGAGTAATCGGATCTCCATCATTTTCGTAAACCGTTTCATGGATCGATGAAGGGCTCCTGCTAGCTTCTTGGGCCATGATGATTTCCTCTGGCGAAAGCTCTAGATGTTCCGCCAATTCATTGACAGTCGGAACGCGGCCATACGTCTTTGAAAGTTCCTCTTTGGCCCTGCGAATTTTATTCGCCATTTCCTTTAATGACCGGCTTACTTTAACCGTTCCGTCATCACGGATAAAACGTTGGATTTCACCAATGATCATAGGCACAGCATACGTTGAGAATTTCACTTCAAACGATAAGTCAAATTTATCCACGGACTTCAACAGACCTATACAGCCTATTTGATAAAGGTCATCCGGTTCGTAACCTCGATTGAGGAATCTTTGCACTACTGACCATACAAGCCTCAGATTGCTATTGACAATCAGATTCCTTGCATCTTGGTCACCGCTCTGGCTGCGTTGGATTAAATTCCGCAATTCCTCATCTTTTAAATGGGGCTGGCCTTTCTTGCTCTTCTCGTTTTTAACCTCCACATCCATATGCAAGTCTCCCTTAATTGCACAAAGCTCTGCTTGTAGTTAAGTGCTTTTTTAATCGAATGATCGTGCCTTCGCCCTTATGGGAAATTATATTGATTTCATCCATGAAGTTTTCCATGATGGTGAATCCCATACCGGAACGTTCAAGTTCGGGTTTTGTCGTAAATAAAGGCTGTTTAGCCTCCTCGACGTCTTCAATGCCCAGTCCTTCATCCCGGATGGTCAATTCCACAGTATCGCCTTCGATGACCACTGAAATGTAGACCCAACCTTCCGGGTCACTCTCATACCCATGGATGATCGAATTCGTAACGGCTTCTGACACGACAGTCTTGATCTCTGTCAATTCATCCATCGACGGGTCCAATTGGGCAATGAATGCCGCAACAGTTACCCTGGCAAAAGATTCATTTTGGCTAAGTGCAGAAAATTTCGTTTCCATTTTATTTTTCATATTAGGCAACCCCCAGTCTTTGCAAAGCGTTTTTTTCGGATAGTTCCATTTTAACAATTTTAAACAACCCTGACATCTCAAATAACCGCTTTACTGCTGGAGAAATTGCACAGACCACCATTTCACCTTGCTTTTTGTTTACCTGCTTATAACGGCCCAAAATAACTCCGAGCCCTGAACTGTCCATAAAATCCAATTCTTCCATATTAAGGATGATATGCTTGATATTATGCTTTTGAATGGCTGCCTCTGCCTGATTTTTCAATTTTTCTGCTGTATGATGATCTAAATCACCTTTGAGACGAATGCACAATACGCGATTTTTCGCCTCCATATTAATCGTAAGACTCATTATATACAGCCTCCTTCACTGTCTTATAAAGAGTCAAATTCTCTTTTTCACCTGCCGATTCCTCCTTACTAGCAAAACTAGTGGAGTTTCGCCTAAATTAGTACGATTAACTGGCAATGCGACAATTTATTCTATTTCGAATGGGTAAACATGCCGAAAGCCCGTTTATACAATTGCCACCAGCTGGCATTATCAACAGTTTCCTTCGCAACAATCGGAGATTCGACATATACCTTACCGTTTTTCTTCAATTCAAGCGTACCAATTTCATCACCTTTTTTAATCGGGGCATCCAAATCTTTATCAAGCGTGATTTTTTTTGTAAAGTCCTTTGCCGTTCCGTTTTTGGCTGTCAAAACTGAAATAGGTTCACTTGTGACGCCCACCACGGTTTTCTTTTGCCCTTTACTTACCTTGGCTTCACCTAACACCTCACCGCGTTTATAAATAGGGTATGTGATGTATTGTGAAAATGCATAATCTAACATCTTGGTAACCTGAGCGTTTCGTTCCTTTGGAGAAACGGCTCCGAAAACGACGGCAATGACACGCATATTCCCTTTTTTAGCAGTCGCTGTCAAACAATATTTCGCTTCATTTGTGAATCCTGTTTTCAGTCCATCGACCCCAGGATAAAATTTCACTAACCTATTTGTGTTGACAAGCCAAAACTTCTTTTCGGTATTTTCACGGAGATAATCTTCATATGTACCCGTGAACCTTGTAATCGTATCGTATTTCAATAATTCCTTCGCCATGATCGACATATCATGTGCTGAACTGTAATGATCTTTAACAGGAAGTCCTGTTGCGTTTTGGAACTTTGTATTTTTCAAACCGAGGTCTTTCGCCTTTTTGTTCATTTCCCTGACAAACTCTTCTTCCGATCCAGCTAGACGTTCAGCCATCGCCACCGATGCATCATTCGCCGAACCAATCGAGATGCCTTTAAGCATTTGTTCCGTGGTCATTTCTTCACCTGGCTCGAGGAAGATCTGGGAACCGCCCATCGACGCTGCATACTCACTAGTCCTGATTTTCTCCTTCATGCTGAGTTCGCCTTTATCGATCGCTTCCATGATCATCAGCATCGTCATGATTTTCGTCATGCTTGCCGGTGAAAGGCGATCGTCTGCATTTTTATCATAGAGAACAGTACCTGTATCCCGTTCAATCAAAATAGCGGATTTAGCATTTGCCGCCAGTTCGACTCCTTTTTCTTCAGCTGCTTTTGTATGCGGGATGTTAAAACCCAATGCTACCAAAACGGTTAAAAATACAGAAAGAATCCGCTTCATCTCCATACCCTCCAATCTTTATATTTTTTATTTTTTCCATTAAACCCATTTTTATACAAATAAAGATGAATTTTGAACATATACTGGATATAGGGTAACAAAGTGAACCAAATTAAAAGAGGATGCGCATGGGCATCCTCTTTTAATAATTCAATGGGATAAACGTAAAAAGGCCGCTCAAAAGCGCGGCCTTTTTTGGGAAATGTTTATTCCATGATCTCTTTATAGATCAATGTAGGTTTTTCTATTTTCTCTTTTGAAATCGCAATGCTTTCATACAATTTTTCTTTCACCTTTGAAACATCTTCGAAATTGCTGTAAATCGTCACAAGTGATTCACCTTTTGCCACGGTTTCCCCGATTTTTTTACGAAGTACCAGTCCGACGGCCAAATCAATCTCTGATTCTTTTGTCGCCCGCCCGGCGCCTAACAGCATGGCTGCCGTTCCTACTTCATCAGCGATGATTTCCGATACATATCCGTCCTCTTTCGCTTCCAGCTCGAAAGTATGAGCAGCCTGCGGTAGTTTTTCCGGCTGATCTACAACCGAACCATCGCCTCCCTGCGCTTCCAGGAAAATCTTGAATGAGTTAAGTGCAGAACCATCCTTGATCGCATTTTCCAGCAAGGTTCTTGCTTCTTCCAGCGAGTTTGCCTTTTTGGCAAGGTATACCATATGGCTTCCCAGTGTTAAAGAAAGTTCCGTTAAATCTTCCGGTCCCTCTCCTTTAAGCGTATCGATGGCTTCCTTCACTTCTAAAGCATTTCCGATTGCGTAACCTAACGGTTGGCTCATATCGGAAATGACAGCCATCGTGTTTCGTCCCACATTGTTTCCGATGCTAACCATTGCATGCGCCAATTCTTCGGAATCTTCGAGAGTTTTCATGAAAGCGCCCGCTCCCGTTTTAACATCAAGTACGATTGCATCAGCACCAGCGGCGATTTTCTTACTCATGATCGAGCCAGCAATCAAACCGATACTGTTAACGGTACCCGTAACATCGCGCAATGCATATAACTTTTTGTCGGCCGGAGTCAGGTTACCGCTTTGCCCAATGACAGCTATCTTATTTTTATTGACAAGTCTGATGAACTCGTCATTTTCTATTTCGACATGAAATCCTTTTACAGACTCCAACTTATCGATCGTCCCGCCTGTATGGCCAAGACCGCGTCCTGACATCTTTGCCACTGGAACACCAACAGCAGCAACCAATGGTCCAAGCACTAGAGTTGTGGTATCACCCACACCGCCTGTTGAATGTTTATCGACCTTAATTCCTTCAATCATCGATAAATCTATTTGATCTCCCGATTCGACCATTGCCATGGTTAGATCAGCACGTTCCTGCTCATTCATGCCTTTAAAATAAACAGCCATTGACCAAGCGCTCATTTGGTAATCCGGAATCGATCCATCGGTAAACCCATTGATGATGAACTGTATTTCTCCTGTAGTAAGAGCCTTTCCATCACGCTTTTTCTCGATTAAATCTACCATTCTCATATTAGAATCCCCACTTTTTAAAGACACCGATTTTCTTTAGGTGTACTTGTATTTTTTTGGTTCGTTTTATATGTCTTTAACGATTTGCTTAACAAATTCAAGAAAACTGCTTTTCACTTTTTCAGTCGTTTCAATTACCTCTTCATGTGACAAAGGCTGATCCAGAATGCCCGCGGCCATATTGGTAAGGCATGAGATTCCGAGCACCTTCATTCCGCTATGCCTTGCTACGATAACTTCCGGGACTGTCGACATACCAACTGCATCCCCGCCAAGGATCCTTGCCATTTTCACTTCTGCCGGTGTCTCATAGGTCGGTCCTGTATTACCGATATAGACACCTTCTTTAATATCCAATCCTAGTGAAGCTGCTATTTTTTTTGCTTGCGCCCGAAGGTCTTTAGTATAAGCTTCCGACATATCAGGGAATCTAGGGCCGAAACGCTCTTCATTAGGACCAATCAATGGGTTTGCCCCCATTAAATTAATATGATCCGTAATGAGCATCAAGTCACCTGGTTGATAGCTTTCATTAACGCTTCCGGCAGCATTCGTTACGATTAACTGTTCAACACCAAGAAGTTTCATTACACGGACAGGGAAAGTGACCTTCTCCATGGAGTAACCCTCATAAAAGTGGAAACGTCCTTGCATCGCGACAACCTTTTTGCCACTTAATTGTCCAATGACAAGTTGTCCAGCGTGTCCTTCAACAGTCGATACTGGGAATTCCGGGATTTCGTGGTAAGGAATCGTTATCGGATTTTCAATTTCATCCGCCAATACTCCAAGTCCGGAACCAAGAATCAGTCCTATCTCCGGAGAGCCTTCAATTTTACTTTTTATGAATGATGCAGCTGTCTCTATTTTATTAAACATCTATTTATTCTCCCCTAAATTTAGATCGCCCAATATACTTTTTCCGAAGGCAGGCATTTTCACATCAAAATTAGCAGCGACCGTCGCCCCAATATCTGCAAATGTATCTCTTATCGGGAGTTCGGCACCTTCTGTAAATCGTTTGGAATAGACTAACAATGGTACATATTCACGTGTGTGATCAGTTCCTTCATGGACCGGATCATTCCCGTGATCGGCAGTGATGATCAATAAATCATCCTCTTTCAGTTTATCAAGGACTTCAGGCATCCGGGCATCGAATTCTTCCAATGCCTTTCCGTATCCCTCTGGGTCGCGGCGGTGACCGTATAAAGCATCGAAGTCGACTAGATTAAGGAAACTTAACCCTTTGAAATCCTGTTCTACTGTTTGGATTAATTTATCCATTCCATCCATATTGGATACGGTCCTTAATGATTCAGTGACACCTTCCCCATCAAAGATATCCGAGATCTTCCCTATTGCAAGGACATCATATCCAGAATCTTTCAATTCATCCATTACTGTCCGATCGAACGGTTTCAATGCATAATCATGACGGTTAGGCGTTCTTTTGAAGTTGCCTGGTTCACCAGTGAACGGTCTGGCAATAACGCGTCCAACCTTGAACTCATCAGCCATTGTCACTTCACGGGCAATTTCACAAATCTTGTATAATTCGTCTATCGGGACGATATCTTCATGTGCAGCAATCTGTAATACGGAATCAGCTGATGTATATACAATCAGCGCACCCGTTTTCATATGTTCCTCGCCAAGCCTCTCAATGATTTCCGTGCCGCTTGCCGGGACATTCCCAATAATTCCCCGACCCATTTTCGCCTCGAGTTCATTGACTAATAATTCCGGGAAACCATCTGGAAATACACGGAATGGAGTCGATATATTCAATCCCATGATTTCCCAATGTCCAGTCATCGTATCTTTTCCCGTAGAGGCTTCCTTCATTTTCGTATAGTATGCGAGAGGTTGCTGAGCTTTTTCAATTCCCTTGATTTCACGGATATTGCCTAAACCCAATTTTGCGAGAGTCGGCATGTTCAATCCGTTCATTTTTTCTGCGATATGGCCGAGTGTATCCGCACCTTTATCGCCGAATAAATCTGCATCAGGTGCTTCGCCAATCCCAACTGAATCCATAACTATTACAAATATTCGTTTAAATGCTGAATTCCCTTTCATGAGTCATTCCTCCTAAAATAGTAAATCACTTTTTATACTCTCTATAATACCCTTATTCTGCTCAGTTACTCTTCATTTAAATGAAATCGCAAGAACGTCAGAAGTCTGACCTCTCTACATTGTAAACGATTACCATGATGGAGACAAATAATATATTTCGGAATGAAACAAAGTGCCATAAGATGTGCGTTAGAATCATCAGCATCCCTTATAGCCGTCTCGCCGACACAGAAAAGGCTGCTCCTTCAACTGCCTTGCAGTTAAATTCACAACCTTTCTATCATTCTATTAATCCTTTAAGCTCGCGGATGGAATTTTGAATAGACATCCTTGATCCGTACGTTCGTAATATGTGTATAAATTTGAGTTGTCGAAATATCCGCATGACCAAGCATTTCTTGGACGGCACGTAAATCAGCCCCATTCATCAATAGATGTGTCGCGAAAGAATGTCTCAGTGTATGTGGTGTAATTTCTTTTTCAATTTGTGCCGATTTTACAAGTTTTTTTAGAATCTTCCAAAATCCCTGCCTTGTCAGCCTGTTTCCATGATGATTCAAAAAAAGTGAATCTGTCCTGTGCTTGGGGCTGGCCATTTTCCCCCGGGAACTTTCCAAATAATGTTCAATCGCACCCAATGCAGTTTGTCCAATCGGAATGATCCTCTCTTTATTTCCTTTCCCTACACAACGGACAAAACCCATCGATGCATGGACATCACTCACATCCATGGATATCAACTCACTGACACGCATACCCGTCGCATACATCAGTTCGAGCATTGCCTTATCGCGTAAGCCGAATTCATCCATTTTCTTCGGGGCTTCCAATAGTGCTTCAACCTCTTCCATGCTTAATACCTTTGGAAGGCTTCGTTCCGGTTTTGGCGTTTCTATATGTATGGACGGATCCTGATTTGTTACTCTTTCCCTTAGAAGAAATTGATGAAAAGACCGAATGGAAGCTATATGACGCGCCACCGTCTTCGATGACTTCCCTTGATCCTTTAACTGCACGAGAAAATGCAGGATGTTCACCCGCCGCGAATCATTCCAATCTTCAATGGTTTCAACATCTTTCAGAAAGCTCCAATATGATCTTAAGTCACGCTCATACGAGACGAGCGTATTCTTGGCAAGTCCTTTTTCAATGGTTAAAAAATGAATGAAATCCCTAATTTGATTCTCCATATTCATTACTCCCCGTTTAAATAAAACAACATTAGGCGTTCAAGCCATGCATCATCACCCGTATCAACAGCCTTCGATACTTTTACAGCCATGCCTTTCGGTTCATCATAACGATGATAACTTTGATATTCCTGATTTAACCATACCATTCCTATATAAAAAAGAACAGTGAAGCTAACAAAGAGAATCATCACTTTAGCCGTGTGCAAAATAAGCGATAATGATGTTTTCATCCTTTCCCCTCCCATTCGACCCTTTGTATCAATCTATGCCCAACAGGACAAGTTTTATACATATTTCGGAAAGGAGAAAACAAAAACAGCTCTTACTTGAGAAAACCAGCTATTAAAATGCAGAAAACCTTCTCCATTAAATGGAAAAGGTCCGTCTTCATTCACCTTAATTTTCTTCTTTGTCATGACATCGATGACAAATGCCATGAAAGGTTAATCTATGGTCTTTTATCTTGAAGTTCCAGTCGCGTTCCACAATGTCTTCTACGTCTTCAAGTAGGTCTTCCTGGATTTCATCTACCGCACCACATTCCACACAAACAAGATGATGATGGAAATGCGCAGCTCCTTCTTGTCTTAAATCATAACGGGAAACCCCGTCTCCAAAGTTAATTTTATCTACTATTTTCAATTCAGTCAGCAACTCTAGCGTACGGTAAACTGTTGCCAATCCAATTTCCGGCGACTTTTCTTTGACAAGGAGGTAAACGTCTTCTGCGCTTAAATGATCCTCTTCATGCTCAAGTAAAACGCGGACGGTCGCTTCTCGCTGAGGCGTTAATTTGTAGCTGGACGAGTGTAACTGCTTTTTTATCCTATCAATTCTGTTTTCTATTTCCATACCTAATATTCCCTCCCGCGCCGCTATCTTATCCATTATATCAAAAGAGGGAAAACTGTCAAAATAGATTTCTTGTTAATGATAAAAAAATTTGCGGGAACGGTATATTTCCATCAATGACCCAATAAACTTACGACATTTTTCATTAAAGAAGGGGATAGGTACGCTTCAAATGCAGCAGCCGTAATCAAGAATAACCCTGACAAAACCAATGAGAAAATATACCGTGAAATTATCGGCTTCAGCGGCTCACGAATTTGCTTAAGGAAAATCCGGCTGATCATTTTCATGGATAGTGAAACGGCAAGGACGGTTATTACGATGAATATCGGGACGATGAATATATTTTGGGGCAGAATAGCGACAAACGATAATAAGAACCCGCTCCATCCCATTTGATTGACTAAAAAGCCGACCGTGAATCCAACGACCATCCCTTTTATAAATAACAAAACCAGGATGACAGGCAAACCGATGACCGATATTCCGAGAATCCAGATGACCCCGATATATTTTATATTATGCATAATACTTTGGCTGAACATATCATGCGAAGATGCAAATTCACCTTTGGATACTTGTCCAAAAAATTGCGATAAATAATAGAACAAGTCTTCCTTTTGGGTAAAGCTCAAACTATTCACCAATATTGCCCCAAAAATGACACCCATCAAAAAAAGCACAGTGATAAAGACATATAATGAGGAATGTTCGTCAATATGTTTCATTACGGCATTTTGTACGACAGATTTTTTTTTCATCTTTCATCCTCCCAACTCCGCTTACTAGAATCTATGTTTTTACTCTTTCATTTATGCTAAGAAAACTTTCCCCTTCAGCCGCACACAGTGAACCTAATTTATGTTATAATTTTCCGCATTAATGAGATGGAGGCAGGATATGAAAGCTATATTAATGGATTTTCCCGAAAGAATTGAAACCCCTCGATTATATCTAAGACCTTGTCAGCCTGGCGATGGCCTGGACCTTTACGAAGCCATTGTCCATTCTAAACCTGAATTGAAACAGTGGCTGCCGTTTGCCCATCAAGATGTTTCTTTGGAAACTTCTGAACAGAACGTCCTTAAGGCCTTTGCGGACTTTATTTTAAAAGAGGATATCAGACTCCATATTTATAGGAAAGAAGACGATCAATTCATCGGCTCCACTGGTCTGCACCGAATCAACTGGGATATTCCTAAATTCGAAATTGGCTATTGGATTGATACGAGATTCAGTAAACTGGGCTACATAACGGAGACAGTGGAAAAGTTAACTAAATTCGCCTTTTACCATTACGGTGCAAAACGGGTCGAAATCCGCTGTGACCCTAATAATATTGCCAGCAAACGGATTCCCGAGAAGCTGGGGTTCACCCTTGAAGGAATTTTGCGTAATGACTGCCTTAGTGCAGACGGCATGGAAGTGCGGGACACCTCCATTTATGCAAAAACAACAAATTAAAAAAGTCCTGACAGATCTCATCTGTCAGGACTTTTTTCAGGTTAATTCCTTTTTGACCTTTCCGTACTTTCCTCCGCCCCCCACTTCAAAAGAAAGCGTCCCTTTTCTGGCAGAATCGATGTAGACCGCCAATTTTTCAGGAACGATTTCCATTAGCTGTTCAAGCGTAACTTCATGAAGGATATTCATCTCTGTTCCAAATGCCACCAGCAGTTTTTCCATGGATTTAGGTCCGAGTCCCGGGATGAAGTCGAGTGGCACTTGATGGATATACGGCGGCCTTTCCTTTCCGTCTCTTCTGTCCATCCCGGAAACGGAGAGTTCTTCAATCCTGGCCGATACCCCTTTAATAATGGATTTATTACCACACTCAGGACATTGTTCACTATCCCTCAATACCTGATGTAAGCACCCTGAACATACGGTTTGATGATACTTTCCCAATAAGGGATTCAATCCATAATTAACGGTCACCTTGCGATTCCCTGTTTCTTTAAGGGCTTTTGCCAGCTCATAGAAACTTGGCTCTTCAAGCAGGACTTTTTGATATTCACGAGCGATTTTCCCAAGCGAATGCGCATCGGAATTTGTTACGAATACATAGGAGTCCAACTCCTCGATATCCTTGACCATTTCTGTATCCGAACTTAAACCAAGCTCGATGGCATCAATTAGCTCCGGATCGAATACTTCAGTCAGACTGGATCGCACCCCTTTTCCATATAAGCTTTTAAATGGGGTGAAAACATGTGCCGGGATAAACAGGCCGCCCAGTGACTTCACGGTTTTTTGCAGCGTTCTTCCATCACAATAAATCCTTTGGGAGCTCAAGGTGATATTTTTAACATGTCCGCTCATCCATGAGGAGAATTCCTTCATCGCTTTTAAAGTGGGAAAATAGGCGAGGACATGGATCGGTCCATTACAATTTTGATCATAAATTTCAATCTCCGAGCCCGGGATGATGGTTGTATTCTTGTATTGAAGTCCGCCTTCAGTCTTTTCCGTGATTTCGCCATCAAGAATCCCCGCTTCGATCTCTTCGATAATTTCAGGAGAATGACAATCGATTATCCCGATTAGATCAAGGCCCTTCCTTTCACTTGCCACTTGCAGCACATTGCTGAAGGTTAACGTTTTAGCACCTGTTATTTTCACGGCCCTTCCGCTTCTCGTTCTGCCTATATGGATATGCAGGTCAGCGTAATACTCTTTCATTTATGATGTCATCGCCTTTTTCAACTGCAAATACTGAACTGCATATGCCGTTTTGGCATCCTGGATCTTCCCTTCATCCATATAAGTTTGAGCTTCCTCCAGCGTGAGTTCAAGCATCTCGACAAATTCATCTTCATCCAGCGGTGCCGCATTTTCTTTCTTTTTCAAATTGTGGGCCACATACAGGTGGACCAATTCATCGGCGAAACCTGGGGATGTATAGAAGGATATGATGTGCTCCATTTTTTCACATTCATAACCTGTCTCCTCTTCCAGCTCCCGTTTAGCCGACAGGACCGGTTCTTCGCCTTTTTCAAGCTTCCCTGCAGGAATTTCCACCAAGCTTCTCTCCAGCGCTTTACGGTACTGTTCAACCATGATGATTTTATTTTCTGACGTGAGAGCTATGACGGCAACCGCTCCCGGATGCTTGATTATTTCACGTTTACCCGTTTTCCCATCAGGAAGCTCTACATCATCCACTTGCAGGCTGATTACTTTTCCTGTGAAGATTTTTTCCGAAGACAGCGTTTTTTCTTCAAATTTTTTCATCGTGACCACTCCTCTGTTCTAATTGCAGCATGATTCCTCATACATTTTACCATAATAGAGATGGAGGGCGATTTAATGAAAGTTTTCGTATTGGAAAAAAGCGTTACTTTATCCGGAAAGAGCTGGGAAATCCTTCAAAAACTAAAGCGATTACAAAATCAATATGTTTATGTCAATGATTGGATTGCCGACATTCACGATCAGGTGCCACCCACTCCTTTAAAACGGATCAAGTGAATTCTTTGAGTGAAATGGATTTCTCCTTTACAATGAATGTAAAGGGAGTGGATAACATGAAAAAACGCAGACTAGGAAATTCTGACTTGCTAGTTTCTGAAATCGGGCTTGGATGCATGTCACTGGGGACTGTTGAAAATCAGGCATCCGAGATCATACAGGCCGCTTTAGATGAAGGAATCAATTATTTTGATACGGCCGATTTATATGATTTCGGTATGAATGAAGAAATCGTCGGAAAGAATTTAAAATCGGTCCGCGATAAGGTATACATAGCCACCAAGGTCGGAAACCGCTGGAATGAAAATAAAGATTCCTGGAGCTGGGATCCATCCGGCGCTCATATTAAAACGGCAGTAAAAGATAGCTTAAAGCGATTGGGGACTGATTATATTGATCTTTATCAGTTACATGGCGGCACCATTTCAGACAATATCGAAGAAACGGTAGAAGCATTTGAAGATTTGAAAAAAGAAGGCTATATCCGATATTATGGAATTTCCTCGATTCGTCCGAATGTCATCAAGGAATTCACTGAAAAGTCTGAGCTTGATTCCGTGATGATGCAGTTTAATCTGCTCGACCGCCGCCCAGAAGAGTGGCTGTCCCTTTTCGCCAACAAACAGATCAGCGTGATCGCCCGTGGCCCCCTTGCCAAAGGGCTGCTCAGTGAAAAAATGCTTGAAAAGGCAAATGAGGATGGATACCTTGACTATAGCTATCACGAACTTAAAGATTTGCTTCCGCAAATAAAGGACAAACTTTCCGATAGGAAGTTGAATGAAACGGCACTTCAATATGTATTGTCCCATCAAAGCGTAGCTACCGTTGTTCCAGGAGCAAGCTCAGTACAGCAGCTACGTGATAACTGCCAAGCTGCCAACAGCCCTTCACTGTCCACAACCGAGTTGGATATCCTGAAGCGGTTGACCAAAGTGAACAAATATGAAAGTCACCGGAATTAAAAAAGAAATGTCAGGACAAACCTTAGGCTGCTCTATCTCCGTTTGACCAACGGGATAGTCAGCCTTTTTCCGTTCCACCTTTTTTTCGCCTTCTTTACCAATTTCAAGTTTCCGATCATTCTAATTCCTTCCAAAACCCATTTAACGGTTTTAAACTTATCATTGGACATCCTAAAATTAATGTTGTACAATTCAGTTGTGCGCAATCAAAAATAAAAAAGATAAGGGAGAAAAAATGATGACAAAAACATTATTTACAACGTCTGTAACAGTCGATGGCGGAAGAGAAGGAACGGCAATTTCTGCTGACGGCAACTTCACGGTTGATATTGCGATGCCTGGAACACCAAGGGCTAAACAGATGCCTGAAGCATCTAATCCGGAACAGCTTTTTGCAGCTGGATATGCTGCATGTTTTGATAGTGCTTTGCAATCAGTTGGTAAAATTGAACGCGTTTCTTTCGATTCAAAAGTCACCGCAAGCGTCAGTCTATTGATGGGTGAGATGCATCAGTACAGCTTGGCTATAACTTTGGCTGTGAAGGGATCCGGGGTCGACAAGGAGACATTCGAAACCCTTGTTCATAAAGCGCATCAAATGTGTCCTTATTCAAAAGCAATCAACGGCAATGTGGACGTCGCCTTTGAAATAGATGTAGATTAAATCCGACAAATAGACGCTTGGGGAACCCCAAGCGTCTTTTCTTTGCTAAAATTGCTGTAAAGTTTTCAATAGTTGGAGCAGTGAAGCTTTTAAATCCTCGACCACCTTCTTATCCTCACCCGACATTGCCGAAATGCGATCGGGAATGAAACAGGCCTCTGCCTGTAAACCAAGTCCCTTTTCCGTCAGCTTAATCATGACAGACCGTTCATCTTCAGTGGAACGTTCACGGACAATCAAGCCATTCTGCTCCATTCGTTTCAACATGGGGGTAAGCGTTCCTGAGTCGAGGGCAAGGAGCTCCCCAAGTTTTTTTACTGTAAGTGTATCCTGTTCCCATAATAGAAGCAGAACAAGATATTGAGGATATGTCACTTCAAGTTTATCAAGCAACGGTTTATATTTCTTCGTCATTTCCCGCGAACTTGCATAAAGCAGGAAACATAATTGGTCTTCCAGCACTTTTTCTATTTTATTTTGCATCCCATCACCAGCTAATAGTAGTCCATCCGATATGAAAGCATATCGAACTTATCTTTAATATAATCGTTATACTTTATAAAATAAAGGAATTCCTGAACAGAAAAAGGGAGCCAGCCCTTTTAAAATTTTAACTGCTCCCTGTTCTATTTATAGTTCTTCCAGTTCAGATTGCTTTCACCCAATAGTTCTTCGAATGATTTATTCTTCTCCCGCTGCTTTCTTTCTTCACGTTTTTTTTCTTCTTCCGCTTCCCTTTTCTCTTGTTCAGCCTCATTAAGTTCTTTTTGCTTTTGACGAAGCTGGGACATGATATCTTGATTGATCATATCACCGAGTTTCAATGAAGATGAATCTTTATCTTGGTTTTTGCTTTGACTTTGTTTTCGCGGCTGTTTCTTTTTCATCCTTAAAACCTCCTGGCCATTTATGAAATAATTATATCACGACTGCCGTTTTCCTCATCATGGTTTTCAAACAGTGTTTTCCCATTTCCCTCATGGTAAAATAAAGAAAATCATTCGAGGAGGTCCTTTCATGAAGAAATGGTGGTTTACACTGGCTGGAATCCTAGCGTATATCATCGGCGTCGGCCTTTATTTTTCCAATCGGATCATGTATATGAAAAAGAAGGAAGATGATTTTATCCAAAATCGTGAAATCATGGCTAAACGCCTGATCACGGAGGATTTTAATAATCTGCCTAAATCGGAAATTTGGGTATCGTCACCATCCGGATATTCCTTGAAATGCTTGTTTATCGAACCGCATGACACTAAAAAGTGGGTGGTCATTTCTCATGGTGTGACGGAGAACAAAGTCAATTCGATTAAGTACATGAACATTTTTCTTAAGCGGGGCTTCAATGCGATCATTTATGACCACCGCCGGCATGGGGATTCCGGCGGCAAGACGAGCAGTTATGGACATTATGAAAAATTCGACCTGAAGGCCGTAATCGATGAATTGAAAAGACGTAAAGGGCCCGACCTTCATATTGGCATTCATGGAGAATCCATGGGGGCCGTAACCCTGCTTTTATATGCCGGAATGCTTGAAGATGGTGCTGATTTTTACATTGCCGACTGTCCATTTTCGAACTTCGAGGATCAGATCAAACACAAGCTCAAGCATGAAGTCCCATTTCCTTCTTGGACCGTATTTCCGCTCGGGCGTACGTTCATCAAACTCCGTGACGGATATTGGACCAATGAAGTGTCCCCAATCGATTATATGAAAAATATCCTAAAACCCGTGCTCTTCATCCATAGTGAAAATGACAGTTTCATTCCCGCTTCCATGACAGCGGAATTATATGCAGCAAAAGAGGGCCCAAAACAGCTGTACATCGCTAAAAAAGGGGCCCACGCTCAATCTTATAATGAAAATCCAAAAGAATACGAAGACCAAATCGATCAGTTTCTAAAAAAACTTGTCTGAGAAGAAAAGAGAGGGTGTCCACGATCCCCTCTTTTGCTTTAGTTAGATTTTATTAAAAAAGCTCATCCTCGGATTTAAGATTTGATTCGGACTTTTTAATTGAAAGCTGTTCGCTTCCGGAACAAAGTCTATTTTCATGACTTCATCAAGAAAAATCATTTTTGATTTCTCAACATATAGCGGAATTCCGTTCGTTTCCACTTTTTCGGTACCTTCTTCAGGTTCGTTGACCCACCATAGCGCCGTCACACCACTTACCACGCAGCCGCAGCCATCAGTATCATATTTCAACTGTAAATATCCTTCTTGTCCCTGTACCTTACCGGCTATTTTCCCAGCCGCTGTTTCCGTCCATTCAATATACATGATTGCTGCCTCCCGATGTCTTTGCATTCCCCCATTATAAACGATAAAAACGTTTCTGTTAAAGAAACTGCCTCCTTTGCAAGCGTCAGCCGACACGAAAATCACTTTCTTCATTGACGGTGCTAACAAATGCCGATTCTCATACTCCTCCGTGATACCTTTCAACACGATGCCGTTTTGAAAGGCTGTCCCTTGGGGAACAGCCCTTCCGCTCATCATTCCATTATCCTTACATCCGCTATATCGGAAAGCCTGATATAGTGAGCCTGCTCAAACCGGTCAACGATATGAAGCTTTTGGGTGAGCTCATTATAATAATGGATCCTACCGATTAACAGCTGATACCGGTTTCCTTCATAATGAGCAATCGTGACATCCTTTCTTTCCTCCATCGCTTCCCCCATTACCGCATTCATTTCTTCCAGTTGCTGCTCATCCAGGATGCGCTTCGTTTCATAGCCATCCTCCACCGCCCAATCACGGAGCATCTTCACATGTTCCGGCAACATCATCGATGTCCATTTGATACGGCCGCGATCACGAATCATTTCTTTTCCCTCCTTTCAAAGTCAGCCTTACGCCTTACGCCTTATGCCCACCAAGCAGCTTGCTTCGGTATACGGCTGTACCTGCTTCTGTATACGAAACGGCACGCAATAACGACTTGGCTCCATATTTGTGGCGGATTCGATCAACCGTGTAACTCAATTCCCGCTTCTTCCAGCGCGAAGCATCAAATAGAGTCAGCTGCATTTCATTATCATCCACAATATTCGAGAGTCTGACCTCTATGCTTCGAACCGTTTTTTGCTTATAGTTCTCATGGAAAAGCTCCAGGCAAACTTTATATAACTCCATCGTGATGTTGGTCGGTTCGTTAATCGAACGCGAACGATGGAAACCTCCGCCAAACTCATCCTTGCTGTAACCAATGCCTAGGCTCACCGTTCTTCCTGCCTTACGATGGGTGCGTGCCCTTCTTCCAACTTCTTCGCAAATTTCCAGCATGACCTGCTTTACCTCATGCTCATCCTTATAATCCCGCAACAGGATTTGACTTTTGCCGAAGCTGACCTGCCCTTCGATGATCGCTGCCCCCATATCGGATAAATCTATTCCCCAGGCATGGTGGTAAAGCTGATTGCCCATAATTCCAAACTTCGCTTCAAGTAATTCAAGATCATAATTGGCAAGCTGCCCAACCGTAAATATACCCATTCCATGAAGGGTTTTTTCTACGCGCCTGCCGATCCCCCACATTTCACGAAGCGGGGAAATCGGCCAAAGTTTGCTTGGCACATCCTCATACTTCCATTCCGCAATCCCTTTATGTTTGGCTTCCAAATCAAGGCAAAGTTTTGCCATGAGCATATTCGGTCCAATTCCAATGGCACAGGGGAGCTGTAATTCCCGTTCAATTTCATCTTTTATCTTTTCAGCTATCATGCGGGCATCTCCCCATAAAGAAGCAGCACCATCGACTTTCACAAAACTTTCGTCCACACTATATACGTGAATCGCTTCTTTTGGCACATAACGGTTGAACAAGCGGGTGATTTCCGTCGAAACCCTTAAATAAGTCGCCATTTTAGGTTCAACGACGACAATCCTCGGGTCATTCGGGATCTCAAACATCCGCGAACCTGTCTTGATGCCAAATTCCTTCTTCATCTTTGGAGAAGCCGCGAGCACAATGCTCCCTGTCCTCTCCAAATCACCAACCACCGCCAAATAACAATCAAGCGGGTCCAGACCAAGCATGACCGCTGAACAGCTTGCATAAAAACTTTTCATATCGATACACATAATTGATTGTTTCGGCATCGTCCCATAATCCATCATTTCTTCACCCTAACAAGAATATACGTTCGCTTTATTATATTCATAACTTTAACCGAATATACGTTCTTATTCAATGGAAGTTTTCATACAAATTTCTACTTTTTATTGTAATTTCCTTGAAAAATATAATAGATACTAAAAATGGATAAAATACCAAATTTAAACCGAATATCCAAATTGTTTTTTTGAAAAAGATTAATTGGTAGCTTGAATAATTTTAAGTAGGTCCATATGCTCGATTTTTTAAAATCCCTCCACCCTTTTCAACAGACTTTCGTCTACTTGGAAGCCAGTCTTAATGCTCATTTTTTGTAATGAAACTGTAACCAAAATTATGTCTATTTGTCATAATGGTATTGTAGGATAATATTGTTAAGAAATAATAGAGAGATAGATAGAGAGGAAATGAAAATTATGAAGAAATGGATCGCTTCAGCTGCTGTTGCATCTGCCATGATGCTAACCCCACTGCAAGCCTTTGCCAATATTGGAGACCAAACCCTCAGACCCGGAATGACACATAGTGATGTCAAACAACTACAACAACTATTAAAAACCAAAGGTTATTTCACATATTCAGGTTCACTGACTACATATTACGGCACCTATTCTGTATCAGCAGTAAAAAAATTCCAAAAAGCCAAAGGGTTGACTGCCGACGGAATTGCCGGCCGAGGCACATTTAATGCGCTTGGTGTTTATAAAGTCAATAATACTAGCTTGATCAGCTATGCAAAAACCTTAATAGGCAAACCCTACAAATGGGGCGGAACAACACCAACTGGATTTGACTGCTCAGGCTTCGTCTATTACGTATTCCAGAAATCTCAAGGAATTACCTTACCGCGTACAACATCCTTGCTCTATTCCAATACAGGTTTAAAAGTATCTTCACCAGCTAAGGGTGATCTTGTATTCTTTGATACTTCTTCTGGAAGAACAGGAGTATCCCATGTTGGAATCTATATCGGAAACGGCCAATTCATTAGTGCTACGTCTTCTAAAGGAATAACCATTACGGATATGGATAATTCTTATTGGAAACCAAAATATTTAGGTGCGAAAACTTTATAAAATCCAGGACAAACAACCGGACAAAATTCAAAGTGATTCAGTCCGGTTGTTTTATTTTATATATAATATTTCATCCGTTACATCCTCAACTGTCACCATGAATGAAGAATCCAAGTTGGAACGATTCATCATTTCGATATTATAAACATGCTCTGAGGGTAAATGGACGACTTCGAGAACCATGAATCGCTCACTTTCCGCTTTGCTGACATGATCGAGGGCAGCAATGACCGCCCTTTGTTCGGCTAAGCTGTTTTCATCCGTCAAAACCAGAATCAATTCAGCTTCCGCTTTCCCAGGAAATGATTTCTTCACCCCGCCCCGGTGCCATGGTTTCACTTTCATCCCAATTTCCAGTTCGGAATAATCAAGGTCATTACCATGTTGATCTTGAATATATGTATCATTAGTCACCTTATAGTACGTCCCTTTAATCAAAATCCTCTTATCGTCAAGATCCGTAATGAAACCTTCTTCCCCTTTATCAATGGATTCATCCATGTTCCAATCGGGGGATTGACAGCTGCCCAGTATAAAGGCGACGAATAAATATATATAAAGGTTTACAATCATCTTCATGAAAATCCCTCCTAATAGAAATAGACGGATTCCCCATGAAATAGTTACCCATTCATATGATAACTTCGCTTAATTCAAAAGGGGAATGTCATCGACATTCCCCTTTACCTATTATTGGACCAATTTTCATCTGGAATCGAAAGACTAGCCTACTTTTTAAAAAATGCTTTTTTTCCTAAAGTTTCGGTGATCTTCGGAAACATGTTATACCATTTCCCAGCTAAATTCATCCAGCCAGGGAGATTGATTTCCCTCTTGTTGGTCAGCATCGCCGCTACGATTTTAGCAGCGACATCTCCAGGCTTAAGCATGAATTTTTCAACGTTCTTTAAGTATGTACCTGATTCATCCGCAATGTTAAAGAAATTCGTTTCTATAGGGCCAGGATTGACTGTGGTCACAAAAACATGATCTTCCATCACTTCGAGCCGAAGTGCGTTTGAATAGCCAAGAACTGCGAACTTGGTAGAAGAGTACAATGTTGATTTAGGAGTGGCTATTTTACCGGCCTGTGAAGCGATATTGATGATATGCCCCGATTTTCTCTGCTTCATATACGGCAGAACCAGCTTTGTGCAGGCCATTAAGCCAATGACGTTGACAGCAAACATTGCTTTCGTTTCATTTAATTCCGTATCCTGCGCTTCTTTAAACGTGCCGAAACCAGCATTGTTGACCAACACATCCACTTCACCTATTTGCTCATGGATATCATTAAAAACATTTGTCACCTGATCAGTGTCTGCAACATCAAGCTTATAGGCATATGCATCAATCCCATATTGGGTGATCAGTTCATTCTTTAGCAGCAGTAATTTATCCATGCTTCTGGCCAAGAGGACGAGACGGCCTCCCTGTTTTGCACTTTGAATGGCAACTTCCTTGCCAATCCCTCCGGAAGCACCGGTAATAACAATAACTTTACCTTGTAACTTATTCAAAAAAAGCGGCCTCCTTCGAACATTAAGCGATTGAATACAGAATGACCCCTGATTGGATTTCTGTTTGGACTTCACCCAAGTCTTCTAAATAGTCCAGCTGACCGACCGTTTCCGAAAGTGTGAGGCCCACTTCCTGAAGGTATACTTTCGGAAACAACTGCTGACACACTTCAAAGACAGATAAAGGCTTATCTTGAAGCATGCTTTTCACCTGCATGGCACGGTTATGCTGCCGATCGAATCTATATTGAATCAAGTCTGCAACTGCATCTCCTGCCACTTCAGATCCATGTCCTGAGTAAACAGTGGATATGGGGAAATCCAATAATTTTTGAAGTGATGCATTATATTGCAGTAACGGACGAGGCCTCATGCCTCCAGGGAGTAAAGGTGGTTCCATTAATGGGTTAGGTGAAATCTTGGCAAGCAAGTGATCGCCAGCGATCATGACCCCGTCACTTTCCCGGTAAAAAGATAAATGGCTTTGCGCATGCCCTGGAGTCTCGATCACTTTCCAGCCTGGAAGACCAGGAAGCTCATCCCCCTCAGCTAAATATCCATGCAGCTTCCGTTCACTAAGGAAACGGATTTCGTCGCGGTTATGGGTCAGTTTATTTTTCAGCTCTTCTGCCACTCCGAACTTTTTGGCATAATCAAGGAAAAAACGATTATGGGTTTCAAGGAATTCATCACTGATAGTCAGCCAGCGCTGATTATTTTTGTGTCCATAAACCGGGATATCCTTTTCAAAGAAATCGAGTGCACCAGCATGATCGGGATGATGATGGGTTAAAATGATTTGTTCGATATCAGTCAGTTTCAGACCTAAATCCCCAAGACCGTTAGTCAAGGCTTCCTTTGAACGTTTGGTTTTCACACCAGTATCGATTAATGTTAAAGCATCCCCTTTAACGACATAAACATTCACATCACCCACTGCAAACGGCGTGGGCAAAGCAATTTTCGCAATATCTCCATTCCAATTCGCCATAATCTTTTCCACCTTAGAAAATTATATTTATATAAATCTTTCTATACGCTAACCAGGATTCTAAGTATAGCTATCATGTATAATTAACATTTTACATGTATTTTAAATCACTGTCATTATTTTCACATAATTCATGTCTACTTTTTATCGTCCATGCATATATTATCATTGACAGAGTACTGATATATCCTTCATAATCACAAGTAATTAAAGACGGCGTGGCATTGATTAAGGCCAAGTAAATTTATGATGGCGTAAAGAGAGTGAAGCTCGGAATGTGCTGAAAGGCTTCATCGCCCCCTCATTATTGAACCTACCTTATGAGCCTTCAGGAAAACCTGACGTAATTCCCGCGTTAGAGGAATCAAGTGCAGCTTTTCTGTATTTATTATGGAAAAGTTGAACAAAGGTGGTACCACGGAAGCTAGACCTTTCGTCCTTTATTGGATGAGGGGTCTTTTTGTTTTTCATAAAGGCTCTTTTCGTAAAGATTGTTATTTTTAAACGAAACTATTTAAGGTTGATTGGAGCGGAAAGCGAGCATCTTGAAGGGAAATCAACCACAACTCACTACCTGGTAAATAGCAACAAAGTATGTGAAAACAGCCTTCATAAAATGGCCGAAAATTCAAAAGAAAAAGGAGCGGGAAATATGAAAAAAATCGCGTTTATCGGAGCTGGATCGATGGCAGAAGCAATCATTTCGGGGCTGGTGACCCAACAGGTAATTGAACCAGAAAATATTTTTGTAACAAATAAATCAAATGATGATCGGTTCGTTTATTTAAAGGACCAATATGGTGTAACTGCAACACGATCACTGCAGTTATTAGTACAGGATGCGGACCTTGTCGTACTGGCGGTGAAACCGAAAGATATTTTAGAAACGATGCAATCAATAAAAGAATACATTCGTGAAGAAATGCTGTTCATTTCCGTTGTTGCCGGGGTTCATACAACAAGCTTGGAAGGAATCGCCAACAAGCGGTTTTCGATCGTCCGTGCCATGCCTAATACATCGGCAGCTGTAGGAAAATCAGCAACGGCCCTTGCGGCTAACTGTCATACGGAAGACTCGCAATTACAAACGGCGATTACCCTTTTTGAAACGGTGGGTACGGTAGCAGTGGTCGAAGAATCCCAGCTAGATGCGGTAACAGGCTTATCAGGCAGCGGTCCTGCTTATATTTATTACTTGGTCGAGGCATTGGAAAAATCAGCGGAAAAAATAGGGCTCGATTCCGAAACAGCCAAGCAATTGATTCTCCAGACATTGATGGGCGCAGCCGACATGTTACAGAAATCACCTAAAACGCCTGCCGTACTAAGAAAGGAAGTAACTTCACCAGGCGGAACGACTGAAGCAGGTCTGAAAGCACTACAAGCACACCAAGTGGAAGATGCATTCATTGCCTGTGTACAAGAAGCGACAGAGCAATCGAAGCGAATGGGCAATCAAATAAGTAAAGAACTGGCCAAATATGTAGTTTCGCAGTAAGCCTCATGATGATGATCGGCTGTTGCCTGCCACTCCTGCAGCAGTGGCAGGCAACAGCCCTTTTTATGATCCATACGCCTTATAAAGGGGTAAATCTTCTGAAGTGAGCGTTACTTTATAATCAGCATATCATTTTCATCGAAACTCCAGTCCTTCGAATACGCAACCTCCCAATAGTAACCATCGGGATCTGAAAAATATCCGCTGTATCCTCCCCAAAAAACATGCTGAGGTGATTTCTCGATTGTTCCCCCAGCATTTTCAGCCCTGTTGATCATTTCATCCACTTCTTCAATTGATTTAGCATTATAAGCGAGTGTAAGACCCGGGAAACCATTTTTCTTAGGCGGTTCCATCTCATTAATGTCTTTTGCTAGCTCCTCTAAAGGATACAAAGCAAGTTTCGTACCGGCATTATTAAAAAAAACGATTGCGGGATCGTCCTCTTTAATCAATGTACGGAATCCCAACCCGTCCCGGTAAAACCTTAATGATTGAGTAATATCCCTGACACCTAAAGTTATAATGTTGATCCTGTTCATGTTAGTCCTCCTTTTCCATGTTTTAAGGGTAAATTCGACATCTGGATCACTTTTCCCTTTTTAGCTTGATTGACCAGCACCCACACCATAGAAAATGCTTCTTAAAGACCACTTTGCAAAAAGCAGCTCAACGGGGAATTCCACCTTGGATTGCCCCTCATGCAAATTACGTAGGAATTCCACTTTCTTTGCCGAATGAATACATGTTTTGTCATCTGTAAAGGAATTCCCCCATACTTATCGAATTCAACAAGCAAAAGGGGGAATCTCGATGAATACAAGTGCAGTTGCCCGGTTACTGAATGTTTCCCATAGTACGATTCAACGCTGGGTCACCCAATTGAACATGGAAGTAGAACGGAATCAGCTTGGCCACTACCAGTTTTCGGATGAAGACATTGCATTATTGAGAAAAATCCAAGATCAGCTGAACGAGGGCATCATTCTCCAAAAGGTCAGCATCTCAGAGAAAAAGATTAGAAAAGCAACCCTCCAAAAACACTCCGAACCGAATAAAGAAAATGATCAACTGCTTGAACGGGTCATCAGGCTGGAAAATGGCCTGAAAACAAAAGCGGACGATGTTGTATCCTATCAGCTTTTACAGCACAGAAGTGAAATGGAAGAAATGCACAAACTCGTTAAAAAGCTTGAAGCCCGTATCGAAGCGTTAGAAACACCAACGGGCCAGCACTTTGATTATTTCCTCGCGGCTGAAGAGGCTGCTGCCACTAAAAAGACGAAGAAAAGGCCATTCATAAAAATGATTTTCGGAAACAGAAAGAACGATAGTTCATCATGGAGCACAGCCGACAGCGATTGACATCTATTATCAAGATCTTTCATGAGCACCCCACGAATAACCATTTTTGTTAGGCAAAGCATCTCTTCAAAAATAGGACCTGATCTTATTAATTACCCCAAAATAAAAAGGCCCTGACCCAAGATTAAACTCACCTGGGTCGGGCCTTTTCATCATTTTAAATCAACACTGCACGGTCATTGATCATTTTTTCGCCTTTGATGCGTTGGAATTCGTTAAGCAGTTTTTCGACGGTTAACTTCTGCTTTGCAGCGCCTCTGGCTTCAAAAATGATCTGTCCCTTATCCATCATGATCAGGGAATTTCCAAGATCGATTGCCTGCTGCATATTATGAGTCACCATCAACGTCGTTAATTGGTTCTTTTCGACGATTTCCTTTGTCAGGTTTGTAACAAGTTCTGCCCGCGAAGGATCAAGCGCTGCAGTATGTTCATCAAGAAGCAGGATTTTAGGATCGGTGAAGGTCGCCATCAGCAATGATAGTGCCTGACGCTCCCCTCCTGACAATAATCCCACTTTTGCAGTCATCCGGTTTTCCAAGCCTAAATGAAGGGTGCCCAAACATTCTTTAAAAAGTTCTTTCCGTTTTTTTGTCACCCCAAAGCCTAAACCTCTTCTATTGGTTCTGCCATAAGCAATTGCCATATTTTCTTCAATCGTCATATGCGGTGCCGTACCCAGCATGGGATCCTGAAAAACGCGTCCAATCATTTTTGCACGGGCATGTTCTTCAATGGCCGATACGTTTTCACCATCGATGATGACTTCACCGGCATCAGGGAGAATCTTACCGGAAATCATATTCATCAAAGTCGATTTACCTGCTCCATTACTACCGATGACTGTTACAAATTCACCTTTTGTCATCTGCAGTTCCAGATTTCCAAGGGCTAGCTTTTCATCTGGTGTTCCCTCATTGAACACTTTATAAATCTGATTTAACCGAAGCATATTCTTCCCTCCCTTTCGGTAAAGTGCCATCATGACGTATCTGTATTTCTTTAAGCCGCCTTTTCTTCCGGGTTTTTTCCTTTTGTTTATCGGAAATTTTTGGAATGACAAGTGCCCCGACCACAATAAGTGCCGTAATTAATTTAACATCTCCCGTTTCAAGGAATTCAACGCGAAGTGCCAAGGTTACGACGATCCGGTAAATGATCGCCCCTCCAATGACAGCCAGCGTAGCACGTGCAATCGTTTTTGCCCCGAATAGAGCTTCACCGATTATGACGGATGCCAATCCGATGACAATGATTCCAATCCCCATGCCTATATCGCTAAAACCGTTATATTGGGCAACCAGGGATCCCGAAAAAGCCACAAGTGCATTTCCGATTGCAAGTCCTAAGATCTTCATGTTGCCGGTATGGGCGGAAAAACTCTTGACCATTGCTTCATTATCACCAGTCGCCCGTAAGGCAAGACCAATTTCCGTTTTTAAAAACGCTGACATTCCCGCTTGGATGACTACAGCCACAACCAGCATAACGATTAATATGGCCCACGTTTTTGGCAGGCTGTCACCGAGACCCACGAATGATAAAAGACCATTCAACAAATTGTCCAGCCCAGTGCCAGCCCAGGCATCCTGGATATTCGTGATAATGGTTGTTTGGGAAAGCAACGGAATGTTGGATGCACCCATGATTCGCAAATTGATCGAATAGAGCGCAATCATCATTAAGATACCTGCCAAGAGAGGATTGATTTTCCCTTTTGTATGAAGGAACCCCGTTATCGTCCCAGCGATGAACCCTGCCACCATGGCACACAACGTGGCTACGATCGGCGAGTAACCGTTAACGATCATAATCGCGGCAACAGAGGCCCCTGTCACAAAACTGCCTTCCACAGTCATATCCGGGAAATCGAGAATCCTGAATGTTAAATAGACACCAAGTGCCATGATTGCATAAATCATTCCCGACTCAAAAGAGTTGAATAAGGCTGAGAACATTTTTTTCTTCCTTCCCCGAACAAAAGCAGAGTTTATTTTACAAACTCAGCATCTGCTTTCCATTCTTCTTTTATTTCAACACCCATATCTTTTGCTGCTTTTTCATTGATGACCAATTTCAGTTTTTGTGGATATTGAACCGGGATATCTCCAGGTTTTTTACCATCCTTCAGGATTTCAACCGCTTTTTGCCCCGCTTCATAACCAATATCATAGTAGCTGAAGCCATATGCTGCAAAACCGCCAGCATTCACGGAATCAAGCTCGCCGACAAATAAGGGGATATCTTGATCATTTGCCACGGAAATGACCGATTCCAGTGCAGAGACAACTGTATTATCAGTAATGATATAGAAAGCATCCGCTTTTCCGATTAATGATTCCGTTGCCTGTTTAACATCCGCTGAAGTCGAGACGGACGCTTCCACGACTTTCAATCCAGCTTTTTTCGCTTCCGCCTTCACATTTTTTATTTGGACGACTGAATTTTGCTCTCCTGTGTTATAAACCGTTCCAATCGTTTTGGCGCCAAGCTCTTCCGCTAGAAATTTCATTGACTTGGCAATGGCTTCAGGATGGGAATCCGTCGTACCCGTCACATTTCCGCCTGGTTTTTCCAAAGAAGTGACAAGCTCCCCCGCTACAGGATCTGTAACCGATGTAAAGACAATCGGAATATCCTTGGTCGCATTTAAAGCACTTAGAGCACTAGGAGTCGAATTCGCAAATATCAGATCCACTTTATCCCCAACGAAGTTATTGGCAATCGTTTGGCTGTTGTTTTGGTCACCCTGAGCAATTTGAAGATCATATTTAGCATTGATGTCACTATCCTTCAATGCCGCCTGGAAGCCTTCATATGCTTGATCCAAGGAATCATGCTGAACGATTTGTGTTACCCCAATGTTAAAGGTATCCTTTCCGCTTTCATCCTTTGCCGCATCTTTTTCCTTTTCATTTCCACACCCAGCCAATAATAAACCTGCGACCAATGTCATGGCTGCAGTTGAATATAATTTCTTTTTCATATTTTCCCCCCGCTTTTTCCTTATTTAAAATAATGTTTTTCTAACGACGCCAGCTTTTTTCGCTTTTATTTCCTAAATTATAATCGTTTAGTCCCAATTATTCCAATATATTTTTTAACTTTTTAGAATTTTTTGAGTTCTGTATGTAAAACATGAAAAAAGCTGCTGTGAAAGGTATGGTAACTTTCACAGCAGCTTTTTGAAAAATCAATGTTCGACAACCTGGCTGACAATTTCGGTAACGGTAGCCCGATCAATTTTTTCTTTACCTTCTTTTAGGGCTTTCAATGTAGCTTTTGCCAATTCCAAAGGTATTTTACAGAATTGGATGATGTCCTTCGTTTCAATCTCTTCAATGTACGCATCGGCTAATGCAAGATTACGCTCCGTATGGGCAAGCATCTCGTCGAAACCCCAGCCATCCGGATAAAAGTTCACACCACGTTCTGCATCTTCCTCGCGGTTACGCAGGATATTGACCGTTTGGAGTCCACGGCCAAATGCGATGGCAAGTTCACGGTCCGTTTCGGTTCCATCGTACCAGTTCCACATATCAGACAGCATGACCCCGACTAAACCTGCAACATAATAAGTGTAATCATCGAGTTCCTCTTCATTATGGATTTGCCAGTCCTTAATAACCCATTTTGCCATGCCTTCGGCCATTTCCTTTGTTGACTCCAAGACTTTATCTTTTGCACCGGGTGGACAAAATTCAACCCAGTCCGAAAGAAACAGGGTCACCTCGGGCAGTTCATCCTTATATGGTTCAAATAACTTTTGAAGATTCTCTTCCTTGAAATCCGCATCCGGCAGCTCACTAAGGGCCTGTAACAAAGAAACCTTACTATCTGCAGGAAGACTTGGGTGGTCCTCGATCTCATCGATGGCGCGCATGCAAAGGTATGCAGCTCCAATACCCTCTTGCAATCCCTTTGGGAGATAACTGATTGGAATGAAAAAAGTCCGGCTTGTTTTTAGGAGAAAATCCATTGCTTTAGTATGTAGGTCACTTTTGTCAGTCATATTTACACTCCTTTAAATATCCAATGAACAATTGATTAATTATATCAAACATTGGCTTTGATTTCAGCTGTCCGATTCCTCTGAATACAAAGGAACTTTAATCGCCATCAGATCTTCACCCATGATCGTATTTGCAAAGATTGCTTTGCTTTCCTCTTTTAGCCTCTCAGCATCCTCTGGAGTATACCGTGAGCTGATATGCGTAAGGATTAGATGCTTAGCTCCCGCTTTCAAGGCCGTTTCTGCAGCCTGAACGGTGGTCGAATGATAATAGGCTGATGCCATTTCAGCTTCTTCCGCTGAAAATGTAGCTTCATGAACAAGGTAATCCGCCGATTCAGCAAGAATGAGCGCATTGCTGCACATTCTTGTATCACCAAGAATCGTGATGATCCGGCCTTTTTTCGGAGTACTGATATAGTCCTTCCCATTTATGACACGGCCATCATCGAGACAGACCGTTTGTCCATTTTTCAATGCTTTAAAAAGAGGCCCCGGCTTCACACCTTCGGAACGCAGCCGGTCGACCAGCAGGCTACCCGGACGATCTTTTTCCACAATCCGATAACCGATGCTGTAAATGCCATGATCAAGCGACTTGGCCGTCACTGTGAATTGTTCGTCCTCAAACACTGTGCCTTCTTCTATTTCGATGATTTCCAAGGGATATTTTAAATGAGTCCCACTCACCTGTAAGCTCGTCTTAATGAATGAATCTATGCCTTGTGGACCATATACGGTCAATTTATCCACTCCGCCCTGAAAAGATCTGCTGCTTAAAAAACCAGGGAGTCCGAAGATGTGGTCACCATGTAAATGGGTGATGAAGATCTTTTCAACCTTTCGCGGTTTGACCGCCGTTTTTAATATTTGATGCTGTGTTGCTTCCCCACAATCGAATAACCAAATAGTCCCTCGTTCTTCCAATAATTGAAGGGCGATTGATGTCACATTCCGCGCTTTGGCCGGAACGCCAGCGCCTGTACCCAATAAAACGAAATCCACTCATACTACCTCCGTTGCAAATACTTTATGCCTTAACTATAGCATAACCAAGGTGCTCTTTCATTTATGACCCATTAAAACCGAAACCAAATTAAACTTTTAATGAAATCTGAGAAAAAATGCGCAAATTGATTGCTTTGAGGGAAAGCTAAACGTAAAATTAGAAATTGGTACACATACGGGAATTCCAACTTTATAGACAGATTTAACGGAAAGTTGAGGTTTTAACATGACAGAAAACAATAAACCCACAGCATTGATCATGATTTTTGGTGCTACCGGAGATTTAGCGAAAAGGAAATTATTTCCTTCCATATATCGACTATTTCAAAAAGAAAAAATCAATAAGTTCGCGGTCGTCGGTGTGGCAAGGAGGCCATTGACGAACGAGGAGTTCCAAACAAGTGTCAAGGACTCGATTCTTACGTTCGGACATGCGGAAGAAAAGGTCGATGAATTCATTTCCCATTTCCATTATCACTCCCATGACGTCTCAAGTTCGGAATCATACTTGCAATTAAAAGACATTGCCGAACAATTAGACGGACAATATCAATTAGAAGGAAACAGGATCTTCTATTTGGCGATGGCACCTGAGTTTTTCGGAACGATTGCCGAACAGATTAAAGCTCAAGGCCTGAGTGACACGGATGGATATAAACGCCTGGTCATCGAGAAGCCATTTGGACACAGTTTTGAAACAGCACAACAATTGAATGAGCAGATTCGGACTGCATTCGCTGAAGATGAAATTTACCGCATCGATCATTATTTAGGTAAAGAAATGGTACAAAATATCGAGGTCATCCGTTTTTCCAATGCCCTTTTCGAGCCGCTATGGAATAACAGATATATATCCAATATCCAGGTTACTTCAAGCGAAACACTCGGCGTTGAAGAACGCGGGCGTTATTATGAAACCAGCGGTGCCCTAAGGGATATGGTCCAAAACCACCTGCTGCAAATGGTGGCCTTGCTTGCAATGGAACCCCCGATCGCTTTGACGACTGAAGAGATTCGAAGCGAAAAAGTACGGGCATTGCGTTCACTTCGACCAATGAAGGTCGACGAAGTCAACCAATACTTCGTTCGTGGCCAGTATGGTGAAGGAACGATAGACGGTCAAATGCTTCCGGCCTACCGAAATGAACATAATGTAAATCCCGAATCCAACACAGAGACCTATGTTGCGGGTAAATTGATGATTGATAACTTCCGTTGGGCCGGTGTTCCTTTTTATATCCGTACCGGTAAGAGAATGGATGTCAAATCAACGAATATCGTTGTTCAATTCAAAGATATTCCAATGAATCTGTATTATAAAACGGAAGAAACGCTGAACCCGAATCTTCTCGTCATCAATATCCAGCCTGACGAGGGTATCACATTGTACTTAAATGTCAAAAAATCCGGGACGACATCCAATACAAAGCCAATGAAGCTGACCGTCTCGAACAAAGGGATCGAACACATCAATTCTCCCGAGGCATATGAAAAGCTATTGTTTGACAGCATGCGCGGGGATGCTACAAACTTTACGCACTGGGACGAGGTTGCCCTCTCATGGAAGTTCGTCGATACCATTTCCAATGCATGGGAAAATACTAAAGACGAGTCTTTCCCTAACTATGAAGCGGGATCAACAGGTCCACTTGCATCCGATGAACTCCTGGCGGAAGATGGACATATTTGGTGGCAAGTCAAGAAAAACGAAAATAATAATTGAAATGAAAAAGGGATGCAGATTTGAATCTGCATCCCTTTTTTTCATGAAACACTCTTCCTCAGCAATTTATTCCGGATAATATGAACCAATTCCTTGGACTTGGACATTTCTTCCTCTTTTTCTGAATTAAGCCAAAATGAAACACCGGATTCTAAGGCAATGAAAAATAAAAAAATGGCTACAGCCCACCAGATGATGAACATAAAGTCCTCCGCTCCTTCTCTCTTCCTACCTACTGTATCCTACGGTCCGCCCATCTCTTTCAATGTTTATATTCCTTTTTCCACAGGTGTTTAAACCTAAAAAGCAGGAATGAATGTCATACATCATACTACGATTTCCCTAAAAAAGGTAAATTAATTGGAACTATTTACAACTAGTTCGTTTTTACCATTTTTACCCTTATCTATAAAGAATGGTAAGCCTTTGCTGAGGATACACTAAAAAAGGTGCTTAGTGACAGTACCGCTAACTTCGATGTGGAGGGATTAAACGATGGACATTCGTGAAGGATTAATTCCAACAGCCTTGGGCACAGCCGTGACAGCTGCGGGTTATGCAATGAAGCAGACCCGGGGTTCAAACAAAATGGTAGCTAATACGGTTTTTGGTTTCGGTTTGGCACATGTTGTATTAGGGGTCATTGATCTTGTAGAGCATCGGAGATAGTAATAAAAGGGGGCGCCCTGGTATTATCCCCTTCAGGTAGACAGAGAAAAAAGAGAACATGATAAAATGTTCTTAACTGTCAATCTGGAGGGGATTTTTTGTATGGCAAAGAAGGGGCAAACATTTCAAGCGTATACAGAAGAATTAAAGAGAGAAGTGGTTCGTCTGAAAGTGGAGGAAGGTTGGTCATATCGCCAGATTTTTGGTATTAAAAGTGATGCACAGATAGCCAGTTGGGTGAAGAAAGTGCAGAATAACGAGTCTTTTGAAGATCAAC
>NZ_JBYSYV010000008.1:0-221412 GCF_058783805.1 Peribacillus sp. FW305-BF15 | reverse complement strand
CCAGCGATTACAAGCTACCTATTTAACAAAAAAATCATACCCGCTTTACCTTATACACGTCCTCGCACCAAAGAAGGATTTTTTTCCGCAAAAAGGACTATGTATACGATGAACATTTTGATTGTTACCTTTGCCCTTCGGGAGAGCTATTAAAGTATTCAACAACAAATAAAGAGGGCTATCGCGAGTATAAATCCCCAAAACACATCTGTGCAACATGCTCAATTTTATCTCGGTGTACAGAACCAAATACTGTAAAAAAAGTGGTGACACGGCATATTTGGCAAACACATGTGGAAAAAGCAGATCATCTGCGTCATCATCAAGATGTAAAACCTATATATGCGAAGCGTAAAGAAACGATTGGTGTATTCGCAGATGCAAAAGAAAAGCATGGTATGCGTTGGACTACTTTAAGGGGACTTAAAAAAATTGTCGATGCAGGCGATGCTTACTTTCGCTGCCATTAATTTAAAGTAGATGGCCAATTGGACATGGCAAGGTCCAAAAATGGCCTGACATAGTGGGCTCGTAGAGCCCCAATCTCTGAACATTAGGGGTAAATTCAAAGGGGATTTCAAAAAGGGGTTCGGAATTTTTTAATTCCGAACCCCTTTTGTCTACAAACTGAACGGACCCGGTTTGGGTCCGTTTTCTTGTTGTGGATCATATTTTAAAAGGTCCCAACCATTTGCATTCCCCTCGATTAGGATCGTTTGCCAATGGAGGTTTTTACATAACGAACTTGGATTCCGCAGTCACGCCCCATTACGTTAGTAAAGGAATTTATGCACTTTTTATCTACCTTTAGCATATGGTGCAATAGGCGATGTCTAAGTGTGAGGTGAGAGTAATGGCAAAAAGAAAGCGGCCCTCCGTGGATGGATTTCGGGAGTTTGTAAAGGAACATCCTCATTTAGTGAATGAAGTGAGAAGCAAACAAGCAACATGGCAGGAACTTTTTGAAGAGTGGTATTTACTCGGAGCAGATCATCCACGCTGGCAGGCTGACGGCAGTGTGGGTGAGCCCAAAGAGAATACAGGATCTCAATCACCGCCGGTTGAAAAGGGAGACCAAAGCACTGAGTTGATCGGTTCGTTAATGAATGCCGTTAAAAACATGGATATGGGGCAGATTCAACAATATATTACGAATGCCAATCAGGCCATCGGTGCAATCCAAGGAGTGCTATCTGCTTTCCAAGGGAATAAATCAGGTGATACCAGTCCTCCCCCAAAAGAAAAAGAGCAGAGAGCTAACCCTTTTTTATTCACCAAAGATTAAGGAGGGTTTTTCATGCGCCAGAATATATATGAATTCATTCAAACAAACGAAGATATGCGAAATTATTTGAGAGTTCAGCCTGCATGGTACAAAAGATTAATGCGTAATCCACATGAAGTGGATGTGTTTGAAACCGAAGCTAAATATTATTTTGAGAAGTCGATTCCACATCGGGTCTCTAAATTTTCGGAAAGCGTTCAGGTTGCCTCAATGATGCTTCATATGTTTCAAGCAATGAATGCTCCAAGTGAATGAAGAAAGTAAGAGTAAATTACTCCTTTTGGCGAACAATAAAGGCAAAAGGGGGACGATGGAATGAGAAAGTTGATATTGGCTCTAACAGTGTTGATGGCAGCGACGGGTTGTGGCAAGAAAATACCTGAACCTGAAAACTCAGGAGTAGCCATACAAGGTGTTTCTACACTAGAGGCTGCCACCACTGTATCGAGCATCCAAAACTCAGATGAGGACTTTCGGGTAAAAACATTTGTAAAAGGCAACTCCGTCTATGTTGAGTGCTACTTGAAAAACTATGGTTTTTCTGAATCAAATCCTGAACAATTGGCAACTGTGTCCGTATTTATTGATAATCAAAAGAAAGTCGATATGAAAACGGCAGCATTTATCGTAAAGGATGTCCCGAATGGCATGCATAAAATAAGGCTGGAGATTTTGAACGGTGCAGGTGAAAAAACAGGGCTGCAAAAAGAGCTTGAGGTACATATCACTTCCTCGATTTAATCAAACCATTAGCATCTAAAAGGGAGAAATGGTAAAATGGTTGTGGAGGTGAGCTTGTTAATGCTTGCTACTATGGAAATCATCGACATTTTACATCAGGCTGATGGATTAGCTGAAATGATCCTTCATTCTGAAATAGGAGAAGAATATCTCCTTAGTTTATATAAATTACAAAACGACAAAGAGGCCCAGGGGATTATTTCCAAGTTTACTTCGCTCAAGGATCTATTTGAAGATGTTCAAAGGTTCGGTAAATATCACCCGGATTATAAACGCATCAATTTAGAAACGAGACAAGCTAAACGGGACATGGATATGCATCCTGTCGTTGCAAGGTTTAAGCGGGCGGAGACAGAATTGCAATCCGTTCTTGATGAAATAAGCGGAAGAATTGGCCGAGCGGTTTCTGAACAGGTAAAAACCCCGGCTGGGAATCCATTTTTTGTTTCATCCGGCGGATGTTCGACGGGAAGCTGCGGAACCGGGGGAAGTTGCGGGTGCTCTGCTTAAGGTAATGGCCAGATTGGAAGCATTCAGGGCCGGTATATAACATGCAGCCATCGAAATTCGACATTACTACGGAGTTCGGTGGCTGTGTCATGTTTGGAACCTCGCCGAGACATGGTCATGAACCGATGCATGAACTATCATCTTACATATTTCGGTTACGTGGCAAAAAGCGATTAACTGCGATATAAAATACAATCCGGACAAAGGTTGCCGCAGCAAAACATCTTTTTCTGCGGCACATAAAAACGATGCCGGAATACATATAAATGTTCTTCCTGCCGTACGAAAATGGTTTCACAATGAAGCTGCTTGCCACGCATTGAAAGGCTTGCGGCTTTTTTTATTAAGAGGGAAAGCTTACCATCATCATTTGGTGCCGGATGATAATGGATATATATAAAGGGGATTCCTGTGAACTTTTTTATCGAAGCTTGGGTAATTTCATCATTATCTAATAGATGCACAATAAATTGATGCCAAATTTGGTTTAAATCCATCGTTTGTTTGGCTCCCTTCACAGTGTGTATATTCATAATAGTGAGAGAATTTTGTTTATAATCTTTTTTTCTTGGTTGAAAGTAAAGATTCTGCTATGCTACACTTAGTTAAAACCTTTATAAAAGGGAGTTATTGATATGCTTGGAGCGAGACAGGGAATCATCGTCTATTTACATACATTGAAACAAGCCAAAATGCTTAGGAAATTTGGAAATATCCATTATGTTTCAAAAAAGTTGAAATATGTCGTGCTTTATACGAATATGGATGAAGTGGAACCACTGGTGGAAAAACTGAATAATTATTCGTTCGTTAAAAAGGTGGACCTTTCTTACAAGCCTTTTTTGAAGGTGGAGTTCGAAAACTCCAAACCGGATAAAGCGAAAGAATATGATTATAAAATGGGAATTTGAAAAAAGCTGACTCATGCGGAGTCAGCTTTTTCATTTTCAGGGCAGCAACATTTTTCAGCCTAATGGCGGCAGATATCTATTCATTCGCAAAATGCCGATTAAGTGCTGGTAGTACAACTCGCTTTCCGCAAAGAGCACCGAAGGTTTCACTTCGATTTCAATAACTGGCCTATCCAGTTCCTCAGCCAAGTTCTCAAAAAGCTCATAGCGTTTGTTTTTGGTGGCATGTGGGTTAGGGATACCTTCACGGCAAATGTAAAGCGGCTGGAATTTCCCGGGATCTGTGGGCTCCATGACGATGACCAATGACGTTACCTTTTTATCATTTATGGTAGTATGCATGGCCAATAGCCTTGCAACTCGATGTTTCTGATTGCGGCCTACTTCCAGCAACTCATATATATCGGAATATCCTTGTCCAATTTCAATAAAACGTTGAATCAATTAAACCTCTCCTAACTAACTTATTATTCATTACTTTATCATTATCCCTCATAAAAGAGAAGGACAACTTCATTGACGAATGATGACAAAGGGAATTGGGAATAAGTGGTTTATCAATAAAAAAAGCCCTGCAAAAATATGCAGGGTCCTTCTATGTCTAACTAAGGACCAGAAGGCAAAGGGAGAGGAGAAACCGGAGGAAGAACTTATGGGGAAACGTAAGCCTTCTCCGCGGTTGGCAACAACACCTAAAAAGGAATGTTGTTATTCACATTATTGCCAAAAACCCTTTTATTATTCAAGATGTAAAAGATTTATAAAAAGAATGGATATCTTCTATCCATGGTACGAAATGATATGTTCTTTTCATCATGGAAATGAGGGCAAATGGGTTTAAATATTGGCTAGCTTTTTCTAATATGTTAGGATAGGAAAGTAACAGAAATTTGTCATAAAATGTGGTGAGAATGATGAGGGTCGTTTCCGGAATTTGCAAAGGAAGACCACTTAAGGCTGTACCGGGTACAGGAACCCGGCCGACTACTGATAAAGTCAAGGAATCCATTTTCAACATGATTGGTCCTTATTTCGAAGGAGGGCTGGTCCTCGACTTGTTTGCCGGAAGCGGTGGACTGGGAATTGAAGCGTTAAGCAGAGGCATGGATAAAGCTATATTTGTCGATCGGGATTTTAAAGCAAATCAAACGGTTAAGGCTAATTTGGAACTATGCAAGTTTTCAGACCGTGCAGAAGTTTATAAAAATGATTCAGAACGTGCATTAAAGGCTTTGGTGAAAAGGGAAATGACTTTTGAATTGATTTTTCTTGATCCACCTTATAAGAAACAAAAGCTAGTCGAGATTCTTGAAGAAATACATAAATACCGATTGCTGAACGATATGGGATACATTGTTTGTGAGCATGGCCATGATGTTACTTTGCCAGAAAAAGTTGGTGACTTTACCGTTAAGAGAAAAGAAGTTTATGGCGTCATTGCCGTTACGATTTATCAATGGGGAAACGTACACGAACAGGGGGAACTATGAATGTCCAAAATAGCGATTTGTCCGGGGAGTTTTGATCCAATAACATTTGGTCATCTTGATATCATTCAAAGGGGAGCGAATGTTTTTGATGAGGTATATGTGGTCATCGTGAACAATTCAGCGAAAAATTCTCTTTTTACAGTGGAAGAGAGACTGGAACTGATTACTGAAGCGACTGCCCATATGCCGAATGTTAAAGTGGATTTCTATCAGGGATTGACGGTCGACTATGCTGAAAGCGTTTCCGCGAATGCCATCATCAGGGGATTGAGGGCGACTTCTGACTTTGAATATGAAATGCAGGGAACTTCGATGAACCGATTCCTTAACAATAAAATAGAGTCATTCTTTATCATGACGAAAAATCAATATTCTTTCTTGAGTTCAAGTATCGTGAAAGAGGTTGCGAAGTATGGCGGGGATATTTCTGAACTAGTGCCAAGTGTGGTCCAGAAAGCTCTGGCCAAAAAATACGAGGAACTGAAAGGATAGAAAAAAGAGCATTGCCAACGGGCAATGCTCTTTTTTGGTTTACGAAAGGCCTTTGAATAGCCTTTTGGTAAATATGATGATGTATAGGATCAAAAACACGAGTGTTAGAATGGGACCTATATCAAGCATGCTTTGATATAGGGAATTCGCGTGTTCACCGGATCCGCTGACCGGGAATGCGTTTATCGGGCTGCTGCTGTACATTTTGCCTTTATAGAAAGGTTCCCAAAGCAGGATGGTGATAATGGATGCAAGAAGGCCATGTGCAATCCTGGCCAGAAAAAAGGGAGTGAAACGAATGTCCGTTGCGGCAATGATGCTGGCAACTTGCGCTTGGATGCTGAACCCGTTGAAAGCTAAGATGAAACTTGTCATCACGGTTTGCTGAAAGAGTGTCGCCTCTTCGACCGTGCTGGTTAATTTTGAACCTAGAGTCATTTCAAACATGCCTGATATGAAGGGAAGGCTTAAGGAGTCCGGGAAATTAAAAATATGTAGAATTCCTCCGACCCCAGATGCTAGCAATCCGGTGATGTTCATATGAAATAAAAGCTTGTTCACCACAGAAAAGAGAATGATGAACCCCCCGATCATCAATAGGGTTTGGATGGATGAGAGTACCGCATCTCCAAGTAAACTGCCAAATGGCCTTGTTTCTTTTATTCTGGTACGATGCATTTGACCAAAGGCTTGTCTTATGGAGGGGAGCTTGGTCATTACTTTTGCATGGGATTTTTCTTCTTTCCAACGGTAAAAACGCATGATGATGCCTACACAAATATTTCCTAGGTAGTGGGAAAGGGCAAGGATGATCCCTAAATGAGGGTTGTGGAAAAAACCAACGGCAACGGCAACGAATAGGAACAATGGATTGGATGAATTAGTAAAACAAACGAGTCTTTCAGCTTCAATGCGGGTCAATTGTTCTTCTTGACGGAGCCTTACAGTGAATTTCGCCCCTGCTGGAAACCCTGATGCAAGTCCCATCGCCCAAACGAAACCTCCCACTCCTGGTACACGGAATAGGGGACGCATAAATGGTTCGAGCATGACACCAATGAACCTGACAACCCCAAAACTGATTAATAACTCCGAGAAAATCAAGAAAGGCAGAAGTGAAGGGAAAACAATTGTCCACCAAATATTCAGTCCGCCTTTGGAAGCTTCAAAGGATTCTTGGGGGAAGATGATCAAGCCAACTGCCATCATCGTGACGGAGGTAGCTAACAGTACTGTTTTAGATTTTGATTTTAGCAAAATTCAGCCTCCTCTTGAAGGTTACTAAATAAGGGCAGTTCGTTTCGTATATAATAAAATATGAACTTCTTTTTCTCGAAAAGTAAGCGCATGATGGAATAAGGATTGTACCGACATGTAAAGAGGGATGATCCGCTCAATGGAATATATCTGCCATGCTTGTTTCACTGTCAATATAAATAATATGCTTCTATAAATCCGTTTAAGACCATAACTTTGAATGAGTGTTATTTCAATATTTTGAACTAGTTAAAGCGGGAGGGATATCTTTGTCGAAACCAAAAGTCGGGCTTGCACTTGGGTCAGGAGGAGCTAGGGGGTTTGCACATATTGGCGTGATAAAGGTATTGCAGCAAGAAGGCATTCCGATAGATATGATTGCTGGAAGCAGCATGGGAGCAATGGTTGCAGCCTTTTATGGAGCGGGGTCGGATATCGAGAGGCTGTATAAGTTGTCCCGTGCATTTAAGCGGAAGTATTATTTGGACTTCACCATACCTAAGATGGGCTTCATTTCGGGTAAGCGGACAAAGGATTTAATCAGGGTATTTACATATGGCAAGAAATTTGAAGAACTTGATATTCCTGTGGCGGTGGTAGCCACTGATATAAAAACGGGGGAAAAGGTCATTTTTCAGGAAGGTCCCATCGCACCGGCTGTAAGGGCAAGCATCTCCATTCCCGGGATTTTCATTCCCGAAAGAATCGGAAACAGACTGCTTGTTGATGGCGGCGTAGTTGACAGGGTTCCTGTTTCAGTTGTGAAGGATATGGGAGCAGACATCATAATTGGTGTGGATGTAGCTCACGTGAAACAGGATATGGAGATAAACTCCATATATGACGTCATCATGCAAAGCCTCGATATCCTGCAAATGGAGCTGGTTAAAAGCAGGGAGTTTGCTTCAGACGTCATGATACGCCCCAGGGTTGAGAAATACAGCTCGAAATCATTTACAAACGTACAGGAAATAATTAGTATTGGAGAAGAAGCAGCAAGAGGTAAGATTGATCAAATTAAGCAGAGCATTGTTACTTGGAAGGAGTCCTTTGAAGATGAGCCGTAAAACGTATGTACGCACTTTCCTGGTGGTGGCTATACTTCTCATAGCATCAGCCCTTTATTCCCTACCTTTTTATGTATCGAAACCAGGAATGGCTAAAGAATTGGAGCCAATCATTGAGGTATCCGGGGGAGATGAAGCAAAAGGAAGCTTTATGTTAACCACTGTAAGGATGGGCCGGGCAAATATATATTCCTACATGATGGCGAAGTGGAGCAAATATCAGGAGCTTTATCCGGAATCCTCCATCAGAAGCGAAGATGAAACAGATGAAGAATATAATATCAGGCAGCTCCACTTAATGGATGGTTCTAAAAATAATGCCATTAAGATCGCATATGAAAAAGCAGGGAAAGAAGTCGAATACGAGTACCTGGGTGTATATGTTTTGGACGTGCTAAAAGGAATGCCTGCAGCAAAAGAGCTGAAAGCGGGCGATCAAATCATTCAAGTTGATGATGTTAAATTCAAGTCTGCACAGGAATTCATGGATTATATTAATGAAAAGAAGGCCGGAGATGAAGTTAAAATCGTTTATAAGCGGGAAGAGACGGAGAAAACGGCCGTTCTTTCATTGCAGCCTTTTAAAAATGATCCAAATAGGGTAGGAATCGGCATTTCGCTGGATGACAATCGAAGAGTGAACACAAAACCGGCGATTGCCATAGATTCAGAACATATAGGCGGTCCTTCGGCTGGTTTAATGTTTTCGTTGGAAATTTATAATCAATTAACGAAAGGCGATCTTACAAGTGGATATGACATAGCGGGTACGGGCACGATGTCTGATGATGGGACAGTCGGTCCAATTGGCGGAATCCAACAGAAAATTGTTGCAGCCGATAAGTCTGGAGCCGAGATATTCTTTGCCCCGAATGAAAACGGAGCAGCGGGTTCGAATTATGAAGATGCACTCATTGCAGCAAAGGATATTGACACTGACATGAAGATCGTGCCGGTTGACAACTTTGAAGATGCAGTAGCCTATTTAACGAAGCTAAATGGAAAAGGAAAATGAAAAAAAGCGCAGGCAGTCATCTACTGTCTGCGCTTTTTTTCATGATTAGCTTTTTACACTTAAGGATGAAACGGCCAAGCTTGAATCCTTCTTCATTTGAAAATGATGGGAGATTCATATTCACGTTTCATCAATGCAGCTTGATGCGGCTCGGGCAAGCCCAGGGCATACACCTGTGCTGCTCGCAAGTCCGAATCGATGTCCTGCTTCCGATAGGACGAAAGTTTAGAGATGAGAGGGAGGGGCAAGCCTTTTTTTACAGAACGAAGATATTCTTGCCCCCGGCCATTCATGCCAAGAAGTCTGATATAGGCCGGTTGGTCATTATAAATTACCTGTTCCTTGAATGTATGCGTCAATATATGGACACACATCCGCTGCAGCCGTGTCCATGTGTAGCGTTTTGTCTTCAGCGCTGCCATAAATCCAGAAAAGCTCGAAGATTGTTTGGCCATCTCCTTCATTCGGTGCTCTATGCCTTCCTCAACTTCGTATATTCCTGCCAATTCGGTTAAAGAGGAAGAAAGGATACGGTATTTCAACATGGACCAATACATTTCCCAGTCATGCAAGGCATGGTAGCGCGTTAAATATTGCTCAAGGCCACTCATTGTCGCTTGAGGAATATAACTGGAAACAGAATGTAATTCCTGGTGTTCATGGATGGCTTTACGTATCCCCGTTGCGCTGGCAATAGGGTCTTTGGACAACTTTGTTTCATGATATCCTGCAGCGACCCTTTGAATCGTATAAGGGCGAATGGAGTAGCCGTTTGAAAGGGCAGCACTTACATATTCTTTTCCAAGGATATTATTCGGCTTCGTCAAATCCAATGCCGCATCACCATGGATGATCGAACGATAAGCCTGGGCAGCACTTGACGGATAACTATTACCGGCATCCATGGCCGATTTGATTGCGGCATCGAATGCAGCGGAATTTTCCGAAAGGATTCTGTGGGCGATGATGAATGGTTCAATTTTGCCATCCTCGCTTCCGAAGCAAAAAGAGTCACAGCCTAGCGATTCCAAAAGAGCAATAGATCCTTTTGCAAATATTTCTGCCTTCTGTGTCGCGAAAGCATATGGCAGCTCAATGACAAGATCAATGCCGCCATTCAAGGCCATTTCGGCGCGTGTCCACTTGCTGACGATAGCTGGCTCGCCACGCTGTAAGAAGGGCCCGCTCATAACAGCGACAACGACATCTGCCCCTGTTTTTTCTCTACTTTCTCTTGCATGTAAAACATGTCCATTGTGAAAAGGGTTATATTCGACTACTAAACCGCAAGCTTTCATTCGTTCACCTCAGAGAAAAACTTTGTATTTTATCAACTTAGTGCTAAAATAGTATTTCAAGTAAAATTACTATAAGTAATCGTCTGGATTTTTTGTTAGAAATGATTCATAAAACTTAGACAATCAGTTAGGATGACTACATTATAGTGTAAAGAAAAAATATTGACAAACTTATAATTGAAAGCTATAATTATTTTTGTTGCCTTGAGGTGATTTCATTTGAAATGGACGATTAGTCAACTTCAAAAAATTCGGGACAAAGATTTACGGTTTGATGAACTGGTGGATGTCTTGGACATTAGAGAAAGAGACCCGCAAATTCGCGATGTTTCTCCGATCAGAGTAGAAGGAAGAGCTGATATCAGCTCGACCGAGATTACTTTTCACTTGCATCTTTCAGGTGAATTAACATTACCTTGCTCCCGTACACTGGTAGACGTTAAATATCCGATTGATATTGATACAAAGGAAACCTTTCTTTTAAAGGCAGATGGCACAGATTTCTACGGAGATGATGTCACTGTTGTGGAAGGCGACGTTGTAGACCTAATACCGGTAATAAAAGAAAATTTATTGCTAGAAATTCCGATGCAGGTTTTTTGTGAGGATGTCGATTCGAATGAAGCTGCTCCTCAATCTGGGAAAGACTGGGCTGTTATTTCCGAAGAGGAAAATGAGCATAAGGTTGATCCGAGATTTGCAAAGCTTGCCGACTTTTTTGACAACAATAAAGAATCTTGATTGGAACGAAAAATCGTTAATCCGATTTTTCCAGCTTTTTTATATTTTTTAAGGAGGTGGGAATAATGGCTGTACCTTTTAGAAGAACGTCGAAAACTGTAAAAAGAAAACGTCGTACACACTTCAAGCTTCAAGTACCTGGTATGGTAGAATGCCCGAGCTGTGGTGGAATGACTCTTTCACATCACGTTTGTAAAGAATGTGGAACATATAAAGGAAAAGAAGTTGTCGCAAAATAATTTCTTGACCTACTTGAGAGCTTAGCTCTCTTGATGCAACACGCTAATCAAAGCGCAGGGATTTTTCTCTGTGCTTTTTTTGCAAATATATTTGGCAGAATATTTTGAATCATTCGCGTTTGCCGATGATTTTGGAGAAGGTGTTTACATGGATCAGGTGATTGAAGTTGAAAAGGGTAAACGCGGCTTCATGAAGCTCCTATTTAATAGACCGGAGAAAAGGAATGCCGTGAATTATCAGCTGATGGACGAACTTGAGTCGATATTATCGGAAGCTGCATGCGATGATGAAGTTAAGTTGCTGGTCCTGACCGGGGCGGGCTCTGAGGCGTTCTGTTCAGGCGGGGATCTAAGGGAATTTCAGGATTTGCATACAGAAGAAGAGGCCTTTGCTATGTTATCGAAAATGGGTGAAATTCTGTATAAACTAGCAGTTTTCCCAAAACCGACAATAGCGCTAATCAATGGAAGTGCTTTCGGCGGCGGATGCGAAATAGCGACAGCTTGTGATTTCAGGTTAGCAAAGAGGGAAGCTAGGCTAGGGTTTGTACAAGGTACTCTAGGAATAACGACTGGCTGGGGCGGAGCTTCGCTTTTACTTGAAAAAATACCAGAGCAAAAAGCGCTAAAGCTATTATTGGATGCAAAAGTACATAAAGCTGAGGAAGCGAAGGAACTTGGTTTCGTAGATGAGATAGTCGGAGAAGGTACGGATGGATGGGAATGGTTTGCGGAAGATTTTCTTCGCCAAGAGACAGGGGTATTGATGGCCTATAAACGATTGCTGGTACATAAATGGCAGGATAGCGGGCTTAAAGGAAGAATGGATGCGGAAATCCGGGAATGTTCCAAACTGTGGGCGAGTGATGAGCATCATGCTGCAGTCGAGCGTTTTCTAAATAAGAAAAAATAAATATTACACGCTCTATATATCTTCTATCTTTCCTAGCATGTGCATATTATGAATTAAAACTTGCTAAGGAGGTAGAGAGATGACGATTGCGAGACAAGATGCATGGACTCATGATGAGGATCTGTTGTTGGCTGAAGTGGTACTGAGGCATATACGGGAAGGCAGTACACAATTAAAGGCGTTTGAAGAAGTGGGGAAACAGTTATCGAGGACATCTGCTGCTTGTGGGTTCCGTTGGAATTCATTTGTTAGGAAGCAATATAAATCAGGGATAGAGCTGGCGAAAAAACAAAGGAAAGAACAGGTAGTCAATAATCCTGAAGTGGAAAGGGATTCGATTGCAACGGTCGAAAATGTCACGATTGAAGAAATAACGCCCGAGCATGAAGATAAAGAATCTATTACCCTTCAGGAAGTTATATTATATTTAACCAAAATGGATGAATTCTTTCAGCTTGATAATAAGGAAAAAGAACGGATTTCTGAGCGTTCCCTATTTCTTGAACGGGAAAATGTCCGATTACTGGAAGAGAATGTCCTGCTTAAGGAAAACCTGAAAGCTGTTGAGGAAGATTATCGTGCGTTAATGCAGATCATGGAGCGCGCAAGAAAACTTAGTGTCCAGGAGGACGAAAAGGCGAATCCGAAGGTGAGTTTCCAAATGGATAAGAATGGTAATTTGGAAAGGGTCAATAAATAAAAAATGCGGGTGGGAAAATCCGCCCGCATTTTCTTGATGCTTCCTTATTCTTGTGTATCTATTTCTTTCTTATCTTGTACGTCAAATGGGCTCCAAATCAGAGGGTTTTCTCCGAGGTCCCTGTCCAAATCATAGGAAACAGCAGAAAAACCCATCTTTTTCCAAAAGTCTTGTGAATGGACTCTTGGGTTAGTTTTGATAGGCATGTTCAGGCTTTTGGCGAATTCGACCAAAGCTCTTCCATACCCTTTTTTCTGATAGTTAGGCAGGACTTCAAGTTTCCAAAGAACAAGGAAATCCCTGGAATTGTCAAAATACTGGTCGAATTTAGCGCTTCTTTTATAAAGGCTCATTCGAGCTACAAGTTTATCGCCATAAAAGATTCCGTAAAAAGGTGATTGGCTGTCATTTTCAATGATGTTACCTTCTAAATCATCTAGCATGGACAGTTCCTGTATCCCGTATTCTTTGAATTTTTTGAATTCCTCAAGCGTTTTAAAATTTACAAGTAATCGTTCAACCTTGTATTCCATAAAAAAGCTCCCCCTTAATTCTGATAAACCTCTTCCGATAGTACCCTTTGAAAGTCATCCCACTGATCTTTGCCATGTGGAATTTCAACTTAGGTTAAATCTAGTATGACATCATCGACTTATCCTAGCTTACTAAATGCTTATAGCCTTTTATTCCCCGCCCTTTTCCCTTCAATTTCTTTTGGGGTGAGTTTGGAGTTATCTTTTGTTTCTGTAAAGTCTTCAAAATGGCTAAGCTTTTCGTATCTAATATACCATTAAATTAACACTTAAAGAAGAAAATATTATATCTTCAACGGCGTATTAATCATTATTTCCGTTGGTATTTTATGACGAGCCATCGTTAATGGCAGTTCCGTCGTTTCATTCAATCGGAATGGCTGTGTTTTCCAACGATGGGAAAATTCGTGCAGGCTAAAAAAGATAATGTGATAAAATAGTAAATATATTTCAAAAAGTAAGGAAGGTTATCATGAGAATTGGAATCATTGGCGGAGGGGCCATAGGGCTGCTGTTTGCGTCCCGTTTAAGTGAAAAGCATAATGTGACTCTCTATACCCATACTGCGGATCAGGCGTCCATCATCCAACGTGATGGAATCCGTCTTATTGCGGATGGTGAAAGCCGACTGCAGACGGGCATCATGTCCAAGGGGCTGGATGAAGGGATATCGGATGTGGATCTTCTTATAGTGGCCGTCAAGCAATATCACCTGCCGCAAATACTGCCTAGGATCAAAGATTTTCAGGTTCCATTGCTATTCTTGCAGAATGGCTATGGACATATTTCTTATTTAAAGCAGCTTCAATCCCCGACCATATATGTGGGGGTAGTGGAGCATGGAGCATTAAAACATGATGGGAATACCGTGGAGCATACGGGACTGGGCATGACAAGGATCGCTTCCTTTAGCGGGGAACTTGAGCAACTATCGCTAGTGAATGAAAGGATCGATCATTTTCCTTTTACGAAGAGTGAAGATTTTCACTCGATGCTGATGGATAAGCTTGTCGTCAATGCGGTGATAAATCCATTAACGGCGATACTTGGTGTGGAAAATGGCGGTTTAATCACTAACTCTTTTTACTACCAATTATTTCAAGAGCTTTTTGAAGAAATCTCCGGTATTTTGGAAGTTCAAAATAAGGATGAGTCATTTGAACATGTTAAAGCCGTTTGCATCGCAACTGCGGAAAATCGATCTTCCATGCTAAAAGATTTAGAAAATGGCCGTAAAACGGAAATTGATGCCATTTTGGGTCATATCCTCTCGGAGGCAAAGAGTAAAGGGAAAAGTGATTGCCTGACGTCTTCTCTATATAAGATGGTCAAAGGAAAAGAGTCTCAGGGGGGATGAGGATGTGCCGTACGTAGTTTCAAGCCTTGCCGCGATATTTATTACCTTGCCTTTCGTAGGGTATATACTTTTTTTTATAGGTGCCAAACAATTCACTGGAAACCATCGGCGCTCCGTTCAATTTGCAATGGACATGAGTACGCTGCTGTTCGTATTGTCCGTCCATTATTTGATCATTACGATCTGGGATATGCAAATTATTTGGGTGATCATGCTCATCATGCTCATCAACGCATTCGTGGTGGTTCTTGTCCATTACAAGGTAAAAGAAGAAATCATTTTCCATAAGGTATTAAAGGGTTTTTGGAGAGTGAACTTCGCCTTTTTTTTCGTGGCTTACCTTCTATTGTTTTCCATTGGAATAATTACAAGTATCACGAAGATATTGACTACATAACATAGAACATCGCATCAATTTTCTGCTGCTGGGCAACTTCTTTTGTTTTCTTAAACCGGAATGTTATACTCTAAAAAGAATTGTAGTTGCAGAGAAAGGGAGAACAGAAATGGAGATGAAAGATCTCGCGTTACCATCTTTAAACCGTTTTGCATCGGACTATTTACAAAACCGTCTTGAAACGGAGGATTATTTTCACTATGACTTGTCTAAGCCTGACATTTATCACAATAGATATGAAGAATTGATGAACCGCTCTTTTTCACGTGATGAATTGTCGGATTACATACAACAATACATGTCTCGTCTTTCATTCAGTGAGGAAGTTAAGGGTAATATTGGAAGGCTGCGCAGGGATGATTCCGTTGTTGTGATTGGAGGACAGCAGGCTGGGTTATTATCAGGGCCGCTGTATACCATTCATAAAGTGATATCGATCATTAAGCTTGCGGAAGAACAGGAAAAAAAACTGGGGCAGCCAGTCATTCCGGTTTTTTGGATAGCTGGAGAAGATCATGATTTGGCTGAGGTCAATCATGTTTATGTTATGAAAAACGGAAAACCCGATAAAAAAACCTATCCTTCCTACCAGCCATATAAAACAATGGTTTCTGATGTGGAGCTGGAAACGGAAAAGGCAGAGAAGTGGCTTGAGGAAATCATTGAAACTTATGGAGAAACGGAATTTACGAACAAACTCCTGATTGATATGAAGGAAACCATTAAGAGATCGAATACCTTCGTCGATTTCTTCGCCGAGCTGATTCATGAATGGTTCAAAGAATATGGCCTTTTACTAGTCGATGCCGGAGATCCGGATTTAAGGCGAATTGAGAAGGCATACTTTGAATCGATGGTCAATGAAAGTGGACGGATTGCTGAAGTGGTCGAGGAACAGCAATCATTCATGCATGCGAAAGGGTATGCAAAAATGATTGAAATGGATAAACGCGCCGCTAATTTATTTTATTATGATCCAGAAAAAAAAGATCGATGTTTACTCGAACGTGTAGAAGGCGGTTTCAGCGGAAAAAACGGTGAGGTATCATTTACCGGGGAAGAACTCTTGCAGATAGCCAGAAATCATCCAGAACGATTAAGCAACAATGTCATTACACGCCCGCTCATGCAGGAAATGCTTTTCCCTGTATTGGCATTCGTTTCTGGGCCAGGGGAAATAGCCTATTGGGCAGAATTAAAAAAGGTGTTTGAGTTGTTTTCCATGAAGATGCCGCCAATCATTCCTAGGTTGAATATCACGCTGGTGGAGCGGAGTATCCAAAGCGACCTTGAAGAAATGGAACTCAGTTTGGAAACTGTTCTGACTGAAGGAACCGCTAATGCTGTGGAAAGTTACCTTGATTCCGTTAAAGATGAAACGATTGACACCCTGTTCGGGACGCTGAAATCACAGCTTGAAGAGAACCATGAAAAGCTTTTTGTCCACGCTGTCTCTTTGGATAGGGGGCTCGAGCCGATGTTGAACAAGAACATTGAATTCATTCAAAAGCAATTGAATTTCATGTATGGCAAAATCGGTGACCGTACAAAGGAACGACATTCGGTCATCTTGAAAAAATATGATCGGATAGCAAATTCGCTGTACCCTCTCGAATCACCCCAGGAGAGGATTTGGAATGTGTTTTATTACTTGAATCAATATGGGCCTGAGCTCGTAAGGGATATGATGAAACTGGACTATCGCTTCAATAATCAGCATAAATTGATTTTCATTTAGAAAAACCATCCGTTTTGGGGGAAAGTGGCGGGTAGATCATTTTGAATACGGCTGCCACAAACCAATCCTGATGGAGGGATTGAAATGTGAAAAAAGACAGGTGCTAAAGCCTGTCTTTTTTTCTGTTTCCTGAGTACTTGTCAGGCGGGGCTTCGACAGTAATGGTGGGCCTGCGTCTTAGTTTGAGTGCATTCGAGGGAAATGCACGTTTCTTTGAATAATTTGGCTAAATAAACTTAATAAGAAAAGAAGGTAATTTTTACTTGGAAGGAGAAAGTAAAAACAAGTGGAGAAAGGTGGGGGAATGTGGTACATTGAGATTAGAATGTGGGGGTAGTGGGTATGTTCATGGGAGAGTACCATCATAACATCGATATAAAGGGCCGTTTGATAGTCCCGGTGAAATTCAGGGAAAATCTCGGGGAGCAATTTGTCCTTACCCGCGGACTCGATCAATGTTTATTTGGTTACCCTATGGAAGAGTGGAAGCTGCTAGAAGAAAAGCTGAAAGCCCTGCCTTTAACAAAAAAAGATGCCCGAGCCTTTACCCGTTTTTTCTTTTCTGCAGCTACAGAATGCGAAATTGATAAACAAGGGCGAATTAATATCCCCACGCCGCTTACTTCATATGGCCAATTGGAAAAAGAATGTGTAATTCTTGGTGTTACCAATCGTATTGAGATTTGGAGCAAATCCCTTTGGGAAAACTATTTTTCAGCTTCGGAGGATTCTTTCGCTGAGATAGCAGAAAATATGATTGGCTTTGATATTTAAGGCTGCCCTCAGAAATAGAGTCACTCAATAACCGATTGGAAGGATGTCTAGCATGTTTCAACATACAACAGTGTTATTAAAAGAGACGGTTGATGGATTGAACATCAAACCTGATGGAATTTATGTGGATTGTACTTTAGGAGGAGCCGGTCACAGCGAATACTTACTTTCACAGCTCTCTGACAAGGGCAGGCTTTATGCTTTTGATCAGGACGAAACGGCGATTCGGAATGCTAAGGAAAAATTGGAAAGCTATGGCGAACGTATTGTCCTTGTTCCTAATAATTTTAAATACTTAAAAGAAGAGTTGAATGCCCGGGGAATCGAGAAAGTGGACGGGATCCTTTATGATTTAGGTGTGTCATCCCCGCAATTGGATACACCGGAGCGTGGTTTCAGCTATAACCATGATGCACCATTGGATATGAGGATGGACCAAAGTGCAGCCATTTCTGCCTATGATGTCGTGAATACTTGGTCATTCCATGATTTACTGAGAATTTTCTTCCAATATGGAGAAGAAAAGTTTTCGAAACAAATTGCCAGGAAAATTGAAGCGGCACGTGAAATAAAACCGATTGAAACGACGTTCGAACTTGTGGAATTAATTAAGGATGGGATACCGGCCCCGGCAAGACGTAAAGGCGGACACCCTGCGAAACGAGTGTTCCAAGCAATAAGGATCGCTGTGAATGACGAACTTGGTGTCTTTGAAGACTCCCTGGAGCAGGCCATTTCGCTTTTGGATAAAGAGGGAAGAATATCTGTCATTACATTCCATTCGCTCGAAGATAGAATTTGTAAAACGGTATTTAAAAAGGCCAGTAGCATGCCGGATCTTCCGCCTGGACTTCCAGTTATCCCGGATGAATTCAAGCCAACTATGAAAATAATTACGAGAAAACCGATTTTACCTTCAGAAGAAGAATTGGAAGGGAATAATCGTTCCCGGTCGGCTAAGCTAAGAATCGCCGAAAAGCAATGATTACAGAAAAAAATCAGTGAGGGGGAACATGAATGAGTTCCATAGCCAAAAAAGTACAAGAACAGCAATATGAAGACCAACAGCAGCAACAGGCACAGCAAACAGTGGTCATCCGTAAAGCGAAGATATCCATTGGTGAAGTTTTCTTACTCTGTGCCCTTGCTATCATGGTTACCTTCATGGGAGTGAAAATAGTCTCTAATCAAGCGGCCATCTATGAAACGAATAAAGAGATCCAGCTAGTGGAAACGTCGATTGAAGAACAGGGTAAAGTGAATGATGATTTGAAAGTGCAGGTTGCTGAACTTAGTACATACGAGAGAATTTGGAAAAAAGCTGCAGCGCTAGGGTTCAAGTTAAATGAGAATAATGTGAAGGGTGTGCAGTGATAATGCAGAAACAAAAAAATATGAAGCATGGGGCAGCCGGATTATTCTTCTTATTCGGCCTGCTCTTTTTTGTTTTAGTCTGCCGATTTTTGTATATTCAGGTGACGGGTACAGCTGGCGGGGAGGTACTGGCTTCGAAAATCGACAAGAAATATGAAAAAAAACAGATCATAGAAGCAAAAAGGGGAAGCATACTCGATACAAAAGGTGAAGTCATCGCCGAAGATACTTCCTCCTATATCTTAAGGGCGGTACTTAGTGAAAAGGAGCCGGAGCATGTCAAGGATCCGGAGATGACCGCGAAAAAGCTTTCTAAATATATCGACATGGATGAACAGGACATCTATGAAAGACTTACGAAAAAAAAGGCATACCAAGTGGAATTTGGCAGTGCCGGCAAGGATTTGACTCAGGTCGTCAAGCAGAAAATAGAAAATTTGGAACTGCCGGGAATTACATTCGGAAGGACGAATAAACGTTTTTATCCGAATGGGATTTTCGCCTCCCATCTGATTGGCTATGTAGAAAAGGATGAAGAAACGGGAGAAATGGCTGGTAAGTTCGGCATCGAAAGGTACCTCAATAAAGAATTGCAGGAAACGGATGGGAAGCTGACATATGACAGTGACTCATGGGGCTTCCTCTTACCGGATAAGAAGGAAAAGGTCGTTGCACCTGATAATGGCAATGATGTCATGCTTACGATCGACAAGAAAATACAAACATTCTTGGAAGACTCGATGAGCAAAGTGCAGGAAAAATATGATCCCGAACAAATCATAGCGATTGTCTCCAATCCCAAAACGGGGGAGATTGTGGCGATGGGGCAAAGGCCCACCTTCCATCCGACAACGAAAGTCGGGCTAACGGATACATGGCGTAACCTGGCAATTGAAGAAACCTTCGAACCGGGTTCAACCATGAAAACATTCACCCTTGCCGCGGCTGTTGAGGAAGGGGTCTTTAATCCGAATGAAAGCTTTGTTGCAGGAACCTACAAAGCCGGATCGGGTAAAATCGGGGATCATAGCGGAATCGAAAGAGGAAAGAGCATGACCTTTCTGGAAGGGGTTCAACGTTCCTCGAACGTCGCTTTTGCCACACTTGCAATGGATAAAATAGGAGCCGATACGTTCCGTGAGTATTTGACTAAGTTCGGATTTGATAAAAAAACGGGTATTGACCTGCCAAACGAGATAACCGGTAAAATTCAATACAAGTATAAGCTTGAAAAAGTGACTACCTCCTTTGGACAGGGTTCGACCGTTACACCGATTCAACAAATCCAAGCTGCATCCGCAATAGCCAATGACGGAAAAATGATGCGGCCGTACGTGATAAAAAGCATTTCCGATCAGGATACCGGAAAAATTTTGAAAACGACCAAGCCGAAAGTGACAGGGCAACCGATTTCGGAAGAAACTGCAAAACAAGTACGTGATTATTTGGAAACGGTAATTTCCGCGAAAAAAGGAACAGGGAAAAAATATGCCATTGATGGATATCAAGTAGCGGGGAAAACCGGTACTGCACAAATTGCGGGTCCGACAGGTAGATATTTAGAAGGGAAAAATAACTATGTGTTCTCCTTTTTAGGAATGGCTCCAAAAGATGATCCGCAGTTGGTCATGTATGTGGCGGTCAAGCAGCCCAAGTTAGGTGTATCTTATGTTGGGGCTGATCCATTGTCAGAGATATTTAATCCTGTCATGCAAAATAGCCTGCAATATCTAAACATAAAACCTTCTGAAGTTAAAAAACAAAAAGCAAATAAAATCAAAGACTATACGAATCAAACCGAGAGTTCAGCTGTTACAGAACTGAAGGAACTTGGTTATGATGTAAGTATGATCGGAAGTGGACGTAAAGTGCTCGACCAATCCCCGAAAGCGGGGAGTGTACTCTTACAGGGTGAAAAGATAATCCTCAGGACGGAAGGCGAAATGAAAGTTCCTGACATGAAGGGATGGTCCTTGCGCGATGTCATGAAATTGGCTAAGGTTGCAAAACTGGATCTGAAAACCGAAGGTACTGGATACGTGAGTAAACAGAGTCTTAAGGCCGGGAAAAAGGTAAATGAAGGCGAAACCTTCAATATTGAATTATCCCAGCCTGATGGGGCTGGTGAAGATATACCGACAAAAGAGAAAACAGAGTGAAGATAAAGAGGGAATCCATTTGGATTCCCTCTTTATTTCTTTCAAAGTTTCTAGTCTAGCATCGAGTAGACAAGCATATATTGAAGCATGTATGAAATGGAGGTGCCTGTTTTTGCGTGTTTCGAATGTTACTGTCCGAAAACGGCTGGCAATCGCATTGGCGATCGGTATCGTTGTTTTTTTTATCATTGATATCCGATTGGGAATTGTACAGTTTTATCTAGGGGATAAGTTGACGGGGCTGGCTAAAGATTCCTGGAGCAGGAATATTCCTTTTGAAGCCAAACGAGGAGAAATCCTTGATCGGAATGGTGTCGAGCTGGCAACGAATATATCTGCGCCAACAGTCTATGTCATCCCTAGACAGATTGAGAATCCTGGGGAGACGGCGGAACAGCTTGCTTCAATATTGGATATGACAAAGGAAAAGGCTTATCAATGGTTAACGAAACAGGCGATGAGCGTCAGAATTCCGGAAGGCAGAAAGATATCTCACGAAAAGGCGAAGGAAATTAAAGCATTGGGGATAAAGGGCGTATACATCGCTGAAGATTCAAAGCGCCATTACCCATTTGGTGAATACCTTTCACATGTTCTTGGCTTTACAGGCTCTGACAATCAAGGGTTGATGGGTATTGAATTGTCTTATGATAAGGAACTAAGCGGGGAAAAAGGATTCGTTAAATTTTACTCCGATGCGAAAGGGAAAAGGCTTGAGAATATGGCCGATGACTATAAGCCCCCTGTTGATGGTGATAATTTGAAGCTGACCATCGATAGCAAAATCCAGACAATTGTGGAGAGGGAGCTCGATAATGCGGAGGCGACATATGATCCTGATGGTATAATTGCCATTGCAATGGACCCGAACACTGGGGAAATATTGGCAATGTCCAGCAGGCCAACCTTCGACCCTGCCAATTTTCAAAATGTCCCCTCGGAAGTGTATAATCGTAATTTACCAGTTTGGAGTATATATGAACCAGGATCGACTTTTAAGATCATCACGCTTGCTGCGGCGCTTGAGGAAGGGAAGGTCGACTTACAAAAGGAACATTTTTATGATTCCGGACATGTGGAAGTGTCAGGATCAACGCTGCATTGCTGGAAAAGCGGAGGACATGGGGATCAAACTTTTCTTGAAGTGGTCGAGAACTCATGTAACCCGGGTTTTGTAGAATTAGGGAACCGGCTTGGTAAAGACAAGCTGTTTAAATATATAAATGATTTCGGTTTTGGGCAAAAGACGGGAATTGATTTAACCGGAGAAGGAAAAGGAATCATGTTCAACATGGATCGAGTGGGTCCGGTAGAGCAGGCAACTACTGCGTTTGGACAAGGTGTAGCCGTAACGCCCATTCAGCAGGTTACAGCGGTATCGGCAGCCGTGAATGGCGGGACTTTGTATACACCATATATCGCGAAGGAACTCGTGAATCCAAAAAATGGGGAAGTGCTGATGCGAAAGACCCCTCAGGCGAAGAAAAAGGTGATTTCAGAAGCAACCTCGAAGAAAGTCCGGGAAGCGCTTGAATCCGTTGTCGCCCAAGGAAGCGGTAAAGGAGCATTCGTGGAGTCGTACCGCGTCGGCGGGAAAACGGGTACAGCCCAAAAAGCTGAAAATGGCAGATACCTTGAAAATAATTATATTCTCTCATTCATTGGTGTCGCTCCAGCGGATGATCCGCAAATCGTCGTTTATATAGCTGTGGATAATCCGAAAGGAACGGTACAATTCGGCGGGGTCGTTGCCGCACCGATCGTTGGGAATATCATGGAGGATTCACTTAGGGCCATGGGCGTCAAGCCAAGGAAAAACCAGATTGAGAAGGAGACGGTCTGGACGGATCCCGTCATGGTCGAGGTACCAGACGTCGTGGGTCTCAGCAAAAAAGAGTTGCAAACCCAGCTCATCGACCTTAAGCTTGATATTGCCGGAAATGGGGATAAAGTCATAAATCAAGCCCCAGATCCAGGTGTTAAAGTAAAACAAGGCTCTACAATAAGAATTTATCTTGGCGAAAATACAGAATAAGTATAATATAATATATGAATAGTTAAAGCGGCTGAAGATTCATCAGCCGCTTTGTTTACGGAGTCGGGATAACCCCGTATAATTGAAATTGGTTTCTCGACAAGCCAAGGCTAATCACATATAATGAATCCTCAAATTAAGTTGAGAGGGATGGAAAAATGAAGCTTCACAAATTACTATCTTATTTACACTCCTTATTTACGTATGAAGGAGAAAATCCTGAAATCACCTCCATTGAAAATGATAACCGTAAAGTCATAGACGGAAGTTTATTTGTTTGTATAAAAGGTTATACAGTCGATGGTCATGATTTTGCCCAACTTGCTGTAGAGCATGGAGCTGCAGCAGTCATTGCCGAAAGGCCGCTTGACCTCGATGTTCCCGTGATCGTAGTCAGGGATTCGAGCAGGGCGATGGCGGTTCTTGCCGATGCATTTTATGGCCATCCGACTCAAAAGATGCGCTTGATCGGAATTACAGGAACGAATGGAAAGACGACGACCAGTCACTTATTGGAAAAGATTTTCGAGGATCGACATGAAAAAACAGGCTTGATTGGCACGATGTATACAAAAATCGCCGATACGGTATATGAAACCAAGAATACGACGCCAGATAGCGTTACACTGCAGAAGGCTTTTCATGAAATGGCCGAAGCATCCGTCTCCACGGCCATTATGGAGGTTTCATCGCATGCACTTGAGCTTGGGCGCGTCCATGGCTGTGATTATGATATTGCCGTCTTTACGAATCTCACACAGGATCATTTGGATTTTCATAAAACCATGGACAGATACAGGCAGGCAAAATCCTTATTTTTCTCACAGCTTGGCAATGCTTACATAGAAAATCGCCCTAAATATGCTGTGCTTAATGCTGATGATGAGGCAACTGCCGATTTCATTAAGGCGACTGCCGCTACAGTCGTTACATACGGCATAGACAATGAAGCGGATATCAGGGCCAAAGATATAAAAATTGATGCAAATGGCACATCGTTCACCTTGACAGCAGGTAAAGAAGAGCGATACATTCAGCTGAAGCTAATTGGTAAATTCAGTGTTTATAATGTACTCTCTGCCATCTCTGCTGCTTTGTGCGCCGGTAACGATCTGGATGAGACAATTAGATCCATCGAGGATATAAAAGGTGTTGCAGGCCGTTTTGAGCTCATTTCAGCGAATCAGGACTTCCCGGTCATTGTTGACTATGCCCATACTCCGGACAGTTTGGAAAATGTTCTGAAGACTGTTGGTGAGTTTGCTAGAAAGAAAATTTACGTGATAGTGGGCTGCGGCGGGGACCGAGACAAGACAAAGCGTCCAATCATGGCGCAAATTGCATGCAGCTTGGCGACTGACCCGATCTTCACTTCGGATAATCCACGCAGTGAAAATGCTGCCCAGATCCTCCGGGATATGGAAGCTGGTGTAGCAGGCAAAGAATATACGGTTATTGAAGACCGCAGGCAGGCGATAGCTTACGCAGTTTCCAAGGCGGAAGAGGGCGACGTTATATTAATTGCTGGAAAAGGTCATGAAACCTATCAATTGGTCGGTGACGAAGTGCTTCACTTCGATGACCGTGAGGAAGCGGAAAAGGCGATTCAAAGTCGTTTGGGTTCAGTTTGAACCAATGCTGAAATTGCCCTGCAACAAAATAGGAAAAGACATCAAGCAGAATTTAATATTTGAATTGTGTTAGGAATGAGGGAATAAGGAATGTTGGAACAAGTGATTTTTTATACGATTTTGGTGGCGTTTTTAGTAACCGTTCTTCTTTCGCCGATTTTCATCCCGTTTTTAAGAAGATTGAAATTCGGGCAAAGTATTAGGGAAGAAGGCCCGCAATCGCATTTGAAAAAAACGGGAACACCCACCATGGGCGGTTTGGTCATATTATTATCTGTTACCATCGCTACACTAGTCATGACTTTGAAATTTTCGGCACCTTCAACCGAAACGTATTTATTATTATTCGTTACTTTAGGTTTTGGTTTATTAGGTTTCCTTGATGATTTCATCAAAGTGGTCATGAAGCGTAACCTGGGACTGACTTCCAAGCAAAAACTGCTTGGACAAATTGTGATTTCGGTCATCTTTTACTTCGTCTTTAAGCAGACAGACCGTTTTAATCCTGAATTGACGATTCCAGGCACTGACTTTTCTTTTGATTTTGGCTGGTTTTATCTGTTCATCGTTATATTCTGGCTGGTAGGCTTTTCGAATGCCGTCAATTTGACGGATGGGCTTGATGGTCTTGTATCAGGGACATCAGCCATTGCCTTTGGTGCTTTTGCCATTTTGGCCTGGAGTCAGTCACAATATGATGTCGCCATTTTTTCGGTGGCGGTTGTCGGTGCAGTACTCGGATTTTTGGTATTCAATGCACACCCGGCAAAGGTTTTCATGGGGGATACGGGCTCCTTGGCCCTTGGGGGAGCGATCGCAACCATCGCCTTGTTAACGAAGCTTGAAATCCTCCTGGTAATCATTGGCGGAGTCTTCGTCATTGAAACGCTCTCGGTCATCCTTCAGGTAGGATCTTTTAAAACGACTGGTAAACGTATATTTAAAATGAGTCCGCTTCACCACCATTATGAGCTTTCCGGCTGGTCGGAATGGCGTGTCGTCGTCACTTTCTGGACAGTGGGGCTGCTGTGTGCGGTACTCGGAATCTATTTAGAGGTGTGGATATAAGTGAAAGAGACTGCAAAGTATTCAGAGAAAAAGATATTAGTATTGGGTTTGGCAAAAAGCGGAGTGATGGCAGCTTCGCTTCTACATAAATTAGGTGCTTTCGTGACGGTTAATGACATGAAGCCATTATCGGAAAATCCTGAGGCTCAAGGACTTCTTGAACAGGGAATCAAAGTCATCTGCGGCAGTCATCCAATCGAGCTTCTGGATGAGGGGTTCGAGCTGATCGTGAAAAATCCGGGAATCCCCTATCGGAACCCTATCGTAAAAGGGGCATTGGAAAAAGGGATTCCTGTTATCACGGAAGTTGAACTGGCCTACCAGATAAGTGAAGCACCTTTCATAGGAATCACTGGTACAAATGGGAAAACGACTACGACAACATTGATATACGAAATGTTGAAGTCCGGTGAAAAATCCCCGCTGATTGCCGGTAATATCGGGACAGTGGCATCTGGTGTTGCTGAACATGCAAAACCAGATGACTCGATCGTCATAGAATTATCATCGTTTCAGTTAATGGGAATAGACGAATTTCGTCCTGAAATCTCAATCGTGACAAATTTGTATGATGCACATTTGGATTATCACAGTTCCAAACAGGAATATGTCGAAGCAAAAGCTGCCATCACGAAAAATCAAATAGCATCAGATTTCATGATTTATAATGCAGATCAAGACCTTGTTTTATCCATGGCGAAAGAGACCAAGGCTCAACTTGTACCTTTTTCAGCTGAAGTGAAACATGAGAATGGAGCCTATGTGGAAGATGGTGCCGCCTGTTTCCGAGGGGAAAAAATCATTGAAGTTTCAGAGATAGCCCTTCCCGGGAAGCATAATTTGGAAAATGTACTAGCCGCCATCTCAGCGGCCAAGCTTAAGGGTGTAGCTAATGAAGCCATTCAGACTGTATTGAAAACATTTTATGGTGTGGAGCACCGTCTGCAGTTCGTGGCAACGATCGATAACCGTAAATTTTATAATGATTCGAAAGCGACGAACATTCTTGCAGCATCCAAAGCGTTAACATCCTTTACGGAACCGGTCATCTTATTGGCAGGCGGTCTGGATCGCGGAAATGAATTTGATGAGTTGAAACCGGCGATGAAAAATGTCAAAGCCGTGATAACTTTTGGCGAAACGGCGGAAAAAATTGAACGGGTAGCCAAAGAAATAGGAATAACGAATATAAAACGTGTCGATAATGTAGAAAAGGCCGTACCGGCTGCATTTGAATTATCAAATGAAGGCGACTGTATTCTTCTCTCCCCGGCTTGTGCAAGCTGGGATCAATATAAAACTTTTGAGCAAAGAGGAGACATGTTTATGGAGGCCGTGCATAAACTTAAGTAAGAGCTTTCGCAGAGAGAAGTGAACCTGCTTCTACGTTGACACCATGAAAAAAAGCGATAATGAGCCGTTATCGCTTTTTTTTTGACTAAAGTGCTGACAAGCAATCAGCACTGATGTTTATATTCGTAGGCTAAAAACTTCCTAGAGGTGGATGTCCGTGCCATTAAAAAAATCGAATCCTGATCTCATTCTCATTATCGTCACCTTAAGTCTTTTGACTGTTGGATTAATCATGGTTTACAGCGCGAGTGCCATTTGGGCAACATATAAATTTGATGATTCGTTTTATTTTGCTAAAAGGCAGTTGCTTTTTGCCTGCGTCGGTGTCATAGCCATGTTTTTCATCATGAATGTGGATTACTGGACGTGGCGGACATGGGCCAAAATCCTTATCATCATTTGTTTCATTATGTTACTGGCTGTGCTTGTACCAGGTATAGGGATGGCGAGAAATGGTTCGAGGAGCTGGATTGGTGTAGGTGCTTTTTCGGTCCAACCCTCTGAGTTCATGAAGCTGGCGATGATCGCTTTTTTAGCTAAGTTTTTATCAGAACGGCAAAAGCTGATCACCTCCTTTAAAAAAGGGATGCTTCCATCCTTGGGTTTAGTGTTTTTGGCATTTGGTTTGATCATGTTACAGCCAGACCTTGGAACGGGAACGGTAATGGTTGGAACGTGCATTGTCATGATTTTTATTTCCGGGGCAAGAATCAGTCATTTTGTCGGCTTGGGGCTAATTGGGGTAGCAGGTTTTATCGGTCTGATTTTGTCAGCGCCCTACCGGATAAAAAGGATCACGTCTTTTCTGGATCCATGGGAAGACCCTTTGGGCAGTGGATTTCAGATGATTCAATCGTTTTATGCAATCGGGCCAGGGGGGTTGTTCGGATTGGGACTCGGGCAAAGCCGCCAAAAGTTTTTCTATTTACCCGAACCGCAGACTGATTTCATTTTTGCCATACTCTCCGAGGAACTTGGCTTCATCGGGGGCTCTCTTGTCATTTTATTATTTGCGCTAATGCTTTGGCGGGGCATTCGGATCGCACTTGGTGCCCCTGATTTATACGGGAGCCTTGTAGCGGTAGGAATCATTGCAATGGTCGCCATTCAAGTGATGATCAATATAGGGGTGGTAACGGGACTTATGCCGGTTACGGGTATCACCTTGCCCCTCTTAAGTTATGGCGGTTCATCGCTGACGCTCATGTTGATGGCGATTGGGGTGCTCCTGAATATTAGCCGATATTCGAGGTTCTGAAATAAGAAAAAAATGTGGTTTGGCAAAAGGGAAGTCCTGTTGAACGCAGGGCTTCCCTTTTTTACGTTGAAAACCCTTCCAGGAAAAACGATTTTTTTGGGGGGCTTGCCGAAAATTAGAAATAAATGAAATGCCGCTTAAATATTACCATGTATGAATGTTGGGGAATCCACAATAAATATTGGCAATACGTCTTTGTTTAGACTATAGTATAAGAGGGTTAGGCCGTACTGGGGCTTGCTTCTGTTCATTTTTCTGCTAAAAAGGTGTTATTAATCTTGTAATAAAAGTGACCTCATGGAAGAGGAAATGAAAATTATAACTTGGAATTTTGGAACAACAAGGAGGTTTATCATGGATAATGTGATAAAGCAATTAACTGAAATGAAAATCGGCAAAGTTCTTGAACAGGAACCGCTTGCAAATCATACAACTATGAAAATTGGGGGGCCGGCTGATTTATTCATCGTGCCGTCATCCATTGAAAATATAGAAAAAACGATGCAGGTCATCAAAGAAAATGGGATGCCGTGGAGGGTGATCGGCAGGGGCTCGAACCTGCTGGTCAGTGATGGCGGAATTGAAGGTGCCGTGCTTAAATTGGGCAGAGGACTTGATCATCTCGAGATAAATGGGACGGAGATCAAAGCAGGAGCTGGGGTATCACTTGTCAGCCTCTCCGTACAAATCAGTAAAAAAGGATATGCAGGATTGGAATTTGCCAGTGGGATTCCTGGTTCCGTCGGCGGAGCGGTCTATATGAACGCTGGTGCACATGGTTCCGATATGAGTGAAATACTCAAGCAGGCACATGTTCTTTTTGAAGATGGAACTCTAGCTTGGCTTTCGAAAGAGGAAATGGAGTTTTCTTATCGAACTTCTCTGCTTCAGAAGAAAAGACCCGGTATCGTACTGGAAGCAATTTTTCAATTGACAGAGGGGGATAAAACCGAAATCGTTGAAAGAATGCAAAATAACAAGAATTATCGTAAAGATACCCAGCCGTATAATCTTCCATGTGCCGGGAGCATATTTAGGAATCCACTTCCACACCATGCTGGTAAATTGGTCGAGAATGCAGGCCTGAAGGGACATTCTATTGGCGGAGCTCAGATTTCACCGATGCACGGGAACTTCATCGTTAACACAGGTAATGGAAGTGCAGCGGATGTTCAAGCCTTGATACAGCATGTGAAGGATACTGTATATGATAAATTTGAAGTTGAAATGGAAACAGAAGTGGAAATTATCGGAAGAAAATAACGGGATTCATTATATCCAAATATTGTGATATAATGTGTTACCTTTAAAGTTTGTTAAGAACATAATATTGAGTTTGTCTTGATTTCGCACTGTCAAGAACCATCCATTTTTTCAGGAAGAGGTGAAGGGGATGGAAAAGGGAAAAATCGTTTCCATTGAGGACCGCATCCCGAAATTAAAACAATTAAGAAAAAGCAAAGCAAACAGGCGACTTGTTCTTTTGCTGTCCCTTTTCTTCATTCTTGTTGCTTGTGTGCTATATTTCCTATCCCCGTTGAGCTATGTGAAATCCGTGCAGGTAGAGGGGAATCGTTATATTACTTCCAAACAGATCATTAAATTGAGTAAGGTGAAGAAGGATCGAAGCATCTGGAAGGTTGATACAGGGACAGCGGCAGCCAATATCAAAAAAAATCAAGAAATAAAAAGCGTTAAGGTGACACCGGTATTTCCTAATTCCATTAAAATTACGGTTTCGGAACATAACAGGATGGCATATCTGTCCAATAATGGAAAGTTTGCACCCATTTTGGAAAACGGGTCCGTTTTAGAGGAGTTAGCAACAGGAGAAATTCCAGTATTTGCCCCTGTTTTAATTGGTTTCAAAGAGGGTAAAGCATTAAAGTTGCTTTTAGAAGAGCTGGACAAGCTTCCTGACGAGATTCAGAATGCCATTTCGGAAATTCATTATGCTCCTACAAAAACCGATGAATACCATATCGTCATGTTCATGAACGATGGGTTTGAAGTAAGTGCGACAAGCCGGACTTTATACGAGAAAATGATTCACTATCCATCGATAGTCAGCCAGCTGGATCCAAATGTAAAGGGAGTCATCGATCTGGAAGTGGGTTCTTATTTTAAAGCATATGAAGACGCTGAACAAAAGGAAGACACCAATGAGGAAAATTAATGGCAACCGGGTGGTTTTACCCCTGGTTTGCGTGGTTCTCGGATTCATGATTGCCTTCTCTTACAATCTGACCAAAGAAGGTGAAGGTGCAGGGAAGGACAAAGCCTGGGACCAGGAATATGAGCTCAGGCAGCAGCTGATCGAACAAGAGAAGCAGAACCGGGAACTTCAGAAGGAACTCCTCCAGAAGCAAGAAAATGTATCCCAAATAGAAAAAGACCTAGCTCAGGAAAAGCAGCTTTTTTTCAATTTGGCAAAGGAAACGGAAAAATACCGAATGTTTCTCGGAAAAGTGAAAGTGAAAGGCTCAGGCCTTCAGGTGACGCTTGAAGATGGTACAGATATGGAATCAGAAGCCAATGTTAATAATTACCTCGTCCATGAACAGCATGTCTTCAAGGTCGTCAATGAATTATACATATCAGGTGCAGAGGCTGTTGCGATTAACGGCCAAAGGTTAAATCATGATTCATACATAATCTGTAATGGGCCTGTGATTACAATCGATGGCCATCAGCATCCTGCTCCCTTCATCATATCTGCGATAGGGGACCCGGAAGTCCTGGGTGCTTCACTGGATTTACCGGGTGGCATCAAGGAACAGCTGGTTAATGAGAATATTATCTTTACAGTGGAAAAGCAAAAGAATATCATTTTTGATCCAATTATTGGAGGGTGATCGTGACCGCCGGATTCGATGAAAGATTGGTGAGAAACTGGAAATGAAAAAAAAGCTTTCTTTTAGTTTGGTTACGTTGATTGCTGGCTTCATGCTCGCTATTCAATTCAATTTGGTGAATCAGCCTGTCGTATCCGATACAAGGGATATGTGGGAACTGAAAAATGATTTATTGAAAGAACAGCAGACCCAGGCGGAATTAATAGAGGGTATCAGTAAGCTTGAGGGAAAAATAGCATCTTATGAAACAAAGAAAAATGAGAGTAAAGAAGAAGTCTTGCGTGACACCCTGACCGAATTGAAGACTGACGCAGGTTTGACCGAAATAAGAGGTAATGGGGTAATCGTATCTATACAGCCTATCAAAGCCGATATCCTTCTTGGTGAGAAGGTCGAGTATATTTCACCAGTATTGATCATTCGGCTCATTAATGAAATGTATAGATATGGCGCTGACGAAATTTCCATTTCAGGACAAAGGTATATATCAACATCGGTTATTCGTGATATTAATGGGCAGCCGAAAATGGACGGATATCCTCTGGTTCATTACCCGGTCGAAATGCAGGCAATAACCGTTAATCCAAAGAAACTGAAGCAGCGCATTGAAGGTTCCGAACTTATGGATGATTTCTTTATAGACAATTTTGAAGTGCAGATTAAGGTGCCTTCCGGCAAGTTGACATTGCCGGCTTACCAAAATGCTATTAACGTGGAACATATGGAGCCCATTATGGATGGGGGGGAATCGTGATGTGGCTTTCAGTTTTTGGTCTGTTGATTGGAATCACCCTTGGTTTTTTGGTGGATTTTGATATTCCCCATGAATATTCAAATTATCTCTCCATAGCCGTGCTTGCTGCCTTTGATACCTTATTTGGGGGGATACGGGCTCATTTGCAAAATCTTTATGATGAAGTTGTATTTGTAACAGGATTCTTCTTTAATATTATTTTAGCCGCAGGTTTGGCTTTTCTAGGTGTACATCTTGGTGTAGACTTATATTTAGCCGCAATCTTTGTATTCGGTGTCAGGCTCTTTCAAAATATTGCCCTGATCAGAAGGATCCTGATTGAAAAATGGTCCATTTCCCGGAAAAAGCAGAAAAAAAATCTATAATTTTAAAGGGAATTAAGTTATAAATGACGAATAGTTTATGGCAGTATCTAGTTTTTTTAGTAAATCAGTCACGTAGAGAAGCGAACAATATGCACCATAAAGTACGAGTTTTGTTCGGGAAATACAAAATGAAACGCTTATCTATGTAATTCGTCAGTTGTTGTAAACAGTTCTGTTATTCTATAATGTATAAGTCTTCGATATAAAAATGTTATTCTACTAATACATGTATAAACTGAAGGAGGTGCCATGGAATGAACAGCAACGAAATATACGTAAGTCTTGACATCGGTACATCCAGTGTAAAAGTTATCATTGGGGAAATGGTCAATGACACATTAAATATAATCGGTGTAGGAAATGTTAAATCAGAAGGGCTCAAAAAGGGTTCGATCGTCGGTATAGATGAAACCGTCCAATCCATTCAAAAGGCTATAGAGCAAGCAGAACGGATGATAGGGATGGAGATAACAAAGGTAATCGTCGGCATAAGTGGAAATCATGTGACGCTTCAGCCGTGTCATGGGGTAGTAGCGGTATCCAGTGACAATAAAGAGATTACCGAGCATGACGTTTTCCGTGTCAGGGAAGCAGCTGAGTTAATAACGATACCATCCGACAGGGAAATCATCGACGTGGTGCCGATTCACTACAAAGTTGATGAACTTGATGAAATCAGTGATCCACGGGGCATGATAGGTGTCCGGTTGGAAATGAGAGGGATTTTAATCACAGGTCTTCGGACAATTTTACATAATACGCTGCGCTGCGTGGAAAGGGCAGGATTGGAAATAACCGATATCGCCCTTCAGCCTTTAGCCGCAGGTTCCCTTGTTTTATCCAAGGATGAAAAAGAACTTGGTGTGGCACTTGTCGATATTGGCGGAGGTTCCACGACCCTGGCAATTTTCGAACAAGGCTATTTACAATATACGTCTGTGATACCTATAGGCGGGGAAACACTTACGAAGGACCTTTCCATCGTTCTAAGGACGACTATGGAAGAAGCTGAGAAAATAAAAGTAAAGCATGGACATGCCTATTATGATGACGCGTCTGAAGATGAAGTATTCCAAATACCGATCATCGGCAGCGATCAGCAACAGACCTGCAACCAGTTAATGCTTTCGGATATCATTGAAGCGCGGGTGACCGAAATATTCGAGTTGATTCAAGATGATTTGAAGAGACTTGGCTTCCAGGATATACCGGGTGGTTTCGTGTTGACCGGGGGCGTCGTCAAGATGCCGGGTGTCCTGGAGCTAGCTCAATATGTGTTCCAAAACCGAGTAAGGACAGCTGAACCCAATTACATCGGTGTTAGGGAACCCCAATACACCACGGCTGTTGGTTTGATTAAACACGCATGCAAGAAAGAGAGAATGCAAAAAAACACCGCTAATAAAACTCCTGTAGCAGCTGGACAAGCTCAAGAAGATAACGACCAGCGCAGCCAGAAGGTTTCTCAGAAAAATAAAGAGAACACGGCTAAAAAACAAGGTGAAAAAGGTGAATCTAAATTCAAAAAAATCCTGGGTTACTTTTTTGAATAACAATCATTAAGAATCGGGAATTTCGTCAAAATAGGAGGATTGTCATGTTGGAGTTTGATTCTAATCTAGAACAATTAGCAACGATAAAAGTAATAGGTGTTGGCGGCGGCGGAAACAATGCGGTAAACAGAATGATCGAGCATGGTGTACAGGGCGTTGAGTTTATTTCTGTCAATACTGACGCACAGGCTCTTAATCTATCAAAAGCAGAAATCAAAATGCAAATCGGTGGGAAGCTTACACGCGGTTTGGGTGCAGGTGCCAATCCAGAGGTAGGAAAAAAAGCTGCTGAAGAAAGCAAAGAGCAGATTGAAGAAGCACTTAAAGGTGCCGATATGGTATTCGTAACGGCTGGAATGGGCGGCGGTACGGGAACGGGGGCAGCTCCTGTCATAGCGGGCATTGCTAAAGATCTAGGGGCCCTTACAGTGGGTGTAGTTACCCGTCCATTTACTTTCGAAGGCCGAAAACGTGCAACACAGGCACAAGGCGGCATTTCATCCATGAAGGAATCGGTTGACACACTCATCGTCATTCCGAACGACCGCCTCCTTGAAATCGTCGATAAAAGCACGCCAATGCTTGAAGCATTCCGTGAAGCGGATAATGTACTTCGCCAGGGTGTACAAGGGATTTCAGATTTAATTGCTGTTCCAGGTCTTATTAACTTGGACTTTGCCGATGTGAAGACGATCATGTCCAACAAAGGTTCCGCTCTTATGGGAATCGGGATTTCCTCCGGGGAAAACCGTGCAGCGGAAGCGGCGAAAAAAGCCATTTCCAGTCCGTTGCTTGAAACATCGATTGATGGCGCCCAAGGTGTACTGATGAATATTACCGGTGGTACGAATCTAAGTCTTTTTGAAGTCCAGGAAGCGGCCGATATCGTGGCTACAGCATCCGATCAAGACGTCAACATGATTTTTGGTTCTGTTATCAATGAAAACCTTAAAGATGAAATCGTCGTTACGGTAATTGCTACAGGCTTTAACGAGGTTGAAGCTTCAATTCGGCCTACTGGACGTCCAACACTCGGACAGCAGCAGCAATCAAGACCTCAGACACAACAAACGCCACAGTCAAACGTGAAGCGTGAAGTGAAGAGGGAAGAAGTCAATGAACAGCCTGCACGTAATGCCAATCAAGGCGATGAGGCTTTGGATATTCCAACCTTCCTCCGTAACCGTAATAGACGCCGTTAATAACGACGTCATATGCCGTTCCCATTTGGGGACGGTTTTTTGTCGTTAATAAAATGCATCCCTAGACGGAATTGTGCTGGATGTTGCCTAGGCAGAAGGGAGCTTCCATCTTTTGCTCACTTCCATTCATTAATGTAAAAGATGAGAGAAATTATTAAACGTTTATAACATAAATCGACAGCAGTAAAAGGGAGCAGGATAGTCTCTAAGACAGTATTGAAAATATCAATAGCTGATTTTCTACAAAAAGGGTAAAAATGACTGAAAAACTCTTAAGTTTTCAGTACAAAAAGTGACACACTTTCTTAGGGCAGGTACGCTATACTTTTTGCTAGTGGAAGGTTAGTTCATATAAGGAGGGGAGGGTGTTTGACTTTATATTTAGATGTGATCTGGTTATTGAATTGGTTATTTGACTGCCTCCTTTTATATTGGACCGCAATCATTCTCAAACGAAGGGTAGCTCTTTGGCGGGTGTGCATCGGCGGACTGATTGGTTCCTTCATTATCGTATTGGCATTCACTCCTTTTTATGCAATTGCCGACCGGGTATACATGAAGATTTTAGTATCCATGGTCATGGTGCTGGCAACCTTTGGGTTTAATAGGCTAAAACTTTTCGTGAAATCGGTGGCCACTTTATATTTTGTGACATTTTTATCGGGAGGAATCCTTCTGGGACTTCACTACCTATTTGAATTCCAAATCGTGTCCAAGGACCCTGGTCAATATGCCGGAATCAATCGTTTTGGCGACCCTGTCAGCTGGATATTCGTCATGATCGGGTTCCCGCTCGCATGGCAATTTTCCAAGCGAACATTAGAAGGGATGGAAATGACCAAGCTTACACATGAACAAATGGTTTCGGTCTCGGTTAAAATTTCTGACTTTGAAGGAACGTTTCATGGATTGGTGGATAGCGGCAATCAACTATATGACCCGATTACACGTTCCCCAGTAATGATCATTTCTCTTTCAGGCTCGGAAACGGGAATTCCGAATGATATGCTAGAGCTCTTTAAAAACCCCGATACCCTGATTAGCCAGGAAGTGCAGCCCGAATATTCATGGACAGGAAGAATGCGTGTCATCCCTTATAAAGTCGTAGGTCATGAACATCAGCTGTTAACCGCAATCAAACCGGATTATATTAAAATCGTTCAAGGAGAAAAAGAATTTCATGTCAAGCAGGGTCTCATTTCGTTTACCTTTCAACAACTCTCTCCCGACAATAGCTATCAATCTATCGTTCACCCGAAGATGTTAACCGGCATACCGGTGCAAACTGCCTCCTGAACCATCGATTCACTCTTGAATTTGACCCATAATCCGTTTATTAGAAGGGAGAATTATTTTGAAGAAATTCATTCTTCGGCTTACTTACTTTTGGTACAAACTATTGTTCAAGCTCGGATTGAAAACGGACGAAATATTTTATATAGGAGGGAGTGAGGCACTGCCTCCGCCCCTTTCAAAGGAAGAAGAGGCAATACTGATCAATAAATTACCAAATGGCGATGAAGCTGCACGCTCGATCTTGATTGAACGTAATTTAAGGCTGGTTGTTTATATTGCCAGGAAATTCGAAAATACAGGCATCAACATTGAAGATTTAATCAGCATAGGTACCATAGGTTTGATCAAGGCTGTGAATACATTCAATCCAGAGAAGAAAATAAAACTGGCTACATATGCATCGAGATGCATCGAGAATGAAATATTGATGTATTTACGCAGAAATAACAAAATCCGCTCTGAAGTTTCTTTTGATGAACCTCTGAATATTGATTGGGATGGAAATGAACTACTGTTATCCGATGTACTTGGAACGGATGATGACATTATCACGAAAGACCTTGAGGCAAACGTTGACCGTAAGTTGCTAACAAAAGCACTTACACAGTTATCGGAACGTGAAAAACAGATAATGGAACTCCGTTTTGGACTTGCAGGAGGAGAAGAAAAAACCCAAAAGGACGTTGCCGACATGCTGGGGATTTCCCAATCTTACATTTCGCGTTTGGAAAAACGGATTATTAAGAGGCTTCGTAAAGAATTTAATAAAATGGTGTAAAAAAATAAAGTGCTTAAATGTCAATCAAATCAATACTTCGGTAGTAATATTGAAAAATAATCGGGATTTTCTGTTCTAGCCATGTGCATATTTTTTCCTCCCGCGGAAATACTGTTTTTTGTACAGCGCTCCTGTGAGGAGGGAATAATTTTGTCTCGTAATAAGGTTGAAATCTGCGGTGTGGATACATCAAAATTACCGGTTTTAAAGAATGAAGAAATGAGAAAACTCTTTAAAGAACTGCAAGATGGCGATATTTCAGCAAGAGAGAAACTGGTAAACGGGAATCTTCGACTCGTTCTAAGCGTCATTCAACGCTTCAACAATCGGGGAGAGTATGTAGATGATCTATTTCAGGTAGGCTGTATAGGGTTGATGAAGTCGATAGATAACTTTGACCTAGGTCAAAATGTTAAGTTTTCAACGTATGCTGTACCGATGATTATTGGAGAAATCAGAAGATATCTTCGTGACAATAATCCGATTCGGGTATCCCGTTCTTTAAGAGACATCGCTTACAAAGCTTTGCAGGTAAAAGAAAAGCTCATAAGCCAGACCCTTCGTGAGCCGACAGCTGAAGAAATCGCCAAGGTGTTGGAAGTACCTCATGAAGAAATTGTTTTTGCACTAGATGCTATACAAGATCCAGTTTCACTTTTTGAACCGATTTATAATGATGGCGGGGATCCGATTTATGTACTCGACCAACTGAGTGATGAAAAAAATAAAGATAGTACCTGGATTGATGAAATAGCTATAAATGAAGGCATGAGACGGTTGAATGACCGGGAAAAAATGATCCTTCGCAAACGGTTTTTCCAAGGGAAGACGCAAATGGAGGTAGCCGAGGAAATCGGCATTTCACAAGCACAGGTCTCCCGCTTGGAAAAAGCGGCAATCAAGCAAATGAATAAAAATATCCAACAGTAGAAGCTGAGCATGAGAAAAAGTTAGCTGAAGCGGGCAGGGCAAAAATGTCGATACCCGCTTCATAGCTACTTATCCATTGCGGCTTTTTTATTTTGTTGAAAATCCCTTCCGGAAGGGATCGTGAATCGGGGACGTTTATTTATCGTAATCTTCATCCTTGAGCGCATCTTGTCATATACATAGGAATAGGACCTTCATCTATGATGAATTTTTGAGGAGCTGAGTGATGTGACCAGGATTTCAGAATTTCAAATAAAGGATATCGTCAATATAGCGGATGGGAAGAAGTTGGGTAATATGTCAGACCTTGAAATAAATACGGCCACGGGGAAAATAGAGGCCATCGTCGTTTCAAATGGCACCCGATTAATGGGCTTTTTTGGAAGAGAACAAGACATTGTGATTCCATGGCGCAAAATAAAAAAGATCGGTGCGGATGTCATACTTGTTGAACATCAGACGGTATTTCAAGGAGAACTGAAAGATGAACGTTTTTAAAGGTGCATGGCGCAAATATATGATACACTAGACTAAAAATAAAGAGGTTTATTGCATGAAAGAGCCATTTGTTTTAATAAAAGACCAATATATGCTCATTGACAGCTGGAGACAAAAAAATCTCCAGCTCGTAGCGGGCTTCACCACAAAAAATGGTGGAGTCAGTACAGGTGATTTTCAAACATTGAATACCGGTTTTCATGTCGGGGATAAACTTGGTGATGTCCAGGGAAACCGCAGGATTATAGCAGATAAGCTGATGTTTCCGCTTAATGAATGGATAGGGGCCGAGCAGACACATGAAACGAATATCCATCAGGTTACCAGCCGCGATTGCGGGAGAGGTGCTGCGGATTATGATTCAGCCTATAAAGCGACTGATGGATTCTATACGAAGGACCCAAACGTTCTATTGACCCTTTGCTATGCAGACTGCGTGCCCTTATACTTTCTTGCTCCGGCACATGGTATGATTGGGGTGGCACATGCTGGCTGGAAGGGCACGGTTAATGGGATTGCACGAAAGATGGTTGAGGCATGGCTGAATGAGGGTATAAAAGCAAGTGAGATATTTGCTGTTATTGGACCTTCGATTTGTTCAAAATGCTATGTAGTTGATGATTATGTCATGGATTTAGTGCAGAATTTGCTGGTAGATATTGACGAAAAGCCCTATAATTTAATCAGTGAAGGACAATATCAGTTAGACCTTAAGCAACTTAATGCATTGATTCTTCAAAACTCAGGAATTCCAAATAGTCAGATCGACGTTACATCATACTGTACAAGCTGTGATCATGAATTGTTTTTTTCACATCGCCGTGATAACGGGAAGACAGGCAGATTGATGAGTTTTATCGGTTGGAAGGAGGATTTAGAGTAACAGTGAAAGTAGTGGACAATTTAAAAAACATCGAAGAAAAAATAAATATAGCATGTGAAAATAGTGGAAGGGACCGTGAAGCGATAAAGTTGATCGCAGTGACGAAATATGTTTCGGTCGAGAGAGCGAATGAAGCATTGGAAGCGGGAATACTTGATTTGGGCGAAAACCGTGACGAAGGGCTATTGGCTAAATATGAAGTGCTGAAGGACAAGCCAAACTGGCATTATATTGGTTCCATGCAAACACGCAAAGTTAAGAATGTCATCGATAAAATTTCATATATCCATTCATTGGATCGCATTTCTTTGGCAGAAGAAATTCAAAAACGCGCTAATGAGCCGATAAACTGTTTAGTGCAGGTGAATGTATCTGGTGAGGAATCAAAACATGGTCTGAATCCAGAAGCGACTATTGATTTCATAAAAGGGTTATCTGCTTTTGATAAGGTGAATGTTGCAGGATTGATGACGATGGCTCCATTGACCGATGATGAACGGATTTTGCGGGAATGCTTCCGGAAACTGAAAGGCATCCAGGCTGAAATACAAGCTTTGGAGTTGAAGCATGCCCCCTGTACTGAATTGTCCATGGGTATGTCCAATGATTTCATGATTGCCATTGAGGAAGGCGCTACAATGATCCGGATTGGTACAGCACTTGTAGGCGAATAATTTTAAGGAGGTACGCTATAGATGTCGTTCGTATCAAAATTTAAATCTTATTTCGCGCTGGATGATGAGTATGAGTACAGGGAAGAAGTGGTGGAAGAAGAGGAGGCTGAACCAAAAGTCGTGAAGTCAGCTAAACAGCAGCAGTCCGCTTCTGCAGGGAATAATACCAATCAGAATATCGTAAGTTTGCAAAGCGTACAAAAATCTTCTAAAGTAGTATTATTGGAGCCGCGTGCTTATGCAGAAGCCCAGGAGGTAGCTGATCATTTGAAAAACAGGCGCGCAGTAGTCGTGAACCTTCAACGGATCCAGCATGACCAAGGAAAGCGAATCATCGATTTTCTAAGTGGGACTGTCTATGCAATCAGCGGGGATATCCAAAAAATCGGAACAGATATATTCTTATGTACCCCGGACAACGTCGATGTTTCCGGTAATATTACCGGCTTCGCCGCCGAAGAGGAGTACGAAGAAGCGAGGTGGTAATGGTTAATGGGTCTAGTGCTTCAGGGTTTATATTATTTAATTGAAATTTATTCAATGGCATTAATCGTTTACATATTGATGTCATGGTTCCCCAATGCAAGGGAGACATCAATCGGTCAGTTTTTGGAAAAAATTTGCGAACCGTATTTAGAACCGTTCAGAAAGTTCATTCCGCCACTTGGCATGATTGATCTTTCACCTCTTGTGGCCTTGCTGGTTCTTAATTTTGCCAGCGGTTATGGAATCTATTACTTACAGACATTAATTGGATGATCAACAATTAACCTGACATGCATATTACTACACAGTCGGAACATTTTCCGCTGTGTAGTTGCAACGCAGAATGAGTTCAATCAATTCCAGATGATCGACCATTAATTTGATAACTAAGGAGCATTTATTCAATCATGAGTATTTATCAGCATTTCAGGCCGGAGGAAAAAGATTTTATCGACCAGGCCATGAATTGGATTGATCAGGTTAAACATTCCTACGCTCCGAAACTATCTGATTTTCTTGATCCGCGTCAGCAGGAAATCCTTACTTCCCTAATAGGGAATGATCCGGAAGCGAAACTGCAATTCAATGGCGGGAGCGATTTCGTAGAGCGAAAACGTGTGCTCATTTACCCTGATTATTACTCTCCTGAACCATCTGATTTCAATATCTCCTTATACGATATCTCCTATCCAAAAAAATTTGTAACGCTTGAACATAGGCAAATACTTGGAACCTTGATGTCACTAGGGGTAAAACGTGAAAAATTTGGTGATATAATAGTGACGGAAGAGGATATTCAATTTATAGCTGCCGAAGAGATGGATTCATATCTCACTGGAAATCTGGAGAAAATAGGTAATGCTTCCGTTTCCATCAAACGGCTTCCAATCGGGAATATCGTTCAAGTTAAGGAAAAATGGGAAGAGCAAGTAACCACCGTCAGTTCTCTTAGGCTTGACAGTGTACTATCGGCCGTCCTGAATTTGTCCCGTCAAAAAACCCAGTCCTTGATAACGTCAGGAAAAGTAAAGGTGAATTTCAAGCAAACGGAAAACGTCTCGGAAGAATGCCGTGAGGGTGACACACTTTCCATCAGAGGTTTTGGCAGATGTAAAATAGCTTCAATCGATGGGAAAACCAAGAAGGATAAGTGGAGAATCTCGTTAGGCAGACAAAAATAATTCAAGAAAAAGCAGGAATCATAAATTTATTGTCGAATATAGAGTTTTAACATACTAGAGTAGAAACCGTTCTGGAGGTGCCGTAATGCCCTTAACCCCGATAGATATACATAACAAGGAATTTAACAAAGTATTTCGAGGGTATGATGAAGATGAAGTAAATGAATTTCTCGACCAGGTCATTAAAGATTATGAACTGATTTTGAGGGAGAAGAAGGAACTTGAAGATAAACTGAACGAGACTTTTGATCGTTTGGGACATTTTACGACAATTGAGGGTACACTTAACAAGTCGATTATTGTCGCACAGGAAGCAGCCGAAGAATTAAGGCGCAATGCCCAAAAAGAAGCGAAACTGATCATAAAGGAAGCAGAGAAAAATGCTGACAGGATCGTAAATGAGTCACTTGTGAAAGCAAGGAAAATAGCGATGGATATTGAAGATTTGAAAAAGCAATCCAAAGTATTCCGGACACGTTTCAAAATGCTTGTCGGTGCACAGCTGGATTTGCTGGACAATGACGATTGGGATCATCTTCTGGATTATGAAGTGGATGCGACTGAAATAGAATTAAATGAGAGAGTGGAAGAGGAAATTTAAACGATTCCTTGACTTTGAACACTTTTTTCGCATATAATTTTTTAACAATACAATTCATTATGAAATTAGACGATGACAGGGAAAGTAAATTCTTCACACACTTATTTTTAGCGAACCGGGGATGGTGAAAGCCCGGAATAAGCGAAGAATTGAAGATCACCCTTGAGTTCTGAGTTGAACCTGCTTTTGCAGTAAGTAAATGAAGCGTTTCATTCACGTTACGAATGCTCGAGAGGTTGGATTCACTTTTGTGAATCTTTCTAGCCAGGGTGGTACCGCGGGAAGCAAAGCTTTCTCGTCCCTTTTTTAGGGATGAGAGGGCTTTTTATTTTGGCCGGATATCAAGTCATCGGTTCGAATGAATTTTTTAAAAGACGGATGGAGGATTTTATGATGGAATACAAAGATACCTTATTGATGCCTAAAACTGAATTTCCAATGCGGGGGAATTTGCCGAAGCGTGAACCGGAAATCCAAGAAAAATGGAAAGAAATGAACATCTATAAAAAAGTGCAAGAGCAAACGGAAGGACGTCCTTTATTCATTTTGCATGATGGACCTCCATATGCTAACGGCGATATCCACATGGGCCATGCAATGAATAAGGTTTTAAAGGATTTCATTGTCCGATTTAAATCGATGAGCGGTTTTCAAGCACCGTATGTACCTGGCTGGGATACACATGGGCTTCCAATCGAAACGGCATTGACGAAAAAAGGCGTGAAACGGAAAGAAATGAGCGTTGCCGAATTCAGAAAGCTTTGTGAAGAGTATGCTTATGGCCAGATTGACAATCAACGGGAGCAGTTTAAGAGAATAGGGGTCCGTGGTGATTGGGAAAATCCTTATATCACATTGAAGCCTGAATATGAAGCACAGCAAATCAAGGTATTTGGTGAAATGGCGAAAAAAGGCTACATTTATAAAGGGAAAAAACCTGTTTACTGGTCCCCTTCAAGTGAATCGGCGCTAGCCGAAGCTGAAATTGAATATCAAGACAAACGCTCTGCGTCGATCTATGTTGCTTTTGAAGTCACAGATGGCAAAGGTGTGATCGATGAAGGCGTCAAGATCATCATCTGGACGACAACTCCATGGACGATTCCAGCTAATCTTGGTATCTCATTGCATCCGCAATTAAATTATGTAGTAGTGGCTGTCGAAAATGAAAAATTCTTAATTGCTGAGGCACTGCTTGAATCGGTTACGGAAACATTAGGCTGGGAAAACCCGTCCATCCAAAAAACAGTAAAAGGAAGCGAGTTGGACCGTGCTGTTGCCAAACACCCTCTTTATGACCGTGAATCTTTAGTGATGTTAGGTGAGCACGTAACGACTGAAGCTGGAACGGGTTGTGTTCACACTGCGCCAGGCCATGGTGAAGACGACTTTATCATTGGGCAAAAATATGGCTTGGACGTACTTTGTCCTGTAGATGAAAAAGGGGTCATGACGGAAGAAGCAGGGGAATTTGCCGGATTATTTTATGATCAAGCGAATAAACCGATTACCGAAAAATTAACTGAAGCAGGCGCGTTATTGAACTTGACGTTCATCACACACTCTTATCCACATGACTGGCGGACGAAGAAGCCAACGATCTTCCGTGCAACAGCACAATGGTTCGCGTCAATCAAGGACTTCCGCAATGAACTTCTGGAAGCGATTGAAGAAACGAAATGGGTTCCGGCTTGGGGCGAAACGCGTCTATTCAATATGGTGCGTGACCGTGGGGATTGGTGTATTTCCCGCCAACGCGCTTGGGGCGTACCAATTCCAGTGTTTTATGCAGAAAATGGCGAGCCGATCATTACGGATGAAACCATCGACCATATTTCAAACCTATTCCGCGAACACGGTTCAAACATCTGGTTTGAGCGTGAAGCGAAAGATCTTCTGCCTGAAGGCTATGCACATGAAGGCAGCCCGAATGGTATCTTCACGAAAGAAACGGATATCATGGACGTATGGTTCGATTCCGGTTCTTCTCATCAAGCGGTACTTGAAGAAAGAGACGACTTGCAACGCCCTGCTGACCTTTATTTAGAAGGGTCCGATCAATATCGCGGCTGGTTTAACTCATCACTTTCAACAAGCGTTGCCGTTACAGGCAAAGCACCATATAAAGGTGTACTTAGCCACGGGTTCGCATTGGATGGCGAAGGCCGTAAAATGAGTAAGTCGATTGGGAACGTCGTACTGCCATCCAAGGTCATGAATCAACTTGGTGCAGATATCTTACGTCTTTGGGTAGCTTCGGTGGATTACCAATCGGATGTCAGGGTTTCCGATCCTATTTTAAAACAAGTTTCGGAAGTTTACCGCAAGATCCGTAATACATTCCGCTTCCTGTTAGGGAACTTGGATGGTTTCAATCCTAAGACCGATAAAGTGGCTGTTCAAGAATTGCCTGAAGTCGATCGATTCATGCTGGTTAAATTAAATAAGCTGATCAAACAGTCGAAGCTAAGTTATGAAAATTATGAGTTTGCTACCATTTATAATATGGTCAATAATTTCTGTACACAGGATTTAAGTTCGTTCTACCTTGATTATGCAAAAGACATTCTTTATTGTGAAGCACCAAATGGGAAAGAGCGTATGGCCATTCAAACGGTCCTTTACGAATCATTGGTCAGCTTGACCAAATTGGTATCACCGATCCTCTCTCATACAGCTGATGAAGTATGGGCGTTCATTCCGGGTGTAACGGAAGAAAGCGTACAGTTGACATTGATGCCTGAAGAAATTTCCATTGAAGATGCTGAAGTCATTGAAGCAAAATGGACGGCGTTCATGGATGTCCGGGATAATGTTCTGAAAGCATTGGAAGAAGCCCGGAACCAGAAGGTCATTGGAAAATCACTGAATGCTAAAGTGACGGTATATGTTAATGAAGAAACGAAAAATCTGCTTGATGGCATCAAGGAAAGCTTTGAACAGCTATTCATCGTATCCGAATTTGAAATCGCTGGAGATGTGGCAAGTGCCCCAGCCGAAGCGGTTAAACTTGAGGATATAGCGATCCTTGTTACAAAAGCAGAAGGTGAAACGTGTGAACGTTGCTGGAATGTTTCGAAGGAAGTAGGTCAAGTGGAGGATCATCCAACACTTTGCCCGCGTTGTGCTACAGTTGTGAAAGAACATTACGTGAATCAATAATTCCTGCAAAAATGCCGGTCCCTATATGAAGGGCCGGCTTTTTTGTGTGAATGAAAGCTAAAACCCCAATCGTAGAATTTTGCCTTTATCCAATCTTCCCGATATTCTTAAGGAGCAGTTAGCGGACTTCTGTTTTTCGGATTAGTCATTATTTCTAGTTTATGCTACAATTCAAAAGTGAAGATTTGATTAGTTTGGGGGAAAAAATGTGTTTTATTATTTGATTGCCCTTTTGGTCATAGCTCTCGATCAGCTGACAAAATGGATGATTGTGAAAAAAATGGAGTACGGAGAAAGCATTGAAATTATTGAAAACCTTCTATATATCACCTCGCATCGTAATCGTGGGGCAGCATGGGGAATTCTACAAGGTCAAATGTGGTTTTTCTACATCATCACCATCGCTGTCATCATTGGACTTGTCTATTATATTCAGAAAATGGCGAAGAAAAGCATTTTACTTGGAGTTGCACTTGGTCTCATGCTAGGCGGTGCGATTGGTAATTTCATCGATCGTGTTGCTCGTCAGGAAGTAGTGGATTTCGTTCATACCTATATTTTCAGCTACAGTTTCCCGGTATTTAATGTTGCTGATGCTGCGCTTTCAATTGGTGTCGGACTGCTCGTGATTCATATGTTTTTAGAAGAAAAAAACGCTAAGGAGAAAGATAATGGATAAAAGGTTATACAGCATCGATGAAACACTAAAAGGAGTTAGGATTGATAAGGCCCTTTCCACTTTGAATGAGGAATGGTCTCGCACTCAGGTCCAGCAATGGATCAAGGAAGATCATGTTTTGGTAAATGGCGCGGTTATTAAAACGAATTACAAAGCTGTTCCTGGCGATACAATCGAAGTGACGATTCCAGAACTTGAGGTATTGGATGCGGTAGCAGAGGAAATGGATTTGGATATTTATTATGAAGATGCAGATGTACTCGTGGTTAATAAACCGAGCGGTATGGTCGTCCATCCGGCACCGGGACATGTATCTGGCACGCTTGTAAATGGATTGATGGCTCACTGCAAGGATCTTTCTGGAATCAACGGTGTCATGCGTCCTGGAATCGTCCATCGGATCGACAAAGATACATCAGGTCTATTGATGGTTGCCAAAAATGATATGGCACATGAGAAACTGGTACAGCAGCTTGTTGACAAAACGGTTACCCGTAAGTATCAAGCTGTAGTTCATGGTGTGATCCCTCATGATTTCGGAACGATCGATGCACCGATCGGCCGCGATAAAAAAGATCGCCAAAGCATGACTGTCACAGATTCGAATGCCAAAAATGCCGTCACGCATTTCCGTGTCATCGAACGCTTCAAAGATTTCACTTTGGTGGAATGCCAGCTTGAAACGGGAAGGACACATCAAATCCGTGTTCATATGAAATACATTGGCTTCCCACTGGCGGGAGATCCGAAATATGGTCCGAAAAAGACCCTGAAATTGGATGGACAAGCGTTGCACGCCGGTCTTCTAGGTTTCATTCATCCACGTACTAATGAGTATATGGAATTCGAAGCTCCGATTCCGGAGGAGTTTGAAAATCTAATTAATCAATTACGTAGAAGTAAGGATTGACACATTCACTTTTTTGATATATTATAATAACAACTTAATAAGAACCTTTAACACAGTTCAGAGAGACTGAGAAGGAAACGGATACGCAAAGTGGGATAATTATGCCCACGGCGGTAAAATCCTCATGCCTTCTTGGCATGAGGATTTTTTTGTTGAAATGGACTTATCAGAAAAAAGAATCGGGGTGGCCGACGTGTTGAATGAGAAAGCCATAGTACTTGATGAGCAGGCCATTAGCAGAGCCTTGACGAGGATTGCCCATGAAATCATTGAGAAAAATAAGGGGATTGAGGATTGCGTCTTAATCGGGATACGTACACGCGGGATTTTCCTCGCTGACCGACTTGCGAAGCGCATCAATCAAATAGAAGGCAAGGAAATAGAGCTGGGTGAACTGGATATTACGCTTTATCGCGACGACCTTTCGAAAAAGAGCAATGATGGGGAACCCATCGTAAAAGGCTCTGACATTCCGGTCAATATCACTGACAAGAAAGTGATTTTAGTGGATGATGTTCTTTTCACAGGCAGAACCGTTAGAGCCGCAATGGATGCTCTGGTGGATTTGGGAAGACCTTCGCAGATCCAGCTTGCCGTATTAGTGGATAGGGGACATAGGGAATTGCCGATTCGCGCGGATTTCGTCGGTAAAAACGTTCCGACTTCACAATCTGAAAAAATTACAGTTACTTTAACAGAAGTAGATCAAGTAGATCAAGTTACTATATTAGAAAACTAAACACCATGAAAATTTCATATTACCCTTTTAAAGACAGTCCAGAGAGGCTGGCAAAGGGGAGTCAATCGGAAGAGCTGTGCCCTATGTATAGGCATTTACCTTCTGAGAAACCCTCTTTGTATATAGCAAAGAGGGTTTTTACAGTTTTGATGGAATTTTCATGAGGGGGATACGGAAATGGAAGAAACGAAAAGGGACATCGTACTGGATGTCGAGGACGTGCCAAAGGCTGGACAGTGGATTACGTTAAGCATCCAGCATTTGTTCGCCATGTTCGGTGCAACGGTGCTGGTGCCATTCCTGGTAGGTTTAAGCCCGGCGGTAGCACTGGTATCAAGCGGGTTGGGAACACTTTCATACTTACTGATAACGAAAGGTCAGATACCAGCTTATCTCGGTTCATCTTTCGCTTTCATTACGCCAATCATCGCGGCTAAGGCTTTGGGAGGTCCGGAAGCGGCCATGATTGGTTGTTTTGCGGCAGGGTTCATATATGGGATTGTAGCTTTGATCATCCAGAAAGTCGGTTTGCGCTGGTTAATGAATATACTTCCTCCGGTTGTGGTGGGACCGGTGATTATCGTAATCGGATTAAGCCTTGCCGGAACGGCAGTGGACATGGCAATGTATGATCCGCAAGATAAATACAGCGTCACTTATATAATTATAGCGCTGATCACTTTAGCGGTAACCATCATCTGCAACGTGTTCTTTAAGGGATTCATAAACTTGATCCCCATTTTAATGGGAATCATAGTGGGCTACGGCTGTTCGGCTGTAGCAGGAATAATAGATTATGAACCGATCAAGGCAGCAAAATGGTGGGAAATGCCTGAATTCATGTTTCCGTATGTAACCTATACACCTACCTTCTCATGGGAAGTCATTGCCATCATGGTACCGGTTGCCATCGTAACTTTATCAGAACATATCGGACATCAGATGGTACTGAGCAAAGTAGTCGGCAGAAACTTTTTGGAAAAGCCAGGCTTGCATCGCTCGATTTTAGGAGATGGCGCAGGAATCATGATTGGGTCCTTCATCGGTGGGCCGCCGCTGACTTCGTATGGTGAAAATATTGGGGTCCTGACCATGACGAAGGCGTACAGTGTCTATATCATCGGAGGGGCAGCATTGACTGCAATCATCTTTGGCTTTAACGGTAAGATTTCAGCAGTCATCAGCTCGATACCTACAGCTGTGATGGGCGGCATTTCCATCTTGCTCTTCGGTATCATCGCCTCAAGTGGATTGAGGATGCTGATTGATAATAAGGTAGACTTTGACAAAAAAAGAAACTTGATGATAGCTTCAGTCATCTTGGTGTTAGGAATCGGAGGAGCGTTCGTACAACTATCGGAAACGGTATCGCTTTCCGGAATGGCACTTTCAGCCATCGTCGGAATCCTTCTTAACTTGATTCTTCCTGACCGGGAAAAAATATCCGGAGATATATTTGGAAAATAAGATATTGCATCAAAACAATAGATCACCTTTTAAAAGAAGTCCAGAGAGGCTTAAAAGGGTGTTGCTGTAAAGATGAATGAGAACGGGGAAAAGTGTAAACCAATCCGTGTCCTCACAATCTTTATGACCTACACCCTGTCCTTAATGGCGGGGTGTTTTTTATGCCCCGCATCACAAATGTGAGAGGAGCAGGATCGATGAAAAAATTATTGACCATGAATGAATTGACAATAAGTGAAATTGAAAGGATTTTACATGAGGCAGAGTGTTTTGCCAACGGAGCCAGCTGGATTCCAAAGCAGCTGACCACAGTTGCCAATCTCTTCTTTGAACCAAGTACACGTACAAAATCAAGCTTTGAAATGGCTGAAAGAAAATTGGGACTTGAGGTCATTCCTTTTGATGCGGGTACATCATCCGTGTTAAAAGGCGAAACCTTATATGACACAGTTAAAACGTTAGAAGCGATAGGTGTAAATGCCTTGATCATCCGTCATGAACAGGATAATTATTTTGACGAATTGAATGAGAAGATCGGAATTCCAATAATCAATGCAGGGGATGGCTGCGGAAATCACCCAACCCAATCATTACTGGACTTATTGACGATTAAACAAGAGTTTAAAAGTTTCAAAGGTCTTAAGATTGCGATAATCGGTGATGTAAGGCATAGTCGGGTTGCGAAATCGAATGCAGAAGCACTGACTCGTTTAGGAGCGAATGTCGTATTTTCGGGCCCGCCTGAATGGTTTGACAGATCAAACAGTTTAGGAAGATATGAAGACATCGATCATGCGGTAGCTACATCGGATGTGGTCATGCTGCTTAGAATACAGCATGAAAGGCATATTGATAAATACGATCAGGCAAATGGAGATTACCTGGAAAAATTCGGCCTGACCAAACTACGTGAAAAAAATATGAAACCGGATGCGATCATCATGCATCCTGCACCAATAAACCGCGGTGTTGAAATAGACAGTGATTTAGTCGAATGCAGCCGCTCGAGAATTTTTAAACAAATGGAAAATGGCGTATTCATTAGAATGGCCGTATTAAAAAATGTGCTCGAACAAACCGAAGGGGGAAACATCCATGAAAACAGTAATCAAAAATGGAGTATTGCTAGATAATCAAAACTCATTCAAAAAAGCGGACATTGAGATAGAAGGCAAGGTCATCACAAAGATCGGCGAGAACTTGGAGACGGAAAATTGTAACGTAGTTGACGCTAGAGGATTACTGATTACACCCGGGCTTGTTGACCTGCATGTCCATTTACGCGAACCGGGCGGCGAACATAAGGAAACAATCGCAAGCGGGACGCTTGCAGCGGCAAGAGGCGGTTTCACTACGGTAGCGGCGATGCCTAATACTAGGCCAGTTCCTGATACAGTGGAGAACCTAGAAGCGCTTAACAGGAAAATTGAAGAAACGGCTCATGTCAGAGTACTCCCATATGCATCCATCACGATTAGGGAAGCTGGCAAGGAGCTGACCGACTTTGCTTCACTAAAACAAACGGGTGCTTTCGCCTTTACGGACGATGGCGTAGGAATTCAAGAAGCCGGGATGATGCTGGAAGCGATGAAACGGGCAGCCGCTCAAGATATGGCCATTGTTGCTCATTGTGAAGACAATAGCTTAATCAATAAAGGCTCCGTACATGAAGGAAGATTCTCAAAAGAACAAGGAATCAATGGGATTCCGTCGGTATGTGAAGCTGTACATATCGCCCGGGATATCCTTCTTGCCGAAGCGGCGGACTGCCATTATCACGTTTGCCATATTTCCACGAAGGAATCGGTAAGGACGGTAAGGGATGCCAAACGCGCCGGTATCCGTGTCACCGCCGAAGTTACACCGCATCACTTATTATTGTGTGAAGATGATATACCGGGACTTGATACGAATTATAAAATGAACCCGCCATTAAGGGGCCGTGAAGATCGGGATGCGTTGATAGAAGGATTGCTTGACGGAACCATCGATTTTATAGCAACAGACCATGCCCCGCATGCGGCAGAGGAAAAGGCGCAGGGAATGCAGCTGGCTCCTTTCGGAATAGTAGGATTGGAAACGGCCTTCCCGCTGCTTTACACCGAATTGGTTAAAAAGGGCATCATAACATTAAAGCAATTGATCGATTTCATGACAATCAAACCATCCGAAAGCTTCTCCCTTCCTTATGGAGAGCTAAAAGAAGGTGCTACTGCGGATATCGTACTCATCGATTTGGAAACGGAAAAAGAAATCAATGCTGAAGAGTTTGCTTCAAAAGGGAAAAATACACCTTTTAATGAAAAGAAATGTTATGGCTGGCCAGTCATGACGATTGCAGAAGGAAAAATAGCTTGGGAAAAAGGACGTGTTCAAGGATGAAAAGACAGCTAATTTTAGAAGATGGGACAGTATTCCTTGGGGAAGCATTCGGAGGGGACGTAGAAAAAATAGGTGAAGTCGTTTTTAACACAGGAATGACGGGTTACCAAGAGATTTTATCCGATCCATCGTATTGCGGTCAAATCGTTACACTTACGTATCCATTAATCGGGAACTACGGAATAAACCGCGATGACTTTGAATCCATCAATCCAGCGATAGCAGGATTTGTCGTTAAGGAAACAGCAGAACTTCCTTCCAACTGGCGAAACCAACTATCACTAGATGAATATCTGAAAATGAAGAACATACCTGGAATAAGCGGAATCGATACGAGAAAGCTGACAAGAATCATCAGGAAATCAGGTGCACTGAAAGGGGCGCTTTGCAATATCAATAAAGATGCAAATGAAGTGGTTTCCCAATTGAAGGCAACGGTGATTCCTTCTAATCAGGTAAAACAGGTTTCAACAAAAGCACCTTATTCCAGCCCGGGCAGAGGCCCGCGGGTTGTTCTTGTAGACTACGGCATGAAGCATGGGATTTTACGTGAGTTGACGAAGCGCGGCTGTGATGTCGTGGTTGTGCCTTATAACGTCACGGCCGAAGAAGTGATGCAATACCATCCGGATGGCGTAATGCTTTCAAACGGCCCTGGAGATCCGAAAAGTGTTCTTGAGACGCTCGAAATGATCCGTGCAATCCAAACGCAAGTACCGTTATTCGGAATCTGTTTAGGACATCAATTATTCGCACTTGCAAACGGGGCGGATACGGCAAAATTAAAATTCGGCCATCGAGGTTCGAATCATCCGGTCAGGGACCTTCGTACCGGAAAAGTATCCATCACATCTCAAAATCATGGATATACAGTTGAAGAGCTTTCCATTGAAAGTACAGATCTTATTGTGACACATACAGCATTGAATGACGATACGATTGAAGGCCTGCGCCATAAAAAGTATCCGGCTTTCACCGTACAATATCACCCGGAAGCATCACCAGGTCCGGAAGATGCCAACTACTTATTCAATGAATTCTTACAAATGATTGAAGCTGCAACCAACAAGGGGGAAAAAACATGCCAAAACGCAATGATATAAAAAGCATCTTAGTAATTGGTTCCGGTCCGATCGTCATCGGACAGGCCGCCGAGTTCGATTATGCAGGAACCCAAGCGTGTATAGCCTTAAAAGAAGAAGGCTATCGAGTGATCCTGATTAACTCTAACCCTGCGACAATCATGACAGACACTGAAATGGCTGACGCGGTTTATATCGAACCGATCACATTGGAATTTGTCAGCAAAATCATTCGTAAAGAGCGCCCGGATGCACTGTTACCTACCTTGGGCGGACAGACTGGCTTGAACATGGCAGTTGAGCTTGCCGAATCAGGAATTCTGGAAGAATGCAATGTCCAAATTCTTGGGACTAAACTTTCGGCTATACAACAAGCGGAAGACCGTGACCTTTTCCGTACGCTAATGAACGATCTTGGGGAACCTGTGCCTGACAGCGACATTATTCATAACCTGGAAGAAGCTTATACATTCGTTGAACGAGTCGGCTACCCGGTCATTGTTCGTCCAGCCTTCACGCTTGGCGGAACAGGCGGTGGGATTTGTGATAACGAAGAGCAGCTTATCGAGATCGTTGAGGGTGGCCTGAAAAGCAGCCCGGTTCACCAATGTCTGCTTGAGAAGAGCATTGCCGGTTTTAAAGAAGTGGAATATGAAGTGATGCGTGATTCCAATGATAATGCAATAGTCGTTTGTAATATGGAAAACTTCGATCCTGTCGGTGTCCATACAGGCGATTCAATCGTCGCGGCACCAAGCCAAACATTAAGTGACAGAGAGTATCAAATGCTTAGAAATACGTCTTTGAAGATTATTCGCGCCTTGAAAATTGAAGGTGGATGTAATGTTCAGCTTGCGCTAGATCCAAACAGCTATCAATATTATGTCATTGAAGTGAACCCAAGGGTCAGCCGTTCTTCGGCACTTGCTTCAAAAGCGACTGGTTATCCAATTGCAAAGCTAGCAGCAAAGATAGCCGTTGGTTTGACGCTCGATGAGATGATGAACCCTGTCACTGGCAAAACCTATGCCAGCTTTGAACCGGCACTGGACTATGTCGTTACGAAAATTCCGCGCTGGCCTTTCGATAAGTTCGAAAGCGCCAACCGTAGGCTCGGTACCCAAATGAAAGCGACCGGAGAAGTCATGGCAATCGGCCGTACATTCGAGGAATCAATCTTAAAAGCTGTCCGTTCCCTTGAAGCGGGTATATTCCACCTTAATTTGAATGACGAGTTTGAGGATGGAAAGATAGAGAAACGGATCAGAAAAGCCGGAGATGAACGGTTATTCTATATCGGTGAAGCGTTAAGAAGGGGAAAAACGATCGAAACCATCCACGAATGGAGCCAGATCGATTTATTCTTCTTGCATAAGTTGAAAAAGATAATCGACTTTGAAAAGCAGCTTAAAGAACATTCTTTTGATTGTGAAGTATTGCAAAAGGCTAAAGAACTAGGGTTTTCTGACAAAACGATCGCGGAAATATGGGGAGTTCCCGAAATTGATGTCTATGAATACCGGAAACAGCAAGGAATCATCCCTGTTTACAAAATGGTTGATACATGTGCTGCCGAATTCGAATCGGAAACTCCGTATTTTTATGGGACATACGAAGATGAGAATGAATCCATCGTCACTGACAAGAAAAGTGTCATTGTTCTGGGATCAGGCCCAATTCGGATCGGGCAAGGAGTAGAGTTTGATTATGCGACCGTACACTCGGTATGGGCCATCAAGGAAGCGGGATATGAAGCGATCATCATCAACAACAATCCCGAAACAGTTTCGACGGATTTCAGTATCTCCGACAAACTTTATTTCGAACCATTGACTATTGAAGATGTCATGCATGTCATCGATTTGGAAAAACCGGAAGGGGTCATCGTCCAGTTTGGCGGACAGACAGCAATCAACCTTGCAGATGGTCTGGTTGAAAGAGGAGTGAAAATCCTAGGTACTTCACTTGAAGACCTGGATAGGGCGGAAAATCGCAATAAATTCGAAAAAGCACTTCAGGATTTAGGCATTCCTCAGCCAAAGGGTAAAACTGCAACATCGGTTGATGAAGCGATCGTCATCGCTGAAGATATCGGGTACCCGGTTTTAGTAAGGCCATCGTATGTCCTCGGAGGAAGAGCGATGGAAATCGTCTATAAACAAGAAGAATTGCTGCATTACATGAAAAATGCCGTGAAAATTAATCCGGATCACCCTGTCCTGATAGACCGCTACTTAACAGGTAAGGAAATCGAAGTGGATGGTATTTCCGATGGCGAAACGGTCGTTATCCCTGGGATCATGGAGCATATTGAGCGCGCCGGCGTCCATTCAGGTGACTCGATTGCAGTCTATCCGCCACAAAACTTAACGGAAAAACAAAAAGAAGTAATCATTGATTATACGACCCGGTTGGCAAAAGGCTTGAATATAATCGGTCTCTTGAACATCCAATATGTCATCAGCAATGAAGAAGTGTATGTGATTGAAGTAAATCCACGTTCCAGCCGAACCGTTCCATTCTTAAGTAAAATTACGAATGTGCCGATGGCTAACTTAGCCACGAAGGTCATCTTGGGTCACACACTTGAAAGCCAGGGTTACAAATCGGGGTTAGTGCCAGAACAAACGGGGGTCTATGTGAAAGTGCCGGTCTTCTCATTTGCGAAATTAAGAGGTGTGGACATTTCACTCGGACCTGAAATGAAATCGACTGGTGAAGTAATGGGGAAAGATACCACCCTTGAAAAAGCTTTATATAAAGGGCTGGTCGCTTCCGGTTTCAAGATCAAGGGGCATGGTTCGGTGTTATTGACGATATCGGATAAAGATAAGCAGGAAGCGCTGCTTTTAGCAAGGCGTTTCCATAATATCGGCTTCAAGCTGATAGCCACCAGCGGAACTGCTGCCCTATTGGAGCAATCAGGAATTCCGACTGCGATTGTCGGAAAAATTGGCGAAGAAGGTACAAACCTGCTGGATGTCATCCGGAACGGGGAAGCGCAATTTGTTATAAATACTTTGACAAAAGGTAAGCAGCCGGCACGGGATGGTTTCAGAATCCGACGTGAATCGGTTGAAAATGGAGTGACATGCCTAACATCACTTGATACGGCAGAAGCCATTTTAAGAGTGATAGAATCCATGACCTTCTCGGCAGAAGCAATGGGAAAAACGGAAAAAAGTCGTGAGGTGAGCTATATATGATCAAGAAGGAAAGAATGAAGGTGTTAAATCATAAGGAACTGGCCCCGTCCATCTTTGAACTTACCCTGCAAGGTGAATTGGTTTCAGAGATGAATCAACCAGGCCAGTTTGTCCAAGTCAAGACAACAGAAGGCACTGAGCCATTGTTAAGACGCCCGATTTCGATTTCTTCTTACAACAGGAGTGAAAAACAGTTCACGATGATATACCGGGCTGAAGGTAAAGGAACGACACTGTTATCGCAGCGTAAAGAGGCGGAAGCGGTCGATATCCTTGGACCCCTTGGCAACGGATTTCCCGTTCATGAGGCTAAACAGGGTGAAACGGCATTATTGGTTGGCGGCGGGATTGGTGTCCCGCCCCTGTATCAATTATCACAAATGTTGGTTGCGAAAGGTGTTACGGTAATCCATGTATTGGGCTTCCAGACCAAGTCAGCCATCTTTTACGAAAAAGAATTCAGTGAATTAGGTGATACCTATATTGCCACGGTGGATGGTTCATACGGGACAAAAGGATTTGTTACGACGGTAATAGACAATCTGGAGCAAGAGTTTGCAACGATCTTTTCATGCGGGCCTACACCAATGTTAAGAGCCTTGGAATCGGGCTATCGTGAGAAAAAGCTTTTCCTGTCCCTTGAGGAAAGGATGGGATGCGGCATCGGTGCCTGCTTTGCTTGCGTGTGTCATACAGGGGATGACCCAACTGGTTTCAGTTATAAAAAGGTTTGCAGCGATGGACCCGTATTCCGGGCAGGAGAGGTGGTATTATGAGCAGGCTTTCAGTTGAATTACCAGGATTACACTTGAAAAACCCGGTCATGCCAGCATCTGGATGCTTTGGATTCGGCCGTGAATACAGTCAATTTTTCGACTTGGATATTCTTGGGGCGATCATGATCAAAGCGACCACTCCTGAGCCGAGGTTCGGCAACCCGACTCCGCGTGTTGCGGAAACCTCTTCGGGAATGCTGAACGCCATCGGTCTGCAGAATCCAGGCTTGGAAAAGGTCATCAGTGAAGAGCTGGCCTGGCTAAGTAGGTATGATGTTCCCATCATTGCCAACGTTGCAGGTTCGCAAATAGAAGACTATGTAAAAGTTGCCAGTGAAATAAGCAAGGCGGGGAATGTGAAAGCACTTGAATTGAATATCTCTTGTCCGAATGTAAAAGAAGGAGGCATAGCTTTCGGTACGGTACCGGAAGTTGCCAAAGAGGTAACCATGGCGGTAAAGGAAGTATCTTCCGTCCCAGTCTATGTGAAGCTTTCACCGAATGTCAGTAATATTGTGGATATGGCCAAAGCAGTTGAAGATGGCGGGGCCGACGGGTTGACCATGATAAATACATTAGTCGGCATGCGACTGGATTTAAAAACGGGCAAACCGATCCTTTCTAACAGAACGGGTGGATTATCTGGTCCTGCAATAAAACCTGTAGCGCTCCGGATGATTTATGAGGTTAGCCAGCAAGTTTCTATTCCAATAATCGGAATGGGCGGCATCGCTACGGCGGAAGACGTCATTGAATTTTTCTATGCGGGTGCCAGTGCTGTTGCAGTGGGAACCGCGAACTTCGTGGATCCCTTTGTATGCCCGACCATCATCGAAGAATTACCGAAATTGTTGGATGAGCTGGGATTTGACCATATTTCAGAATGTACCGGAAGGAGCTGGAAGCAAAATGAAACAGTCACTAATAATCGCTCTTGATTTCCCTGACCTCCTTCAAACGGAGACATTTCTAAAACAGTTCCATTCGGAAAAACTGGCTGTAAAAGTGGGGATGGAATTATTTTATCAGAATGGTCCATCAATCGTTTCTTTCGTAAAGGAGCAAGGCCATGATGTGTTTTTGGACTTGAAGCTTCATGATATTCCAAATACCGTTAAAATGGCCATGACCGGATTGGCAGCTTTAGGAGCTGACATGGTCAATGTACATGCGGCAGGTGGACAAAAGATGATGGAAGCAGCCATGGAAGGTCTGGATAAGGGTACGTCCGCTGGTAAAAAACGTCCATTATGCATTGGGGTTACCCAACTGACGAGTACGTCACAAGAACAAATGAATGCTGAGCAAAACATTGCCGGGTCTCTGGAAGATTCGGTCCTCCATTATGCAAAACTTACTAGACAGGCAGGATTGGATGGCGTCGTCTGTTCTACCCATGAAGTAAAGAACATACATGAACGCATCGGTCATGAATTCTTGACCGTCACACCTGGAATCCGAAGTGCAGGTGGACAGACGCATGATCAAAAGAGAATTGCCACGCCTGAACAAGCTAGGGATTTTGGAGCGGATGCCATCGTTGTAGGGAGAGCCATAACGGGGGCGGCAGATCCATTAAGGGCGTATTTGGATATGAAAGCAGCTTGGGAGGGAATATCATGTTAAATAATAAGATAGCTGAACATCTATTGGAAATAAAAGCAGTGTACCTACAGCCGAATGACCCCTTTACTTGGGCATCTGGAATTAAATCACCCATTTATTGTGATAATCGCTTGACCCTTTCATACCCAGAGGTTCGCAATGAAATAGCGGAAGGATTGAAAGGTTTGATTGAACAGCATTTCCCTGAGGCTGAACTGATTGCAGGCACAGCAACTGCCGGCATTCCGCATGCAGCTTGGGTGAGTGAAAAATTAAATGCACCGATGTGCTATGTTCGATCCAAAGCCAAGGAGCACGGTAAGGGCAATCAAATCGAAGGCCGCGCAGTTCAAGGACAAAAAGTGGTCGTTGTAGAAGACTTGATTTCAACCGGCGGAAGTGTGATTACTGCTGTTAACGCGCTGAAAGAGGCTGGATGTGATGTTCTAGGAGTCGTTTCGATCTTTACTTACGAATTGGAAAAGGGAAAAGAAAAATTCGAAGCTGAGGGCATTATTAACCATTCGTTGAGTGACTACTCTACTTTGATAAAAGTCGCTAATGATAAAGGGTACATCACGGCAGAAGAATTGGAAAAACTAAAAAAATGGCGGGAGAATCCGGCTGATACAGCTTGGATTTCGGCATGAAAATAGAGGGGGCCCAATCACTCAGGACTGGGCCCCCTCTATTTTTTTACTCCTTTACCGCTTCCTTTAAGCGTATGACAGTATCGGCATTCGGTGTAATATAAACGGTCTGCTGCTGGTCATAGATTACGAACCCGGGCTTGGAACCATTCGGTTTCTTAACATGGCGAACCTGTGTGAAATCAACGGGCACTGAACTCGATTGCTTTGCTTTACTGAAGAAAGCTGCTAATACGGCGGCCTCTTTTATTGTTTTTTCACTTGGCGATTCATTTCGAATCACAACATGTGAGCCGGGTATATCTTTTGTATGAAGCCATATTTCATCCCGGCGTGCAAACTTGTTCGTTAAATAATCATTTTGTTTATTATTTTTCCCGACAAAAATGAGATCTCCATCCGTAGCATAATATGTTTCAAGCTGCGGTTTTGCATTTGCAGGCTTTTTCATGCCTTTTTTCTTTTTTTGCCTAATGTATCCTTCTTCCTGAAGTTCTTCCCGAATCTCCTCTATATCCCTGGGTGACGCTGATTGGAGCTGCTGATGCAAGGCTTCGAAGTAGGCCAATTCCAATTTTGTCTTTTCGATTTGTTCTTGGACGACTCCGACTGCATTTTTGGACTTTTGGTATCTTGAGAAGTACTTTTGTGCATTATCTGACGGATTTTTTAATGGGTCAAGCGGGATGGTGACCATACTTTGTTCTTCATCATAATAATTGACAACTTCTATTTCCTTCATGCCTTTTTTCATTTGATATAGATTAGCTGTAAGCAGCTCACCGAACAACTGATACTGTTCACCGCGTTCCGTATCTTTCAATGTACGTTCGAGCTTGCCGATTTTTTTTGAGTTCTTTTCGATTTCATTAGTAATGAAACGTTCTACATCCTGGCTCTTTTGCTTAACCCGATCTCTTTCTGCCTTTCCGAAGTAATAGCGGTCGAGCATCTCGCTCAATGAAGAAAACGTACGTTGATTCCCAGACAGATGCTCTAGTGAAAGCATATAAAAAACTTCTTTATTTCCATCTTGTTTGATCGTGGCAGCATATTTCCGTTCCGAGATTTCCTGGATAATCTTTAAAAAGGCCGTTGGAAGGGTCGTGCTGTTGGCAAGTCCGGCCCGGTAGACGGCTTCCTTTGCAACTAATGGTGAAACCCCTGAAAAATGGGCAACAAGCTGTCGATCCAGCTTTCCTGCATTGAAGTCAATATTCTTCCTGATATCGTCCTCGGTAGCCTTGAAGGGATCATTCTTTTCCTGTGCGGGTGGAGCCTTATACTCGTGGCCGGGCAATATCGCCCGATAACTATTGACGGCATGTGAAACATGCTTAATGCTGTCCAAAATCATATTTCGTTCTTTATCTACTAAAACAATGTTGCTGTGTCGCCCCATAATTTCGATGATTAACTGCTTTTGAGAGACATCGCCAAGCTCATTACGGCCCTTCACTTCAAAAATGATCATCCTATCAAGTTCATATTGATAAATGTTTTCTATCGTATAGCCTTCGAGGTGCTTCCTAAGAAGCATGCAGAACATGGGTGCCTCTTTGGGATTTTCATAACTTTCTTCGGTCATTTGCACCCTCGAATAACTTGGATGGGCTGATAATAAGAGCTTATGGTTCTTACCTCCAGCACGAACAACCAGTATTACTTCATTTTTATAAGGCTGATGTACCTTATTGATTCGTCCACCTTCTAATAAAGAAGCGATTTCTTCCGTCATCGCTTTCGTAAATAATCCATCAAATGACATTCTATTTTTACTTCCTTTACATAAGATTTTCTAAGAACTCATTTTTGCAGGGCGTTATAAATGCATCACGTCTGCCCATTTTAGTAAATCACAATTTTTTTAGCCAACTGGGTGAAAGCAGCAGTTCAGGTACAGTGAATGGATGTATTTTTATTTCCTGATAGTGAATACAAAAATTGGTCCATTCATCATGATTACAATTCGTTCATTCAAAAAATTATCCGGATCGTTCTTCTTTCTGCAATTCTGTTTAATTATAGCATTATTTTGGACGAGTCTGAATAATCATGGAAGAAGAGCAGGTTGTTTTATGTATCGGTAAGCAGGCAGGTGTTGGAAGAGTAAAGCAAAAAGCGCCTGTTGAGATGTATACAGGAGCCTATTTCATTCTATTCAAAGGGATGTGTGATACTTGATGGAGTTCAGGGAAATGAATAATCAAGAAATGGAGAAAGCGCTTCAAACAAACGTTACACACGGTTTGGACGATGATGTAGTAAAGGACAGGCTGCAAAAGAATGGTTTTAACGAATTGAAGGAAGGAGAAAAACAGTCAGCCATTCTTTTATTTTTCGCCCAATTCAAAGATTTCATGGTCATAGTTTTACTTGCCGCGACATTGGTTTCGGGGATATTGGGTGAATATATCGATGCGATTGCCATCATGGCGATTGTTTTTTTGAATGGATTACTTGGTTTTTTCCAAGAACGGAAGGCAGAAAAATCCTTGGATGCCTTAAAGGAAATGGCTGCACCGCAAGTTAACGTGCTTCGAGATGGCCAGTGGATGAAAATCCCATCGAGAGAAGTGGTTGTTGGGGATATCCTGAAGTTTTCGAGCGGTGACCGTATTGGTGCCGATTTACGGATCATCGACCATTCAAGCCTTGAAATAGAAGAGTCGGCACTTACCGGCGAGTCACTCCCGGCCGTTAAATGTTCTGATCCATTGATGAATGAGGTTGAAGGTATCGGTGATCAGGAAAATATGGCGTTTATGGGAACGATGGTGACAAGAGGGAATGGAGTCGGAATCGTGATCGCTACTGGAATGAATACGGCGATGGGAAAGATTGCGGATCTCCTGCAGACTGCGGAAACAAAAGAAACACCGCTTCAACGGAGGTTGGAGCAGCTAGGCAAAATTTTGATCGTCACGGCCTTAATATTAACTGTAATCGTAGTCCTGACTGGTGTCATTCAAGGACATGACCTTTATACGATGTTTTTGGCCGGGGTATCTCTGGCTGTTGCGGCGATTCCCGAAGGCTTGCCGGCCATTGTGACCGTAGCCTTGTCTTTAGGTGTTCAGCGTATGATCAAACAAAAAGCGATTGTCCGTAAGCTTCCTGCCGTAGAAACGCTTGGCTGTGCAACAGTGATTTGCTCAGATAAAACAGGTACACTGACACAAAACAAAATGACGGTGACGAAGGTTTGGAGTGGAGGAAAAACTTGGGATGTCGGCGGTACTGGTTACAATCCGGTCGGAGAATTTTCTTTAGATGGAGTTTCAGTTGCCCCGAAAAACCATAATGCCTTGCTTCAAATAATTACATTCGGCATGCTCTGTAATAAAGCTGAGTTAAAGGAAAATGGAAAACAATATATTCTAGACGGTGATCCGACAGAAGGGGCGATGTTGGTCGCGGCAATGAAAGCTGGATTGACGAGGGAACACCTATCTAAGAGGTTTACGATAGTAAAGGAGTTTCCATTTGATTCGAGCCGCAAAATGATGAGTGTCATAGTGAAGGATGATAAAGAGAATCATTTCGTTATCGTAAAAGGTGCCCCGGACGTATTGATTGCCCAGTCCGACACGATTCTTTGGGAAGGAAGGTCGGAAATATTAAATCGGGAGAGCAAGGAAAGGGTGCAACATGACATGAATGGGCTTGCTTCGCAGGCACTTAGAATGATTGCAGTAGGTTATAAACCTCTTTCAAAAGGAACGATTTTGCTGCATGAAACCGAAGCTGAGCGTAATTTGACCTTCATGGGACTTCAGGGCATGATCGATCCCCCGCGTCCGGAGGTGAAACAGGCAGTTAAGGAATGCAGGGACGCCGGGATCAAAACTGTCATGATTACAGGCGACCATGTGATAACTGCAAAGGCAATTGCTAAAGAACTTGGAATTTTAAAAGGAAAAGACCGTGTACTTGAAGGACGGCAATTGGCGGACATGGAAGTCGGGGAACTTGAGGAAGTTGTTGAAACTGTTTCGGTATTTGCCCGAGTTTCCCCGGAACATAAGTTGAAAATCGTAAAAGCCTTGCAAAATAAAGGACATGTCGTTGCAATGACAGGGGATGGTGTCAATGATGCCCCTGCGATAAAATCAGCGGATATTGGTATATCCATGGGCATCACGGGGACTGATGTTGCTAAAGAAGCTTCTTCCTTGATATTGGTTGACGATAACTTTGCCACAATAAAATCGGCCATTAAAGAAGGCAGGAATATTTACGAAAACATCAGGAAGTTCATCCGTTACCTGCTTGCCTCCAATGTTGGGGAGATTTTGGTCATGTTTTTTGCGATGCTATGTGCCTTGCCATTACCATTGATACCAATCCAGATCTTATTCGTAAACCTTGTAACCGACGGACTGCCCGCGATGGCATTGGGCCTGGATGCCGCAGAAGAAGATGTAATGAAAAGAAATCCAAGAAATGCCAATGAAGGTGTTTTTGGAAGGGGGCTTGGCTGGAAGATCATCTCACGCGGTTTTCTGATAGGGGTTTCCACATTGATTGCATTTTATGTTGTATATCGTGCAAATCCGGATAATCTTGCTTATGCACAAACGATTGCTTTCGCTACCTTGGTCTTGGCTCAGCTTATACATGTATTCGATTGCCGAAGTGAACGTTCGATCTTCTCGAGAAATCCATTCGGTAACCTTTATCTAGTGGGGGCGGTACTTTCCTCCCTATTATTGATGGTAGCCGTCATGTATGTGCAGCCTTTACAAACCATCTTTCATACGGTACCGATTTCGGGAAGGGATTGGCTATTAGTAATAGGAATGGCATCCATACCAACTTTTTTACTGGCTGGAACCTTTTTAGCAAGAAAAGCACAGTGATATATGGTATAATCTTTAAGGTGGTAGAGTCTTGCTCTATTGCCTTTTTATTTTTGTGGTATTTTATTTGTAAGCTAATGTTTCCGTACTTTAGCTAATATATAATGAATGTCAAAAGGCCAAATTACTACATTATGTTTTGATAGGATGTGGAACCATGGTTACCAGTATGACGGGCTATGGAAGAGAAGAAGCGGAAAACGAACAGGTCAGGGTTTTTGCTGAAATCAAGACCGTTAACCATCGTTTTTGTGAATATACGATTCGAATGCCGCGCCAGCTTTTGGTTTTGGAAGAAAAGGTGAAAAAGAAGGCGAATCAATACATAAGAAGGGGACGGGTGGAAATCTTCATAACAGTGGAAGGTGAGAGCCTGGTTTCCAAAAAGGTGAAGATCGATTGGGATCTTGCTGATCAATATGTGGGATTGATGGATGAAGTCAAGGGAAAATACAATCTGGAAAGTTCAATTACATTACAGGATATGCTGCAACTTGAATCGATTTTCATGACGGAAGAAGTACCTGTGGTTCCTGCCGATTTGGAATCCCTTTTAATGAAGGCCGTCACGGGGGCATTGGAAAATCTGAAAAAAATGCGGGATCTCGAAGGTCAGGAACTTGCCTCGGACATGAAACGCCAGCTTGAAAAGTTTGGTGAGATTGTAGCAGGAGTCAAAATGCATGCACCTTCAGTCGTCGAAAAATATAAAGCCCGATTGGAAATCAAACTGGCCGAGTTGACTGATGGTTTGATTGAAGATAGCCGTATTGTGACAGAAGCGGCCATTTTTGCAGATAAATGTGATATAAATGAAGAACTGACCAGACTCGATAGCCATTTACAGCAATTTTCAAGGACCCTTACCCATAGTGAACCAATTGGGAGGAAACTTGACTTCCTTGTCCAGGAAATGAATAGGGAAGTCAATACGATTGGATCAAAGGCAAATGATTCGGCCATTACGAAAGATGTGGTGGAAATGAAAAGTTTGCTTGAAAAATTAAAGGAACAGGTTCAAAATATCGAGTAGTCGGTTTATGATGAACCTAACAAGGTGACAATAGATATGAATGGGGGACAAAAATGTCAATTAAGCTCATTAATATTGGTTTTGGGAATATCGTTTCCGCGAACCGGATCGTATCCATCGTGAGCCCTGAATCGGCTCCGATAAAAAGGATCATCCAAGACGCCCGAGATCGCGGATCCTTAATAGATGCTACATATGGCAGAAGAACCAGGGCCGTTATAATTACAGACAGCGACCATGTTATCTTATCTGCCGTTCAACCGGAAACGGTTGCTGCAAGGCTACAAGATAGAGATGACAGCGTAGAAGAGGGGTAACTGAAACAATATGAGAGAAAAAGGTTTATTAATCGTTTTGTCCGGACCATCCGGTGTTGGTAAAGGAACTGTTAGGAAGGCGATTTTTTCTCAGCCAGGAACGGCATTCGAATATTCAATTTCGATGACGACAAGGCTGCCTCGCCATGGTGAAGTGGACGGAGTGGACTATTTCTTCAAAAAACGCGAGGAATTCGAAGCACTGATCGAAGAAGGCAAATTGCTGGAATATGCTGAGTTCGTCGGTAATTATTATGGAACACCCGTGGATTATGTCCGTGAAACAATCGATTCCGGAAAAGATGTATTTCTGGAAATAGAAGTTCAAGGAGCTAAACAGGTCCGGGAGAAGTTCCCTGAAGGACTTTTCATTTTCCTTGCTCCTCCGAGTTTGACCGAACTCGAAAGCCGCATCGTTACTCGCGGAACCGAGACGGAGGAAGCGATAAAAGGCCGGATGAAAGTGGCCAAGGAAGAAATAGAACTTATGGATCTGTATGATTATGTTGTTGAAAATGATCATGTGGATGCCGCATGTGCTAGAATTAATGCAATTGTAATAGCCGAGCATTGCCGTCGGGAAAGAGTTGCTGTTTTATATAAAAAAATGCTGGAGGCGGAATAAATTATGTTATATCCATCAATTGATTCTCTATTACTTAAAATCGATTCAAAATACTCACTTGTATCAGTGGCAGCTAAGCGTGCCAGGGAAATGCAAATTAAAGATAATTGCCTCATAACGAAACCGGTTTCCCATAAATCAGTAGGTCGTGCCCTTGAAGAGATTCATTCCGGTAAATTGACTTACGATAATTCTTACGAGGAAAACTAAAAGAACACATAGCTTGACCTATCGGGCCTGACACCCTAAAGCAAACAGGAGCGTTACATTTGGAAAGTGCTTCCTTTCTGCGGCCAAGGTGTCAGGCCTGTTTGTTTTGATTTTTTTAAAGTAATGTTTGGGGGAATCCATAGGTTATTGCGCATTTCAAATGAAATTTCTTCGGTTTTCCGTCATAATTAGAAAGAATAGAATGTATAGTTAGGGGAAATTTGCATGCTTATCGATAAAAAAGTACTTCTTTGTGTCACCGGCGGGATTGCTGTATATAAGGCTGCTGCCCTGACAAGTAAATTAACTCAGGAAGGTGCGCATGTTAAAGTGATCATGAGTGAATCAGCACGTAAGTTCGTGACGCCGCTCACCTTTCAAGCACTTTCGAGAAATGATGTGTACACAGATACTTTTGATGAGAAGGATTCTTCAGTCATTGCCCACATCGACTTGGCTGATTGGGCTGATATCATCCTGTTGGCTCCAGCTACAGCCAATGTCATTGGCAAAGTAGCCAATGGAATCGCGGATGATATGATCACGACCACCCTATTGGCAACGGAAGCACCTGTTTGGGTTGCGCCGGCAATGAACGTGCACATGTACGCACATCCAGCGGTTCAGAAAAATATGGAGACACTTCGGTCGTTTGGATATCAATTCATTGAACCGGGTGAAGGGTATTTGGCCTGCGGATATGTAGGGAAAGGGCGATTGGAGGAACCTGAAACAATCGTAGAACATCTTAATCAATATTTCAATGAACGCAAATTACAGCAACAGCCTCTTAAAGGAAAGAAATATTTAATCACGGCAGGACCGACACGTGAAGCGATTGATCCGGTGCGTTTTGTGACGAATCATTCCAGCGGCAAAATGGGCTATGCCTTAGCCGAAGCGGCAATTGAAATGGGCGCTGAGGTAACATTGATTACCGGCCCAGTGAACTTGACGCCACCTCCCAAGGCCAGAGTAATACCAGTGGAATCAGCAGCAGATATGTATGATGCGGTATTCGATCAGTTCGCTGCCAGTGATGTCGTAATCATGACGGCTGCTGTGGCGGATTATAAACCGAAGGTCTATCATACTCGAAAGATGAAAAAGCAGCCAGGGGAAAATGTGATTGAATTTGAACGGACAAAGGATATTCTAAAGGAACTCGGTGAAAATAAAACGCATCAGATTTTGGTGGGCTTTGCGGCTGAAACGAACAACGTTGAAGAATACGCAAGAGGAAAATTGGTCAAAAAGAATGCAGATATGATCGTTGCCAATAATGTTACCGTTGCAGGGGCAGGATTTGGAACGGATACGAACATCGTGACCATTTACGATAAAGATGGAAGTGCGACCGAACTTCCAAAAATGAGTAAAGCGGATATAGCTAAAAGCATCCTGGCAGAAGTATCTCGCAAGCAAAAGGAATGATGTCTTATGGATATAGCATCCGTCATCGTGGATGTACCTGCTAAACAAACGGATCGAGAATTCGACTATCGCATCCCTGAAAAGTGGAACCAAGTCATCAAGCCCGGAATGAGAGTCATCGTCCCATTCGGTCCAAGAATGGTGCAGGGGTTCGTCACAGGCTTAAAAGCTAAAAGCGACTTTGCGAAATTACGCTTTATAAAGGAACCAATGGATTTGGAGCCCATCATCAATGATGAATTGCTTCAGCTTGGTGACTGGTTGACCAAGGAGGCGATGTGTTTTAAAATTTCAGCGCTACAGGCCATGCTTCCGGCAGCGATGAAAGCAAAGTATGAAAAAGTCATTAAAGTAGTTGAAGATAAAAAGGACCAGATTCCTCCCTCCATTCAAAACCTTTTCGGAAAAAATGATTCACTATCTTGGAAAGACGTGATTGAAGGAGAGAATGCCTCCCTGGTCCAAAAGGAAATGCAAAATGGCAATCTTGAGCTCGAATACAATGTGAAAAACCGACTTAACAAGAAGACGGTCCGAGTCATTAAATCTTTGCTTTCCCCTATGGAACTGAAAGAAATGGCATCAGCCATATCCAGCCATGCAAAAAAACAACAGGAACTCCTTCAATACTTTATTGAACATCAAGAACCCATCCCGTTAAAGGAATTGCTTGAATTGATGAACACATCAAGCGGTACCGTCAAATCCCTAGTTTCAAAAGGGGCCTTGGCTGAAATGGATCAAGAAGTATACCGTGATCCTTATGAAAACCGTGTGTTCGAAAAATCCATTCCCTTTACACTGACAGCTGAACAAGCCGCTGCATTAAAGCCGATCCAAGAGAAAATACATCATGATGAACATGATGTCTTCCTTTTATATGGTGTAACCGGCAGCGGGAAGACGGAAGTGTATTTACAGGCAATTGCCTCTGTCATTGAAAAAGGGAAGGAAGCCATCATGCTTGTACCTGAAATCTCCTTGACGCCACAGACGGTGAAGAGGTTTAAGGAACGATTTGGGGAGCTGGTAGCTGTCATGCATAGCGGTTTATCCGTAGGTGAAAAATATGATGAATGGCGTAAAATTCACCGCAAAGAAGTAAAAGTGGTGGTCGGGGCGCGTTCTGCCGTGTTTGCTCCTTTTGAAAGCCTGGGGCTGGTCATCATTGACGAAGAGCATGAATCCAGTTATAAGCAAGAAGAAACACCAAGGTACCATGCTAGGGATGTTGCCATTGAAAGAGCAAAATCATATGGTTGTCCGGTTATTCTTGGCAGCGCCACACCTACACTTGAATCTTTTGCTCGAGCCAAGAAAAATGTCTATAAATTATTGACCCTTAGCCAGAGGATGAATAAAAATGCTTTGCCAGCAGTGGATATTGTAGATATGAGGGAAGAACTAAGAACGGGAAATCGTTCCATGTTTTCGGAGCTGCTCTTTACCAAGCTGAAAGACCGGCTTGAGAAGGGGGAGCAAACAGTCCTGATGCTAAATAAAAGGGGGCATTCTTCCTTTGTGATGTGTCGAAGCTGCGGATTGGTCATCAACTGCCCTAATTGTGACATTTCACTTACATATCATCGCTTTAATGATATAATGAAATGCCATTATTGTGGGTTTGAAGAGGGAATGCCTTCCGTTTGCCCTGAATGTGAAAGTGAACATATAAGGTTCTTTGGTACAGGGACTCAAAAGGTTGAAGAAGAGCTTGCAAAAATCCTGCCTGAAGCAAGGGTCATACGAATGGATGTTGACACGACGAGTAAGAAGGGTTCACATGAGCGATTGCTGAATGCCTTTGGTGAAGGAAAAGCGGATATATTGCTAGGCACCCAAATGATAGCCAAGGGCCTTGATTTTCCTAATATCACTCTTGTTGGAGTCCTTTCAGCCGATACGATGCTACATCTGCCTGATTTCCGCTCTTCGGAAAAGACATTTCAGCTGCTGACGCAGGTCAGCGGAAGGGCGGGACGTCATCAGCTTCCGGGAGAAGTGGTCATCCAAACCTATACGCCTGAGCACTACAGCATCGAGCTTTCTGCCCTGCAGGATTATGATGCTTTTTATGAACGGGAGATGTATCTAAGGAGGCAAAGTCATTACCCTCCATATTATTATGTTGTCCTTATAACCGTTTCACATGAAGATTTAATGAAGACGGTGAGTGTTACTGAGAAAATCACCAATTATTTAGGCTCGCGATTGAATCGGGATTCTGTCGTACTAGGTCCGGTTGCTTCGCCCATTAGTCGAATCAACAATAGATATCGCTATCAATGTCTGATAAAATACAAACGAGAGCCGGACCTGAATCAGCATTTACGCACACTTTTAGAGCATTACCAAAAAGAAACCGCTCAAAATCATCTGCAGATTTCAATAGATTTAAATCCACAGATCATGATGTAATTATTTTAGAGATGGATGATTACCGCGAGCTGTAACAGCTTGCGTTTTTATATAATGAAGTGTTGTTTTTCATATCTAGGAGGGTACCTTTAATTTTGGCTATTTTACCGATTGTTTTGTTTCCTGAAAAAATTTTACAACAAAAATGCGATAAAGTAACAAGTTTTGATAAAAAGTTGGCAAAGCTGTTAAATAACATGTATGAAACGATGGTGGAGGCGGATGGCGTTGGACTTGCAGCACCTCAAGTTGGCGTGAAAAAGCAAGTGGCCGTCGTTGAAATAGAGGAAGGATCAGGTGCAATCGAACTGATTAATCCGGAAGTGCTGGAATTGGAAGGAGAACAGACAGGTGTTGAAGGATGCTTGAGCTTCCCGAGTTTATATGGTGAAGTAGTGCGTCCTTACCGTGTCAAAGTCCGGGCACAAGACCGAAAAGGATCTTATTTCGAGATAGAAGCGGAGGATTTCCTTGCAAGGGCCCTTCTACACGAAATCGATCATCTGCAAGGAGTCTTATTTACAAGTAAGGTTTCCCGGTATATTTCGGAAGAAGAGTTAGAAAGGTATGGAGAAGAATGACAAAAATAATTTTTATGGGTACACCGGACTTTTCGGTGCCGGTATTGAAAAGAATCATTGATGAAGGGTATGATGTGATCGCTGTTGTCACACAGCCAGATCGTCCAGTGGGCCGCAAAAAGGTGCTTACGCCGCCGCCAGTTAAAGTCGAAGCCGAAAAGCATGGGATACCCGTTTATCAGCCTGAAAAAATCCGGGAAAAAGAAGAACTTGAAAAAATCATTGCATTGAATGCTGATTTAGTGGTGACGGCGGCATTCGGACAAATTCTTCCGAATGAATTGTTGGATGCCCCTAAGTACGGTTGTATTAATGTACATGCCTCCCTGCTTCCTGAACTGCGTGGAGGGGCGCCAATTCATTATTCCATTTTACAGGGGAAAGAAAAGACAGGGATAACCATCATGTATATGGCAGAAAAATTGGATGCCGGTGATATATTGACTCAGGCGGAAGTTACTATAGAGGAAGAAGACAATGTTGGTACACTGCATGATAAATTAAGTAAGGTAGGATCGGATTTACTTGCGGAGACACTTCCGAAACTTATAAATGAAGAGTTACAGGCAATCAAGCAAGATGATGCTAAAGCATCTTTTGCGCCTAACATCAAACGGTCGGAGGAAAAAATCGACTGGTCGAAATCAGGGGAAGACATCTATAACCATGTACGCGGCCTGAATCCTTGGCCTGTTGCTTATACAACCTTAGACGGTTCCATTATAAAAATATGGCAAGTAAAGAAATTAGAAGCTGGCAAGCAGGCCTTGCCGGGCACGATCGTTGAGGTGCAAAATGATGGTTTCATCGTTTCGACAGGCAATGAGACGGCAATACTAGTAACAGAACTGCAGCCTTCAGGAAAGAAAAAAATGCCGGCGAAAGATTACTTGCGCGGAGCCGGATCGTTCATTAAAGCAGGCATGAAGTTAGGAGAACAGAATGAAGCAAACTAAAAAGGGAGTACGTGAAATCGCTCTCGATATTTTGGAATCTGTAGAGAAAAACCAATCCTACAGTAACCTATTATTGAACAACTTGATTAAAAAGCACCAGTTATCCGCCGTGGACAGCGGTTTGCTTACAGAGATAAGCTACGGTACCATCCAGAGGAAAATGACTTTGGATTATTTTTTGAACCCGTTTATTAAACAACCTAAAAAAACGCAAAGCTGGGTCATCAATTTACTTAGACTTTCCGTTTACCAAATGGTCTATTTAGATAAAGTGCCTGATCATGCAATCATTTTCGAGGCCGTAGAAATTTCCAAAAAGCGCGGACACAAGGGCACCTCTTCGATGGTCAATGGTGTGCTTCGTAATATTCAAAGAAATGGTGTTCCTTCTTTAGAGGAAATTAAAAATGATCTGGAACGGCTTTCCATAGAAGTGAGTCATCCTATTTGGCTGGTCCAGCGTTGGGTAGAGCAATTTGGCTATGAAAAAACCAAGGAAATGTGTGAAATCAACTTAACTGCGCCATTACAGACAGGACGTGTTAACTTAAAAAAGATCTCACGCCGTGAACTGATCAGCATATTAACGGAAGAAGGATATGATGTTGAAGCGAGTGAAGTCGTTCCCGAAGCAATCGTCAGCTATAAAGGGAATCTTGCTCATTCAGAAAGCTATAAAATGGGGTATTTATCGATTCAGGACGAGAGTTCAATGCTAGTTGCCCATGCATTGGGTGCGAATGAAAATGATGCTGTGCTCGATTGCTGTGCTGCACCTGGAGGGAAAACGACCCATATCGCAGAAGGCTTGACCACAGGACAAGTATATGCACTCGACCTTCATGAACATAAGGTCAAGCTAATTAAAGAGCAGGCGGAGCGCCTAAAACTCAGAAACAATATTAAGACAATGGCCCTTGATAGCAGAAAAGTGCAAGAGCACTTTAATAAGGAAGGGTTTGACAGGGTCCTGATCGATGCACCATGTTCCGGGTTGGGAGTCATGCGCCGGAAACCTGATGTAAAGTATACTAAAACAAAAGATGATATAATGAAACTCTCAAGTATACAACAACAATTATTGGAATCGGCTGCCCCGCTTGTTAAGCAAGGAGGACGGTTAGTATATAGTACCTGTACGGTGGATAAAGAAGAAAATGACAAAGTCGCTGCAGCATTTTTGGAAAGCCATCCGGATTTTGAAAGCGATGCAACCTTGTCCACAAGAATGCCTGAAAGCGTTCAGCCATATATCGAGGGTCATACGCTGCAAGTTTTTCCGCAATATTTTAGCAGTGACGGATTCTTTATTGCGAGTTTTAGAAAGAAGGTGCTGTAATGGCAGAAATCACTAAATCATCTAGAGTAAGAAAAGACACGACACCAGAAAAACCATCGATCTACTCATTGGAGCTTCACCAAATTAAAGAATGGCTTCTTCAAAATGGAGAGAAGGCATTCCGGGCCGAGCAAGTATATGACTGGCTATATAAAAAGCGTGTCTCCAGTTTTGAAGATATGTCCAACCTTTCGAAATCATTACGGGATAAGTTGGAGTCGCAATTCACCTTCACAACATTGAAGACTTTGATTCAGCAAACGTCCAATGACGGAACGATGAAGTTTTTATTTGAACTCCAAGATGGATATTCGATTGAAACGGTGCTGATGCGTCATGAATACGGAAACTCCATTTGCGTGACAACGCAGGTAGGATGCAGAATTGGCTGTACATTCTGTGCTTCGACACTTGGCGGTTTAAAGCGGAATCTTGAATCAGGGGAAATTGTTGCCCAGGTCGTTAAAGTTCAGCAAGCACTTGATGAGTCGGAAGAGCGTGTTAGTTCCGTCGTTATCATGGGAATTGGTGAACCGTTTGATAACTACGATAATATGATGTCATTCTTGAAGAATATAAACCATGAAAAGGGCTTGAACATCGGGGCCCGTCATATTACCGTTTCCACAAGTGGAATCATTCCTAAAATCTATAAGTTTGCCGAAGAAAGCATGCAAATAAACTTTGCTGTTTCCCTTCATGCACCGAATACGGAATTGAGAAGTAAATTGATGCCGATCAATAAGGCCTACAAACTTCCAGACCTGATTGAGGCCATCAAATACTATACAGAAAAAACAGGCCGCCGTGTAAGTTTTGAATATGGTCTATTCGGTGGCGAAAATGATTCAGTGGAGCACGCTGAAGAATTAGCAGCTTTAATAAAAGAGATAAAATGCCATGTGAACTTAATACCGGTTAACTATGTACCGGAACGCAACTATGTACGAACACCTCGGGACCAGATTTTTGAGTTTGAAAAAACATTGAAGAAGCGCGGAATTAATGTAACGATCCGAAGGGAACAAGGCAGTGATATTGACGCAGCCTGCGGCCAGCTTCGGGCCAAGGAGCGCAAAGAAGAGACGAGGTGACCCTATGAGGGCAATATTTAAGACAGACCGTGGAAAAGTCCGCCAGCATAATGAAGATAATGGCGGAATCTTTAAGAACTCGGAAGGCGTTCGCCTTGCCATCGTTGCAGATGGCATGGGCGGCCACCGTGCCGGGGATGTAGCCAGTGCAATGACGATAGACCTTTTGAAAAAGGGCTGGGAAGTATCCACCGGAATCGAAACGGCAAATGATGCCGAAGATTGGCTTAAGCAGCAAATCTTCACGGTCAATCAGTTGCTTTTTGAACATGCAGAAGCGAATACGGAATGTAAGGGCATGGGGACCACCATTGTTGCAGCCATTTGCACCGACAAGTTTGCTACCATTGCCAACATCGGGGACAGCCGGTGTTATTTGTATAATGAGAGTGGTTTTAAGCAGGTCACGGAAGATCATTCACTCGTTAACGAATTGGTCCGTTCCGGTCAGATTTCGAAAGAAGATGCCGAAAACCATCCACGGAAAAATGTTTTATTACGAGCCTTGGGGACAGAAATGCAAGTGGAAATGGACATTATGACGGTCATCTTCGAAGAAAATGATTTACTATTGCTTTGTTCGGACGGATTGACGAATAAAGTGAGTGAACTGGAACTGGAAGAAACGGTAACCAATGCACAGTCACTTGAAGAAAAGGCGAATTCATTAATAGATAAGGCCAATCACTACGGTGGGGAAGATAATATCACTCTTGTGCTTGTTCAATTTACTGAAGAAAGTGAAAGCAGGTGAATTGAATGTTGATTGGCAGAAGGATCAACGGCCGTTATAAACTGATCCAGATGGTCGGCGGCGGCGGTATGGCTAATGTTTACCTTGCAAGGGATATGATCTTGGATAGGGATGTTGCATTGAAAATCCTTCGCATGGATTTTAATAATGACGAAGAGTTCATCAAGCGCTTCAATCGGGAAGCCCAATCGGCAACCAGTTTGGCCCATCCCAATATCGTAAGTATTTATGATGTTGGTGAAGAAGATTCCATCTATTATATTGTAATGGAATACGTTGACGGTTTTACACTTAAGCAATACATACAAAAATATTATCCAATTCCAGTTGATGAAGCCTTGGATATCATGAGGCAAATCACGGCAGCGATTTCCCATGCCCATCATAATGGGATCATCCATCGTGACATCAAACCACAGAACATTTTGATTGATAAGGAAGGAACCGTCAAGATTACGGACTTTGGGATTGCATTGGCCCTAAGTGCAACAAACATAACGCAGACCAACGCAGTCTTGGGTTCGGTTCATTATTTATCTCCGGAACAGGCCAGAGGCGGTATGGCCAATAAGAAATCGGACATTTATTCACTTGGCATCGTCATGTTTGAATTGTTGACGGGAAGATTGCCTTTTTCGGGTGAATCAGCCGTGTCGATAGCTCTTAAACATTTACAATCGGAAACTCCTTCACCAAAACGCTGGAATTCTGAAATACCCCAGAGTGTGGAAAATATTATCTTGAAAGCGACAGCCAAAGATTCATATTACCGCTATGAGAGTGTGGACTCGATGGAGGATGATATACGGACGTCGCTTAATCCGGAGCGTTCAAATGAACTTCCTTTTGCGATTCCTGAAGATCATGATGCAACAAAAGCCATCCCCGTCATAACGGATGATCAGCTTTCAAGCATCGACGAGACAATCATAAGGGGTCCCGAAAAAAATACGTTAGTTTATGCGGACGATGAGGAAAGTGAATCAGAAGCAGAGAATAATTCAAAAAAGAAACAGAAGAAACAAAAGAAACAGAAAAAACAAAAAAACAAGTCGGAACACAAAGGTAAAAAGCGAAAGAACATGCCTGCGATCTTGGTGACCACCTTTTTAGTTCTCGCACTGCTTGCTGTTTTATCTGTCACAGTTTTACCTCCCCTTCTTGTCTCGAAGGAAGTGACGATCCCTGACCTTAAAGGGGAAGAATTGGATGACGCCATTACTGAATTGCTTGAAATGGATTTGGAAATTGGAGAGACGATCGAGATTGAAGATGAAGAGGTTGAAGCTGGTCTTGTGATCAAAACCAATCCTAAGGAAGGTAAGACGGTCAAGGAAGGTGCAGTGATCGATATTTATCAAAGCGTTGGTAAAGAGACGATTTCATTGTCCAGCTATGAAGGTCGAGATTACTCTGATGTTAAATCCCTGCTTGAAAAAATGGGATTCAAAAACATAAGCGTTACTGAAAAATATGATGACAGTGCTCCAGGCACGATCATAGATCAATCTCCCTCGGGTGCCACTGAGGTCGTACCATCCGAAACGGAGCTTGAGCTGACGGTCAGTAAAGGGGCAGATCTGTTGAGCTTGAAGAACTTAACGGGGTTCAATAAAGCTGCCCTTGATGATTATTCCAGTGAAAGTGGAATAAAGATCGATGTCGAAGAAGAAATCTATGATGATTCCGTAGCGGAGGGGCTTGTCATTTCCCAGTCACCGGAACCTGCTACGAAGGTGGAAAAGGGCAGTACTGTGAAAGTGGTCATTTCAAAAGGGAAAGAAGAGATTCCGCCCAAGAGTGTAACGGAGGAAGTCAAAATCGAGTATGATCCGGTTGAGCCAGGCAAATCACAAAAAATCCAAATTTTCATCGAGGATATCGACAATAGCATGACGGAGCCTCAAGAAACATTCTATATATTGCAAGATGCGAAGAGAACGATCGAATTAATGGTTTCCCCGGATAAGAAAGCAGGATATAAAATCATGAGGGACAATCAGGTCATCATTGACGAATCCGTCTCATATCCAGAATAAATTTAATAATTAGGAGTGTGGTTATGCCCGAAGGAAAAATTATCAAAGCATTAAGTGGATTTTATTATGTCCTTGATGGTGAAGAGGTCTATCAATGCCGTGGAAGGGGCCTGTTCAGGAAGAATAAGGTAACCCCGCTCGTTGGTGATTATGTTGTTTTTGAAGCGGAAAATAAAACGGACGGGACCGTGACCGAAATAAAACCTCGAAAGAATGAATTGATACGTCCGCAAATCTCGAATGTAGACCAGGCAATCCTTGTCTTTTCGGCAGTGGAACCTGATTTCAGTCCGGCCTTGCTTGATCGATTTCTCGTATTGATCGAAGATAACGAAATCGAACCGATTATCGTCGTGACGAAACTGGACTTGGTTACAGCTGAAAATCAAAAGAATTTGTCTCAGTATATCAAGGACTATCAGAAACTTGGCTATACTGTACTGGAGACATCTTCCGTTACCGCCGGAGGGATTGAAGAACTAGTGCCGTATTTAGAAGGAAAAACCAGTGTATTTGCGGGTCAGTCCGGTGTTGGGAAATCGTCTTTGCTGAATGCGATCAATCCGGAATTGGCTTTAAAGACGGATGATATTTCTTCACACCTGGGACGCGGGAAGCATACGACCCGGCACGTTGAATTGATCCATATTGGCTCTGGACTTGTCGCGGATACTCCAGGGTTCAGTTCACTTGAATTCATGGAAATGGAAGCTGAACGGCTATCCTATTGCTTCCCGGAAATGCATAAGCATGGGGAAGACTGTAAATTCAGGGCCTGTCTCCACGATAAAGAACCGAAATGTGCAGTGAAGGAAGCGGTTGATTCCGGGGAAATTCCCCGTTATCGATACGAGCATTATATGCAATTCTTAGAAGAAATAAGAGATAGAAAGCCGAGGTATTAAAATGGTTAAAATCGCACCATCCATTTTATCAGCTGACTTTGCAAAATTGGGAGAAGAAATTCTTGATGTGGAAAGGGGCGGAGCGGATTTGATCCATGTGGATGTCATGGATGGGCATTTCGTGCCGAATATAACGATAGGCTCACTAATTGTTGATGCTATCCGCCCAGTAACGAAGCTTCCGCTTGATGTTCATTTAATGATCGAACAACCTGATCGTTATATCGAGTCCTTTGCGAAAGCGGGAGCTGATTATATAACTGTACATGTAGAGGCCTGCACACATTTGCATCGAACGGTTCAATTGATCAAATCTTTTGGTGTAAAGGCAGGCGTGGTGCTTAATCCAGCCACTCCGGCTTCCTTGATACAACCTATAATCGAAGATATTGACATGGTATTGTTGATGACGGTTAATCCGGGTTTTGGGGGGCAAAAGTTCATTAAATCCGTTCTTCCGAAAATTGCCGAAGTGAAGGCGATGGCAGGAATGTATAATCAAAATCTCGAGATAGAGATTGATGGTGGAGTAAATGAAGAAACGGCTAAACTATGTATTGAACAAGGGGCGACAATCCTGGTGGCCGGTTCGGCAATATATGATCAGGAAGATCGACACGCAGCGATTCAAAAGATTCGGGGAAAGTGATATAAGCCGACACTATCATATTCATATGATGGTGATCGGCTTTTTTTATCAATTAAACTAAGGCACCTTGGATATGATTTTTATTTGGAAAAGGATGATTTCGATGATTATCAGTATAATGGCTGGAGGTCCGGAATGTTTTTGGCCGGATTTGACATGGTATAAGGAGAAGACAGATCTTTGGGTCGGGGTTGACAGGGGAGTATGGTCTCTGCTTGAAAAAGGTATCGAACCTAAGTACGGTTTTGGGGATTTTGATTCGGTTTCGGAAGGTGAATACGAAAAGATTGAGCAAATGCTGGAAGAAATCAATCTTTATTCCTCGGAAAAGGATGAAACGGATTTAGAAATCGCATTTAAATGGGCAATGGGGCAAAAGCCAAGAGAAATTCACATTCTGGGCGCAACAGGGGGAAGAATGGACCATTTTCTCGGGAATATCCAGCTGCTCCAAAAAGAAAGTGTCCTCCCTCATCATGGTGATATGGATATATACATAGTCGATCGGCAAAATATAATCACAGTAAAGACAGCAGGTTCATATAAGGTCACTGCTTTGAAAGATAAGAAATACTTGTCCTTGCTCCCAGTAAACGCTGAAGTCACCGGCATTACTCTTTCGGGTTTCAAATATCCGCTGGACGGTGCAAGCTTGGAAATGGGTTCGACGCTTTGCATCAGCAATGAACTAATTTCCGAATCTGGGAATGTTTCATTTGAGAAAGGCATATTAATGGTGATAAGAAGCAGTGATTAAAATTCATGCTTAGAGCAGATTCGGATATAATTACGATCATCCTATATCCGCTTAAAAGCTTATGTTGTAATAGAAAAATTCCACTTCATCTTTAATTGTGGGATGCAAAGAGGAGGGGCATGATGAAATTTTATACGATTAAATTGCCAAAAGTTCTGGGCAGTTTGGTAAGGGCTATGCTCGGAGCGTTTAAAAAAGGCTGATACTTATCTCCATGACACCTCTCAAATTAAGGGAGGTGTTATTTTTTAGTTAAATAGGGCGGCCATCCATTAATGGGTGAAGGCATCCTTCTTGATGCAGACTGGACCTGGTCAAGGATTTGAAACCATCCCCATTAAATACCGGCCATTACAAGTAAAAAGGCATCCTAAGAGGATGCCGTAACATTATACGCGTTCTACTTTGCCCGATTTAAGAGCTCTTGCAGAAACGTATACACGTTTAGGTTTACCGTCAACTAAAATACGTACTTTTTGAAGGTTAGCGCCCCATGTACGCTTGCTAGCGTTCATTGCGTGAGAGCGGCTGTTACCAGAACGAGTTCTTCTTCCAGTGATTACACATTTACGTGCCATGTCAAATTCCCTCCTAACTACAACAAGCTTAAGTTTTTCGCAGTCGTCTTAAGTCTTTGTAAAATACTTTAATAATTTATCATACCTACCGCTAGAATGCAATACTTCAGTTAATTACTTTCAAGAAAAAAACCTTGACATACATACTTCAAAATTGAATTATATAGAGTACCGTAAGACATTTACTTTTAAAACCATAGACATTATAGTAAAATGTCTTTAGTTGACTTGATTTTTGGGAGGGAAAAGAAAATGTCTATCGAATTACAAACGAAGTATGGACAAATTGATATCTCTAATGAGGTTATCGCTACTGTAGCAGGCGGCGCAGCCGTGGATTGCTACGGAATTATAGGAATGTCTTCCAAAAAACAATTTAAAGACGGCATTGCCGAAATTTTAAGAAAAGAAAACTTTACTAAAGGTGTAATTGTCCGTCAAGAAGAGGAAGAAGTTCATATCGATATGTATATTATCGTAAGTTATGGAACGAAAATCTCGGAAGTTGCACATAATGTGCAATCAAAGGTAAAGTACACTCTGGACAAAACTGTAGGATTAGCTGTTGATTCCGTTAACATTTTTGTACAGGGAGTTCGTGTGACGAACCCTTAAGTATAGGAGGAAAGTTTTGTGTCAATTACAAGTTTGAACGGAAAGCGCTTTGCAGAAATGATCATTCAAGGTGCCAACCATTTAGCGGCTAATGCCCAAATGGTTGATGCGTTGAATGTTTTCCCTGTTCCGGATGGAGATACAGGAACGAATATGAATTTATCGATGACTTCGGGAGCGAAGGAAGTGCAAAATAACGTCCAGGAACACATCGGAAAAGTGGGTGCGTCGCTTTCAAGAGGATTGCTTATGGGCGCACGCGGCAATTCGGGAGTTATCCTTTCGCAACTTTTCCGCGGTTTTGCTAAAGCGATTGAACATAAATCGGAAATCAATAGTGAAGAATTTGCCCAAGCTTTTGAAGCAGGGGTTCAGACAGCTTATAAAGCCGTTATGAAACCTGTTGAAGGAACCATTTTAACGGTTGCAAAAGATGCAGCCAAGCAAGCGGTTTCATCAGCAGCAAAGCATATAGACCTAATTCAGGTAATGGAAGAAATCGTTACGGAGGCCAATGCTTCATTAAAACGCACACCTGATCTTCTTCCAGTCTTAAAAGAAGTGGGTGTCGTTGATAGCGGGGGGCAAGGGTTGGTGTTTGTATATGAAGGTTTCCTTGCTGAGCTGAAAGGTGAAGCCCTTCCAGTCCGATCCGCTAATGGTCCAAGCATGGATGACATGATCAGTGCCGAACATCATATGAATGTACAAGGACATATGAACACGGAAGATATCGTGTTTGGCTACTGTACGGAATTCATGGTCCGGTTGGAAAGTGAAAAACTTGCCAATCAATCATTTGATGAAGAAAAATTCAGAAATGATTTAAGTGAATACGGAGATTCTTTACTAGTCATCTCAGATGATGAAGTCGTCAAAGTACATATTCACTCTGAACAGCCTGGCACCTGCCTGAATTATGGACAGCAATATGGTAGTTTAATAAAAATGAAAATCGATAATATGCGTGAACAGCATACTGCGATTGTAGGTGAGACGAATACACCGCTTCAAACTAAACCGCCCACCAAAGAGAAGTACGCTGTAGTGTCAGTGGCGATGGGCGCTGGCATCAGTGAATTATTCAAAAGCATCGGCGCTAAGTCCGTCATCGAAGGCGGGCAAACGATGAATCCTAGTACGGAAGATATCGTTAAAGCTGTCGAAGGGGCATATGCAGATCATGTGATCATCTTGCCTAACAATAAAAATATCATCATGGCCGCCAATCAGGCTGCAGATGTACTTGGGGATCATGTGACTGTCATTCCAACGAAAACAGTACCACAGGGAATGGCTGCATTGTTGGCTTTCAACCCTTCACTTGATGCTGAAGAGAATAAAAAAGCGATGATCGAAGCCCTTTCGCATGTGAAAACGGGCCAGATTACTTATGCTGTCCGGGATACCAACATTGACGGTCTTGCAATCGAGACCGGGGACTTCATGGGAATTGCTGAAGGCACCATCAAGGTGAAGGATAAAGACATGACTCAAGCGGCAAAAGATCTTCTTTCCGATATGATTGACGAAGATTCAGAAATCCTTACCATTTTGTATGGTGAAGATGCCACTGCTGAAGATGTCGAAAGTCTTGTTGCGTTTTGTAATGAGAATTTCGAAGACGTTGAAGTTGAAGTCCATAATGGGAAACAACCTTTATATTCTTTCATTTTTTCAATTGAATAAGTAGAGAACATGAAAATAAGGGAAACCTATCCGTTATAATGTTTGGAGGATCCCGAAAAAAATAAAAGGCAATAAACTGCATATGTCATTAGGCTATGCAGTTTTATTTTGGCTGTTTTCACATACTTTGTTGCTATTTACCAGGAGGGGTGGTTGATTTCCCCTCCAGATGCTCGCTTTCCTTGGTGCGGGCGGTGAGCCTCCTCGGCGTAAACGCCTGTGGGGTCTCACCTGTCCCGCTGCTCCCGCAGGAGTCTCGCACTTCCGCTCCAATCAATCTTAAATAGTTTCGTTTTAAAAACAACAATCTTTACGAAAAGAGCCTTTATTTTTATGAAAAGAAGGATTACGGACAGCATAATTGTAATTACAATATATCAGGCTTTATTATTAAACTGACTCCAAGTGAATAGAAGGAGGAGCTAATCATGAAATTTAGAAGTGTATTCGATATAATTGGTCCTGTTATGATCGGCCCCTCCAGCTCCCATACAGCAGGAGCTGCAAGGATCGGTAGGGTTGCCAGGAATTTATTCGACCGGGAACCAAAATGGGCCCATATTTCTTTTTACGGTTCGTTTGCCAAAACCTATAAAGGCCATGGAACCGATGTAGCCATTGTAGGAGGCTTGCTTGATTTTGATACATTTGATGAGAGAATCAAAGAATCGCTGGAAATAGCACGCAAAAAGAAAATGAAAATTACATTTCGAGAAGAAGAGGCAGTACCGGAACATCCCAATACAGCAAAAATAACAGTTGGTGATGATGATGGTGAACTGGAACTTGTCGGAATATCGATAGGCGGGGGAAAGATCGAAATCATCGAATTGAACGGATTTAAATTGAGGCTGTCCGGGCACAACCCTGCCATACTCGTCGTTCATGATGATCGATTTGGTGCCATTGCCAATGTTTCAAACATATTAGCCAAGCATCAAATCAATATTGGCCAAATGGAAGTCTCCCGAAAAGAGAAAGGGCAGATGGCCTTGATGACGATTGAAGTGGACCAAAACCTGGAGGATCACGTCATAGCTGAAATTACAGCACTCCCCAATATCACTCAAGTAGCAAGGATTGTGGATTGATAGAGCAATCGTTTCCACTTAGGAAGGAGAAGAAATCATGTTTCGAAATGTAGCGGAATTAGTAGAATTAGCTGAATCAAAGCAGAAAAAAATTTCAACACTGATGATCGAGCAGGAAATGGAAGTAACGGGAAAAAGCCGTGAAGAAATCATCCGCCAGATGGGAGTCAACCTGGATGTAATGGAACAGGCAGTTGAAAAAGGACTTCAAGGTGTACGGTCCGTTTCCGGCCTGACGGGAGGGGATGCAGTCCTTCTTCAGAATTACATTAAATCCGGAAACTCCTTATCCGGTGAACTGCTGTTGGATGCGGTAAGCAAAGCCGTGGCAACAAACGAAGTGAACGCAGCCATGGGGACGATTTGTGCGACACCGACTGCCGGATCTGCTGGTGTAGTGCCTGGTGCGCTTTTCGCTTTGCAAAATAAATTAAAACCGAATCGGGAACAGAAAATTGAGTTCCTATTTACAGCAGGGGCGTTTGGTTTTGTAGTAGCGAATAATGCTTCGATTTCTGGAGCCGCAGGGGGCTGTCAGGCGGAGGTCGGTTCTGCTTCGGGTATGGCATCGGCAGCCATCGTTGAAATGGCAGGAGGGACACCGGCACAAAGTGCGGAAGCGATGGCAATCACATTAAAGAACATGCTTGGTCTTGTGTGTGATCCTGTTGCTGGGCTTGTGGAGGTGCCTTGTGTGAAGCGTAATGCCATGGGTGCAGCCAATGCCATGGTTGCAGCAGATATGGCTTTAGCGGGTATCACAAGCCGCATACCGTGTGATGAAGTAATTGATGCGATGTATAAAATCGGGCAAACGATGCCATCTGCTCTTAGGGAAACTGCACAAGGAGGTTTAGCGGCTACACCGACTGGGCGGGAGTTGGAAGCGAAAATCTTTGGCTTACCGCTAAATAAGAAGTGAACTCGACTTTACGCGAACCCATTACCGCAGTAAAAGGCATTGGGGCCGAAACGGCAGCAGCTTTGGGGGAAATGGAGATCCATACCGTCGCGGATCTCCTTGAGCACCTCCCATATCGCTATGAAGATTACCGGTTGAGGGATTTAGAAACGGTCGAGCATGATGAACGGGTTACTGTAGAAGGCAAAGTTCATACGGTACCCACGTTAGGGTACTTCGGAAAGAAAAAATCCAGGCTCACGATTAAAGTTTTGACTGGGAGATATTTAATAAATGTCATTTTTTTTAACCAGCCTTATCTGAAGCCGAAGCTTGCGATAGGCGAAACTGTAACGGTGACGGGAAAGTGGGATCGTCATCGTCAAACTATTACAGGCTCGGAATGCCATGTTGGTGATCGGAGCCGGGAGAAAGAGTTCGAACCGGTGTACTCAGTGAAGGGCAGCATTACCGTCAAAGGGCTCCGCCGCTTCATCTCCAATGCATTTTCTGAATATGGGACAATGATAGAAGAAAATCTGCCCCCGCAATTATTGGCGGCATACAAACTGATGCCGCGTAATGATGCTCTTCGTACCATGCATTTCCCTCAATCGGCCAATGAGGTGAAGAAGGCCCGACGCCGTTTTGTGTATGAAGAATTTTTATTGTTTCAACTTAAAATGCAGGCACTTCGTAAAGTACAGCGGGAGCAGTCAAAAGGAATAGGCCAGGAGTTTGACATGGAGCGGCTGGAAGCCTTTGTTGAAACCCTCCCTTTTCCTTTGACGAACGCTCAGAATAGGGTCGTCGAGGAAATAATGAATGACATGAAGTCTCCCTACAGGATGAACCGTCTGCTTCAAGGGGATGTCGGGTCTGGGAAAACGGTGGTTGCCGCCATATGCCTGAAGGCGACGATTACAGCAGGTTTCCAAGGTGCACTTATGGTCCCGACGGAAATCTTGGCTGAGCAGCATACACAATCGCTGAAAGCCATGTTGGAACCTAGTGGAGTAAAGGTCGCATTGTTGACAAGTTCGGTAAAAGGCAAAAAGCGCAAGGAACTTTTGCAAATGCTGGAATCCGGGGAGCTGGATCTTTTGATAGGAACTCATGCATTGATTCAAGATGAAGTGAATTTCCGAAACTTAGGTCTTGTCATAACGGATGAACAACATCGTTTCGGAGTGGAGCAGCGCCGCATCCTTCGTGAAAAAGGTACCAATCCAGATGTGCTTTTCATGACGGCTACACCAATTCCGCGAACTCTTGCAATTACAGTGTTTGGGGAAATGGACGTCTCGACGATCGATGAAATGCCTGCCGGGCGTAAAGCGATAGAGACCTATTGGGCGAAACACCAAATGCTTGATCGGATCTTATCCTTTGTCGAAAAGGAACTAAAGAAAGGGAGACAGGCTTACGTCATCTGTCCATTGATTGAGGAGTCGGAGAAACTCGATTCTTTACAGAATGTTCTTGATGTTCATGCAATGCTGACACAATACTTTGCGAACAGGTACAAAGTGGGTCTTATGCATGGACGGCTGCCTGCGGATGAAAAGGAAGAAGTGATGCAGCAGTTCAGTGCCAATGAAGCGCAAATCCTTGTTTCCACGACTGTCGTCGAGGTTGGGGTGAATGTTCCAAATGCAACGGTAATGGTCATTTATGATGCGGAGCGCTTTGGACTTTCACAGTTGCACCAGCTGCGCGGAAGGGTTGGGCGGGGGAGCGATCAGTCCTTTTGCATCCTGCTGGCTGATCCGAAAACGGAAGTCGGCAAAGAGCGGATGAAAATCATGACTGAGACAAACGATGGTTTTGCCCTTTCCGAAAAAGATTTGGAACTCCGTGGACCTGGGGACTTCTTCGGTAAAAAACAAAGCGGCCTTCCCGAATTCAAGGTAGCCGACATGGTCCATGATTACAGGACCCTTGAAGTGGCAAGGATGGATGCAGCAAAATTGATTGCCTCCCAAAGCTTTTGGCATTCCCCGGAGTATGCACCTTTGCGGGACTATTTAGAGGGAACGGGAGTATTTACAGGAGAAAAGCTGGACTGAACTGAATAAAAAACCAATAGCAGATTGTGAGATTTTACGCAATATCTTGCAATCTGTTTTTAAAATATATATACTACTATTAGTACCTAGTCATAATACTACGGATGGTGACCTTCAAATGCGAAGAAATAAGAAGGAACGCCAGCAATTATTAATCGAAACGATTAAACAGAATCCTTTTGTAACGGATGAGGAGCTGGCTGAAAAATATTCGGTGAGCGTCCAGACCATTAGGCTTGACCGTCTTGAATTATCGATACCGGAACTGCGTGAACGGATTAAAAGCGTGGCCGAGAAAAAATTCAGTGACGAAATCAGGGCATTGCCTTTGGATGAAATCATCGGGGAAGTAATTGATCTTAATTTAGATGATAATGCAATTTCGATTTTGGATATAAATAAAGAGCATGTCTTTAAGCGGAATGGAATCGCAAGGGGACATCACCTTTTTGCCCAAGCAAATTCATTGGCTGTGGCAGTCATAAATGATGAATTGGCATTAACTGCGAAAGCATCCATTTTATTCACTCGTTCTGTAAAGGAAAATGAAAGAGTGGTAGCTAAAGCGAGGGTTAAAAACGTGGACCACACCAACGATCGTTCCGTGGTGGAGGTTAGAAGCTACGTAGGTAATGAACTGGTTTTTAAAGGCGAGTTCGAAATGTATCGCTCTTAACTTGCTAGTAAAGGATGAAAAAAATGAAGATAACGATAGATGCAATGGGTGGCGATAATGCTCCCAAGGCACAGGTTTTGGGAGCGATGAAAGCTGTCGAGGCTTTTTCCGATGTGGAAATTACCTTGATAGGCAATGAATCCGAGATTAACCAATACTTAGCGAAGCATGGCCGAATAAGGGTTATACATACTGATGAAAAAATATTAAGTACCGATGAACCTGTTCGTGCGGTTCGCCGCAAGAAAAGCGCTTCGATGGTATTGGCTGCACAGCAAGTGGCTGACGGAGAAGCGGACGCATGCATTTCTTCAGGCAATACGGGGGCGCTGATGGCTGCAGGTTTGTTTGTGGTCGGAAGGATAGAAGGCATTGAACGTCCGGCATTGGCTCCCACCCTTCCGACGATCGATGGCAAGGGTTTTGTATTACTGGATGTAGGCGCGAACTCCGATGCGAAACCGGAGCATCTCCTTCAATTCGCCATAATGGGGTCTGTTTATGCCCAAAAAGTGCGGGGAATCGAAAAGCCCCGTGTCGGATTACTTAATATCGGAACAGAAGAAAAAAAAGGGAATGAACTGACTAAGCATGCCTTTACATTACTGCAGCAATCATCGGAGATATCCTTTATAGGTAACGTAGAGGCAAGGGACCTCCTAAACGGGCCGGCGGACGTTGTCGTGACGGACGGCTTCACGGGGAATATGGTGTTAAAGACTCTTGAAGGTACTGCTATGGGCGTATTCAAAATGGTGAAAGCTGCCTTGATGAGCAACCTCAAAAGTAAGTTGGCTGCAGCAATGGTAAAGCCAGAACTAAAAGTCATAAAAAATAAAATGGATTACTCGGAGTATGGCGGTGCTGGCCTCTTCGGTTTGAAGGCCCCTGTCATTAAGGCGCATGGTTCTTCAGATGCGAATGCGGTCTATAATGCTATACGCCAGACTCGCGATATGGTTGGAAATGACGTCATATCGACAATTGCGGAGACAATAGAAAAACAATAATAAATCATAGAGGCAGGGGAGTAACAGATGGGTAAAATTGCTTTTGTCTTTCCAGGACAAGGATCACAATCAATAGGAATGGGGCATGGCTTATTTAAGGAAAAAGAGCGTGCTCAGCAAATTTTTCGATCAGCAGATGAAAAACTTGATTTTCCGCTTACGGAATTGATCTTTAATGGCACACAACAAGAATTAACGGTGACTTATAATGCACAGCCAGCCTTATTGACTACGAGTTATGCTTTTGTCAAGGAGTTGGAAGAAGCGGGAATCAAACCCGATTATACTGCCGGGCACAGTTTAGGTGAATATACGGCATTAGTGGCATCTGGTGCAATTTCTTTCGAAGATGCCGTATATACAGTGCGTAAACGCGGTGAATTCATGGAAGCTGCGGTACCGAATGGTCAAGGCTCAATGGCTGCGATTTTGGGAATGGACCGTGAAGCTCTATCTGAAGTCACTTCTGAAATTACGGCCACAGGTGAATCCGTTCAATTGGCCAATATTAATTGTCCAGGGCAAATCGTCATTTCAGGCACCTCCGAAGGGGTTAAACTTGCAAGTGCAAAAGCCAAGGAAAATGGGGCTAAACGGGCTCTTCCTCTTGAAGTGAGTGGACCGTTCCATTCTGAATTAATGAAACCGGCAGCAGAAAAGTTACAGGGTGTCCTTGATGAAGTAAGCTTCAAACAGGCAGAAATTCCTGTCATTTCAAACGTAACGGCTAAGCCCATTACAGCACCTGCCGAAATAAAAGAAAAATTAATCGAACAGCTGTATTCACCGGTCCTTTGGGAGGACAGTGTGAAAAATCTACTTGAATTGGGCGTGGATACGTTCATCGAGGTTGGCCCAGGGAAAGTGTTGGGCGGATTGATAAAGAAAATTGATCGTTCCGTTCAAATTCATTCGGTATCCGATATAGACACTCTAACTAAAACAATTGAAACATTGAAGGGGGTACAAGCATGATCCTCGAAGGTAAAAAAGCGCTTGTAACGGGAGCATCACGAGGTATTGGCAGGGAAGTTGCATTGGAACTTGCCCGACAGGGAGCAGACGTTGCCATTAACTATTCCGGCAGTGAAGCTAAAGCGAATGAAGTGGTTGATGAAATCAAGGCATTGGGCCGAAAAGCATTCGCCATCCAATGCGATGTTGCAAATAGTGAATCGGTGACAAGCATGATCAAAGAGGTCGTCGAACAATTTGAAAGAGTGGATATCCTGGTTAATAATGCCGGCATCACACGTGATAACCTATTGATGCGCATGAAAGAAGATGAATGGGATTCTGTGATCAATACGAATCTTAAAGGCGTGTTCCTATGCACCAAAGCTGTTACAAGGCAAATGATGAAGCAGCGCAGCGGCAGGATCATCAATATGGCATCGATTGTCGGCGTCAGCGGAAATGCAGGGCAGGCTAATTATGTAGCGGCTAAAGCAGGTGTCATCGGTTTGACTAAAACGACGGCAAAGGAACTTGCTTCAAGGGGCATTACGGTCAATGCGATTGCCCCAGGTTTCATCTCAACGGATATGACTGGGGAATTGCCTGAGGACGTTCAAAAAGCCATGCTGGACCAAATTCCGCTTGCACGTTTCGGTGACCCTAAAGATATTGCTGCAGTGGCGTCTTTCCTTGCTTCCGATGCAAGCAAATATATGACTGGGCAAACTCTTCATGTAGATGGCGGCATGGTCATGTAAGTTTTCTTTGATTTTTTTCGAAATTAATTTATAATGTCTTGAGGGGAGGTGAACACATTGGCAGATGTATTAGAAAGAGTAACTAAAATCGTTGTAGATCGTTTGAACGTAGAAGAATCAGAGGTAAAACTTGAAGCTTCTTTCAAAGAAGATCTTGGTGCCGATTCCCTTGATGTAGTTGAACTAGTCATGGAATTCGAAGACGAGTTTGATATGGAAATTTCGGACGATGACGCTGAAAAAATCGCCACAGTAGGTGATGCTGTGAATTACATACAAAGCACTATGTAATGAATTGTCATTTGACTAAAAGCTCCGTTTTTTAACGGGGCTTTCTCTTATTGCTTAAAGAAGTTTGGTTCAGCGGCAGGTAACGGAATGAGTATGTTCACGGGTATGCTCCGCCTGCATGCAGTGGTCTTTTGCCTTTAGTTTTCTTTAAGCGGATAATCATGTATGATGGTACATAGGAAGCTTGACAGGAATTCCTGCCAGGTTTCTTTTTATATATTGGAAAAATATGCTTTTTGAACCGTGGAGGGTTTTGTGTGATGCGTAGGAACGGAAATAATCGTAAACCATCAATCAAGGAAAATAAATTCAAACAGTTGCAAGAAAATCTGGGTTTTCATTTTAAAGATGAAAATTTATTGAAACAAGCTTTTACACATTCATCTTATGTGAATGAGCATCGCCGTAAGCCTTATGAAGATAATGAAAGGCTTGAATTCTTGGGGGACGCTGTACTTGAACTGACCATCTCTAAATACTTATATCAAAAATATCCGATGATGAGCGAAGGTGAACTTACCAAACTAAGGGCAGCCATTGTGTGTGAGCCTTCACTAGTTGCTTTTGCCAATAGCCTTTCTTACGGGGAATATGTATTACTCGGAAAAGGGGAAGAAATGACAGGTGGAAGGGAACGACCTGCCATGCTTGCGGATGTATTCGAAGCCTATATTGGTGCTTTGTACCTTGATCAAGGATTAGAGCCAGTTGTGCAGTTTTTGACGAATGTCGTGTTTCCGAAGATAGACGAGGGTGCTTTTTCTCATGTGATGGATTATAAGAGCCAGCTTCAGGAGCTGATCCAGCGCGATGCCATCGGTGTCCTGCAATACAAGATCTTGCAGGAAAAAGGACCGGCTCATAATCGGGAGTTTGTTTCGACGGTCTCCCTGAATGGGGAAGAACTTGGCTCTGGAATAGGAAAGTCCAAAAAAGAAGCGGAGCAGCATGCAGCCGAGCATGCATTGATTGTTTTAAAAGAAAAAAATCAACAAGATAGTTGAACAGTAGAGGGGGAAAGGTCATGTTCCTCAAACGTTTGGACGTTGTAGGATTTAAATCTTTCGCAGAGAAAATTTCGATAGATTTTGTACCTGGTGTCACGGCAGTGGTTGGACCAAACGGAAGCGGTAAAAGTAATGTGACCGATGCAGTCCGGTGGGTCCTTGGAGAGCAGTCTGCGAAATCACTGCGTGGAGCAAAAATGGAAGATATCATCTTTTCGGGAAGTGACACGAGGAAAGCGTTGAATTTTGCGGAAGTATCATTGACCCTTGATAACGAGACCAATTCCCTGCCGATCGACTTTCATGAAGTCAGTGTGACAAGACGTGTATATCGATCGGGAGAAAGTGAATTTTTCATTAATAATCAAGGTTGCCGTCTGAAAGACATCATAGACCTTTTCATGGATTCCGGTCTTGGGAGAGAAGCGTTTTCCATCATCAGCCAAGGGAAAGTGGAAGAAATCCTTAGCAGTAAGGCTGAAGAAAGACGAGTGATTTTTGAAGAAGCAGCAGGTGTCCTGAAGTATAAAACGAGAAAGCGAAAAGCGGAATCGAAGCTGACGGAAACACAGGATAACTTAAACCGTGTCCATGACATCCTCCATGAATTGGAGGGGCAGGTTGAGCCGTTAAAAATTCAGTCTTCCCTCGCCAAGGAATTTTTGGCGAAGAAAGACGAGCTAGAGCAAATAGAAGTGGCTTTAACCGTTTATGAAATTGAAGAGCTTCATAAAAAATGGGAAAAACTATCACAGGAGCTTGAAAAACATAATGAAATGGAACAGCAAATGGCAGGACAGCTTCAGGACAGGGAAGCGCATCTCAAAAAGTTAAGGGATAGTCTTGCGACGCTTGAGACATCGATCAATGGCCTTCAGGAGATTCTCCTGAATGCCAGCGAAGAACTTGAAAAGCTTGAAGGCCGTAAAGAAGTTTTGAAAGAACGGAAAAAAAATGCCGCCCAAAACAAGTCACAGCTGGAAAAAGCGATTGTGGAAGGTGAGGCCGCTGTCGAGCGTTTGTCTTTGCAAAAGGAAAGGGAAACGGAAATCCTGCATGCACTGAATTTGGAAGTGAAAGGGATTTCTGAAACCTTACATGAAAAACAAAAAAGCCTCGGCCTATTCAATAGTGATATCGAAGCGGTGATCGAAGCGAAAAAGAGTGACTATATCGAGTGGCTCAATAAGCAGGCCTCGGCCAAAAATGAAAAACAATACCTGCTTCAGCAGCTTGCGCAGCAGGAACATAAAAATGCAAAACTTGATATGGAAAATGAAAAGTTCTTAACTGAAAGAATGGAAATCACTGCTAAAAAAATGGAATATTCACAGCTGATGGACAATATGACCAAGCAGCTTGAAGAGCATGTCACTTATTTCCGAAATCAGCAGAATAAATTGAATGCGGCAAAAGATACGTATCAAAAACAAGAAACCACCCTTTATAAGGCCTATCAATTCCTTCAACAGGCTAAATCGCGTAAGGAACTGCTTGAAGAAATGGAAGATGATTATGCTGGCTTCTTTCAGGGTGTAAAAGAGGTTTTGAAAGCGAAAGAAACCCTTCGAGGCATTGAAGGGGCAGTTGCGGAATTGATAAAGGTTCCAAAGGAATATGAAACGGCCATTGAAACGGCTTTGGGCGGAGCGATGCAGCATGTTGTCGTGGAACGTGAAGAGCATGCACGGGAAGCTATTTCCTTCTTGAAGAAAAATAGGTATGGGCGTGCGACTTTCTTGCCTTTATCAGTCATAAAGGCAAGAGAAATATCAGCTAACCAATTATCGATGCTGAAGAGCCATTCAGCTTTTGTAGGGACTGGTTCCTCATTGATCCAATATGATGATAAGCATGCAGCGATTGCTGAAAACCTATTAGGAACAGTGATTATCACCACAGATTTAAAAGGGGCAAATGACCTGGCGAAAATGATGCAGCACCGTTTCCGCTTCGTAACACTTGAAGGGGATATCGTCAATCCAGGTGGTTCAATGACTGGTGGAGCCTTAAAGCAAAAAACGACCTCCCTGCTTTCAAGGAAAACGGAATTGGAGGAGCTCCAACAAAAACTTGCTGCCATGGAAGTCAAAACGAATCAGCTTGAAAAGCAAGTCAAACAGCTCAAAGTGGATGTGGGTGTTCAAGAGCAAACGCTTGAACAAACCAGAAAAACGGGAGAGAGACTTCGGCTACAAGAACAAACCCTTAAAGGGGAACTCCGTGAAGTGGAGCTTCAGGAAAGAAATGTGAATGAACGGCTGCATCTTTATGATTTGGATAAAAATTCATATTTAGAAGAACAACAGCAAAAAACGGCAAGACTTGAAGAGCTGGAAGAACTTTTGGAATCATGTAAATCGGAAATTGATGGTCTGGACCGGTTGATTTCCGAAATGACCGAACAAAAGCAATCACAACAATCTTCAAAAGAGAGCCTTGCTGAAGAAACGAATGAACTGAGGGTAATGCTGGCTTCCAAGCGTGGCCAGCTGCAAAACCAAAAAGAGAAGATGGAACGCATTGAATCGGACCTTTCTAAGGAATCAAGCAGGCTTGCTGAAAACAAAGATGATTTAGGGCTCCTGACCAATGAAATGACAGACAGTTCAAGCGGGGAAGAGTCCCTGGAAGATATGGCTCAGCAGAAATTGCTCGATAAAAATGGAGCAATTGAAGGAATCACCATAAAAAAACAGGAAAAAAACGAGCTTCTAATGGAAGTTGAAACGCTCGAACTGTCCTTGAAAGAAGAAAATCGACTTTATAGAGGCATTGTCGAAGTGATGAAGGATGAAGAAGTGAAATTAACTCGTCTGGATGTCGAACTGGAAAATCGTCTCGACCACTTGCGAGAAGAATATACCCTTTCCTTTGAAGGTGCTAAAGAACAGTATCCATTGATGATGCCTGCCGACGAAGCTCAAAAAAGGGTGAAGCTCATCAAGCTTGCTATCGAGGAACTGGGGACGGTGAATTTAGGTGCAATTGATGAATACGCACGTGTAGCTGAACGCTATGAATTCCTTCTTAGTCAAAAGGAAGACCTTCAACAGGCGAAAGATACATTATTCCAAGTCATCGATGAAATGGATGATGAAATGAAACGCCGCTTTGCGGATACTTTCTATTCGATCCGTAAAGAATTCGAACAAGTCTTCAAAGCTTTATTTGGCGGAGGCAGGGCGGAGCTGAAACTGACGAATCCTGATGATTTGCTAAATACAGGGGTGGATATCATTGCACAGCCTCCCGGAAAAAAACTGCAAAACTTGAGCCTCTTATCCGGCGGAGAACGAGCATTGACAGCCATAGCCCTTTTATTCTCCATTCTAAAAGTGCGTCCTGTTCCTTTCTGTATCCTTGACGAAGTCGAGGCAGCGCTAGATGAGGCGAATGTCGTCCGGTTCAGCCAATTTTTAAGAAAGTTCAGCAGGGAAACGCAGTTCATCGTGATTACTCACCGCAAAGGCACGATGGAAGAGGCAGATGTCCTATATGGCATTACGATGCAGGAGTCAGGTGTCTCCAAACTTGTTTCCGTCCGGATGGAAGAATCAGAAAACTTTATGGAAGTTTAAAATTCATGAATTAGAGGAAGTGGGACAATGAGTTTTTTCAAAAAGTTAAAAGAGAAATTTACGACTCAGGAAGAAAAAGAAAAATCAGTTGAAGCAGAAGTATCCATTGGGGAAAAATTCAAACAAGGTTTGACAAAGACGCGGAATTCCTTTACTGGAAGGGTTAATGAACTTGTTGCCCGTTATCGGAAAGTGGATGAAGACTTCTTTGAAGAACTTGAAGAAATCCTGATACAGGCTGATGTAGGCTTTGATACTGTGATGGAACTGATTGATCAATTAAAAATGGAAGTCAAGCTTCGCAATATCTCTGATACGAGGGAAGTGCAGTCCGTTATTTCCGAAAAGCTTGTTGAAATCTACCAAGGTGATGGTGAAGCGACTTCTAGCCTGAATATACAAGAAGAAGGTTTGACGGTCATTTTGTTTGTAGGGGTTAATGGGGTAGGTAAAACGACGACCATTGGTAAACTTGCCCACAAATTCAAAACAGAGGGAAAATCTGTCGTATTGGCTGCAGGGGATACCTTCCGTGCCGGTGCGATTGAACAGCTTGAGGTTTGGGGTGAGCGTGTCGGTGTCAGTGTAATCAAACAGGGTGAAGGCTCTGACCCAGCAGCTGTCATGTTCGATGCCATTCAGGCCGCTAAGGCACGAAAAGCGGATATCCTTATCTGTGACACTGCCGGTCGCTTGCAGAATAAAGTGAATTTAATGAAGGAATTGGAAAAGGTGAAACGTGTAATTGAACGTGAAGTACCAGGTGCACCACACGAGGTGCTGCTTGCCCTTGATGCTACAACTGGACAAAATGCCCTTATCCAGGCCAAGACATTCAAGGAAGCGACGAATGTTTCCGGTATTGTTTTAACAAAGCTTGATGGCACCGCAAAAGGTGGAATTGTCTTGGCGATTCGCAATGAATTGGCCATTCCTGTTAAATTTGTCGGGCTAGGTGAAAAAATGGATGATTTACAGGAATTCGATGCCGAGAAATATGTTTATGGCCTTTTTGCTGATATCATCGATAAAGAAGAGGTTTAAGGGAAAATTGTAAGCCGGAAGAGTTCATTCTCTTCTGGTTTTTTTACCATGATAATTGGAGGACCTATTGAAGAAAGGTCCAAAAAAGAAGCGGAAAATGAAAAAAATAATGCTTTGCAAACACGTGGTAAGGAGTTTAACTTGACATCAAATAAACAAGGCTTTACAATATAAACTTGTAAAGGGTTTTCACTTAACAGCAGGGAGGCTTGCTAAGATGCTTGAAAAGACAACGCGGATTAATTATTTGTATGACTTTTACCAATCGTTGTTAACAGAGAAGCAGCAGAGCTACATGTCCCTCTACTATCTGGATGATTACTCTCTTGGCGAGATTGCCGATGAATACGAAGTCAGTAGGCAGGCAGTCTATGATAATATAAAAAGAACAGAAGCGATGCTTGAGGAATATGAAGCAAAGCTATTGTTATTTCAAAAATTTCAAGAGCGTAACCAGTGGATTGCGAATATGAAGGGACTCATAGAAAAGGAATCCTTTTCAAAAGAGAAGCTGCTAGACGCAATCACAACGCTTGAGAAGTTGGATTAGGAGGCGGCAATATGGCATTTGAAGGATTGGCCGACCGACTGCAGAGCACGATGCAAAAGATCCGTGGAAAAGGGAAGGTCAACGAAGCGGACGTTAAAGAAATGATGCGTGAAGTTCGATTGGCCCTGCTTGAAGCGGATGTTAACTTTAAAGTCGTGAAGGATTTTGTAAAACGTGTCAGTGAACGTTCGGTAGGTCAGGAAGTGCTGAAAAGCTTAACCCCCGGTCAACAGGTAATTAAAGTAGTTAAGGAAGAATTGACTGAGCTGATGGGCGGCGAACAGAGCAAGATTGCCGTTGCCTCGAAACCACCGACTGTCATTATGATGGTAGGTCTTCAGGGTGCTGGTAAAACGACGACCACCGGAAAGCTTGCCAATCTTCTTAGAAAAAAATACAACCGCAAGCCATTGCTCGTTGCGGCTGATATTTACCGTCCGGCGGCGATTAAGCAGCTCGAAACACTTGGCAAACAATTAAGCATGCCTGTTTTCTCCCTTGGGGACCAGGTCAGCCCTGTCGAAATTGCCAAACAGGCAATTGAAAAAGCTAAGGAAGAACATCATGACTATGTGTTGATTGATACCGCAGGCCGTCTTCATGTTGATGAAAACTTGATGGGCGAACTGAAGGATATCAAAGAGTTGACAAAACCTGATGAAATCTTCCTGGTTGTCGATGCGATGACAGGTCAGGATGCGGTCAATGTAGCCCAAAGCTTCAATGAACAGCTAGGCCTGACAGGAGTCGTTTTAACGAAACTTGATGGGGATACACGTGGTGGTGCGGCACTTTCAATTCGTTCAGTCACCGACACGCCGATCAAATTCGTCGGTATGGGTGAAAAATTGGATGCGCTTGAAGCGTTCCATCCAGAACGGATGGCGTCAAGGATCCTCGGCATGGGTGATGTATTGACCCTTATCGAAAAAGCACAGGCCAATGTAGATGAAGAAAAAGCGAAAGAATTAGAGAAAAAGATGCGTACCGCCACTTTTACCTTTGATGATTTCCTTGATCAGCTTGGTCAGGTGCGGAATATGGGACCGCTTGATGATATTCTGAAAATGATTCCCGGTGCGAATAAAATGAAAGGGATGGACAACCTTCAGATCGATGAGAAACAGATCGGTCATGTTGAAGCTATCATCCGTTCAATGACAACGCATGAAAAGGAACATCCGGAAACCATGAATGCATCCCGCAAGAAACGGATTGCAAAAGGAAGCGGCAGATCGATTCAAGAAGTGAACCGTCTACTGAAGCAATTCGAAGAAATGAAAAAGATGATGAAACAGGTTACGAACATGCAAAAAGGAAAGAAAAAGGGATTCAAATTCCCGTTCATGTAAGGTTTATTTCAGGTTAAAACTGAGGCGAATACGGGTCGAAGCCATGTATTTCAACACTTTTTTTACCTGTTAAGAAAAAAACCTTTACAAACATGCAAGACATTTGATATTATACTATCTTGTGTGAAACTATTCGGAGGTGCTTATTTAAAATGGCAGTAAAAATTCGCTTAAAACGTATGGGAGCTAAAAAATCTCCTTTCTATCGTATTGTAGTTGCAGATTCTCGTTCACCACGTGACGGACGTTACATTGAAGTGGTAGGAACTTATAACCCGGTTACTCAACCAGCTAAAGTTGAAATCAACGAAGAGCTTGCTCTTAAATGGTTACAAGATGGAGCTAAACCATCTGATACAGTTCGTAACTTATTCTCTACACAAGGCATCATGGAAAAATTCCATGTTGCAAAAAACAGCAAGTAATCGACGGTAGTTGATGAAAGCACTTATTGAAACGATTGTTTCAGCACTTGTGGATTATCCGGAAGAGGTCATTGTGACCTCCAAGGAAGAATCCGACCGGATTGTTTATATCCTCTCCGTTCATAAAGAGGATATGGGCAAGGTTATCGGTAAACAAGGGCGTGTTGCTAAGGCGATTCGGACTGTGGTATATGCAGCAGGATCTTCACAGCAGAAGAAAATCTATTTGGAGATTTCCGAATAAGGAGGGTTAATACCCCTCCTTTTTTTGTACTTCAAGATAGTGAAATTTCGACTTGGATCCTAATTGAATAGACCCGGACTTTAAACTTTACGCCTTTTTAAGACGCATCTTTTATCGATTTACGTTATACTTAAGAGAATGACCCCCATTTCAAAAAGATTACCCCATCATACATATTTTTTGAAGGAAATAAGAAATCATAGATAATAGGAGGTGCTGGAATGAAAATTCTCCAAAATGTAATCGTTAACCAAGTATTAACGGAATCCAGCAAGAATCAGCTCCTCGAGAAATACAAGTCAAAACGCCTTCAGCTTCAAAAAGAGAGTGAACAGCTTCGCTTTGAACTGAAAAAACTTGAAAAAACAAGAACTCTCCAACCTGCTAGTCTCCGTGCTCATTTTGAAAAAGAAATAAACCAGAGGCAAGAAAAAATTAAACTGCTTGAATTTCAAATGGAGCAGTTGGAGATCCTTCCCGCAGGTAGTGAATTGAAGGAACGGGAAGTTCAAAGTATCATTGATGTGGAAATTGGGGCAGATTGGGACGAAATCATGGCAACGAAGACCATTGTCATAAAAGATGGGATCGTCTCGGAAATTCGTTAGAGGTGAAAGAATGGAAAAATGGTTTAATGTAGGTAAAATTGTCAACACACATGGTCTTTTAGGAGAAGTCCGTGTAATTTCTTCAACAGACTTTCCAGAAAAACGATACAAAGTGGGAAATACTCTGTATCTGTTTAGGGACACGGAGAAAAAACCCTTGCCCCTCATCATCAGGTCGCATCGCACCCATAAAAACTTTAACCTATTGACGTTCGAGAACTATTATAACGTCGGACAGGTCGAGGCATTTAAAAACGGGGTCCTGAAAGTGAAGGAAGCACAGCTTGGTAAATTGGACGAAGGTGAGTTCTACTTCCATGAAATCATCGGCTGTTCGGTATTTACGGATGAAGGAATGGAAGTTGGGGAAATCGTTGAGGTTCTTACGCCTGGTGCCAATGATGTTTGGGTCATTAAGAAAGCTGGCAGTAAGGACATCCTGATCCCGTATATTGAACAAATTGTTAAAGAAGTGGATATTTCCGCTAAAAAGGTCATCATTACGCCGATGGAAGGACTTTTAGACTGATGAAAATCGATGTGCTTTCGCTTTTTCCAGAAATGTTCGAAGGGGTATTTGGTTCGTCAATCTTAAAAAAGGCTGCGGAAAAGCAGGCTGTTAGCTATAAGGTGACCAATTTTCGAGATTATGCAGATAATAAGCATTCGACGGTAGACGATTATCCTTATGGAGGCGGTGCCGGAATGGTATTAAAGGCACAGCCGATCTTTGATGCTGTGGAAGCTCTTAAAGGGCAAGCTGAGCTAACCCCAAGGGTAGTCCTCCTTTGTCCCCAGGGAGAGCGTTATACGCAGAAAAAAGCCGAAGAGCTTGCTGAAGAAGAACATCTCATTTTCATTTGCGGGCATTATGAAGGGTATGATGAGCGCATCCGGGAGCATGTCGTAACGGATGAAATATCTATAGGTGACTTTGTGCTTACAGGCGGGGAATTGGGTGCAATGGTCATTATTGACAGCGTTGTTCGCTTGCTGCCGGGCGTTTTGGGGAATGTTGACTCCCCGATCCTTGATTCCTATTCTTCTGGTTTGTTAGAGCATCCCCATTATACTAGACCTGCAGATTTCCGGGGGATGAAAGTTCCCGATCCGCTAATATCCGGGAATCATAAAAAAATCGATGAATGGCGGATGAAGGAATCTCTGCGCAGAACTTGGATTCGACGTCCGGATTTACTCGATAGTTATGAACTATCGGAAGTTGAAAAAAAATTATTGTCCGAGATTAAAAAAGAAGACTGATGTCTATTGCATCGACGTTTAGAGTATGATAGGATATACCTTGTGACTTGGGCAAAATGCTCAGTCTTATAACGATGTTCCGCTGCAAACAATAAGTATTTGCAAGAGCGTCCAGGAGGAGTTGAAATCGATGCAAAATCTTATTAACGAAATCACAAAAGAACAACTTCGCTCAGATCTTCCATCATTCAGACCTGGTGACACAGTACGTGTACACGTAAAGGTTATTGAAGGAACTCGCGAACGTATCCAGTTGTTTGAAGGCGTTGTAATCAAACGTCGTGGCGGCGGAGTTAGTGAAACTTTCACAGTACGTAAGATCTCTTACGGCGTTGGAGTTGAACGTGCTTTCCCTGTTCACACACCAAAAATTGCGAAACTAGAAGTTATCCGTCACGGTAAAGTACGTCGTGCGAAACTTTATTACCTACGCGAACTTCGTGGTAAAAAAGCACGTATTAAAGAAATTCGTCGTTAATTCTTCGGATATCTTCATGCGGGTTTACCATGATCCACATAAGGTGAATAACCAAACAGTATCATGCAAAAAAAGGGAGCTTGTTTATCAGGCTCCCTTTTTGCACTTTAAGAAACGATGAATGCACATAGGGTGAAAGCTATATAGAATCCTGCTCGCTATAGCGTCTGCAACATGTTAAAATAATTGTTGATATGCTTCAAAAAGGGTGGATAAGGATGGCGAAAAAGAAAAATGAATTGTGGGAATGGACAAAGGCGGTCATAATCGCGGTTATAGCGGCGACGCTGATTCGTTATTTCCTCCTGGCTCCTATTGTTGTGGACGGCAATTCCATGATGCCGACATTAAAGGATACGGACCGCATGATCGTTAATAAAATCTCCTATTCGATTGGCGAACCCAAAAGATTCGACATTATCGTTTTCGAAGCTCCAGAAGGCAAAGATTACATAAAGCGGGTCATCGGATTGCCAGGGGAAAAAGTTGAATATAGAAATGATACTCTTTACGTGAATGGAAAAGCTTATGATGAGCCATACTTGGATGAATATAAAGAACAATTGATTGATGGCGGGGCTTTGACGGAACCTTTTACATTAAGTGATGTCATAGAACAAGGAACGGTGCCTGAAGATCACCTATTTGTCCTGGGGGATAATCGCCGTTTCAGCAAGGATAGCCGCCATATTGGTGTAGGTGTCGTTCCTTACGATAAAGTGTTAGGAAAAACTAAATTAGTTTATTGGCCGATCGAGGACTTTCGATTGGCGGAATAGTAGGAAGGTGGATTCCATTGACAATACAGTGGTTCCCTGGCCATATGGCCAAAGCAAGACGGGAAGTAACAGAGAAATTAAAACTGATCGACATTATCTTTGAACTTGTGGATGCCCGGATTCCGGCATCTTCACGAAATCCGATGATCGACGAAATCATTCAGCATAAACCGAGGGTCATCCTTTTGAATAAAGCTGATATGGCCGATCCGGCAAAAACGAATATGTGGCTGGAACATTACAAATCGCAGGGGAAAACGGCGATTGCCATTAACTCACAGGCAGGAAACGGTTTAAACCAGATTACAGCTGCATCCAAAAATCTTTTAAAAGAAAAGTATGAGCGGATGGAATCAAGAGGAATAAAGCCGAGAGCGATCCGTGCCATGATAGTCGGCATTCCGAACGTGGGGAAATCGACTTTAATCAATAGACTTGCCAAAAAGAACATTGCCAAAACAGGAAATACACCTGGAGTCACTAAAGCGCAGCAATGGATAAAAGTGGGTAAGGAATTGGAATTGCTCGACACGCCGGGGATTCTCTGGCCGAAATTCGAGGATCAAGAAGTAGGTTTGAAGCTTGCGTTGACAGGTGCGATCAAGGATACGATTTTAAACTTGCACGAAGTCTCATTATACGGCCTTCGCTTTTTGGAAAAAGAATACCCGGAAAGACTGAAATCCCGTTATAACCTGGATGTAATTCCACAGGAAACGCTCGAATTGTTTGATGCTGTCGGAAAGTTCAGGGGCTGTTTAGCATCTGGGGGCTTCATCGATTATGACAAAACCGCAGAGTTGGTCGTACGTGAAATCCGTTCAGAAAAGATGGGCCCGCTTACGTTCGAGGTTCCTTCGGATTATGAAAAGGATGATATCCTCCCCGAATAAGATTAACATTGACTTGAGTGTTGTAATACGGAGCTGGAGTTGGATGTCGAAAAGATTTTTTCTTTTTGATGTCTCTTTTCCGCTCCGTATTTTTGTTTGAACTGTAGAAAGGAAGCAAGACTGCCGATAATTAAAATGATGGGTGATAAAAGATGATAACTGCAATGAGCATTAAGGAAATCTCCTTAAAGTTAAAGACGATAAGAGAGCCTGAAGATTTATTTTTACAGAAATGCCGGGAGGACGGTCGGAAGGGAGTAACCGACTTAGTAAACAAATGGCAAAGAACTTATGAAAAAGAACAACAGGTAAGGGATGCTTTCACGGAAATGACTGAGTTTGAAAGGCAATTAAGGAAACAGGGATTTTCCATTCTCGCTGGCATCGATGAAGTGGGAAGAGGACCTCTGGCAGGACCGGTTGTGACAAGTGCAGTCATCTTGCCTGATTCTTTTTATTTGCCAGGGCTTAATGATTCTAAAAAGATTCCGGAGTCAAAAAGGGAACAGTTTTATGAGATGATTTTTAAGGAAGCGATATCCGTAGGTGTAGGTGTTGTACATAGCGAAGTAATTGATGAAATCAATATATATCAAGCTACGAAAAAGGCAATGGTGGCTGCAGTGAACGATCTGTCAGAACTTCCGGATCATTTGTTGATCGATGCGATGGAACTGGATGTGCCGATTCCCCAGCTTTCGCTCATAAAGGGTGACGCAAGAAGCATTAGCATCTCTGCGGCATCCATAATAGCCAAGGTGACTCGTGATAGGATGATGAAGGAATATGGTGAAAAATATCCGGAATATGGTTTTGAAAAGCACATGGGTTACGGGACAAGCCAACATTTAGAAGCGCTCGACATACACGGGCTTACACCTTGGCATAGAAGAAGTTTTGCGCCAGTTAAGGAAATCGCTGCACGAACGAAGGAATAAGGGGGGGATGGGTGGTGCAATCCATAGCAAGCAGTCAACCCGTAGCTTCACCCATTGAAATAAAAGGAACTGCGAGTTTGAAAAACGGGCAAATCCTTTTCGGGAAGGTAAATAAGGTTTTTCTTAACCAAACGGCCGAGGTACAGTTTGACCATCAAAAAATGGTTGCCACTCTTGATATCCCGCTTCGTACAGGAGTGAAGTATTGGTTTCAAGTGCAGCAGTCAATTGAGGGGTCTGTCGTGTTAAAAGCTTTAGATGCTCCCAATTTGAACGTTTCTGGCTTAAAGGGAACAGTTGCACAATTGATCGCTCACCTCGGCATAAAACCTGAACCGGCCGCAATCAAGCTTGCCGAATATCTGCTGGCAAACCGCCTTCCGATAACCAAGGAGACTTTTCGATCCGCTTTGCAATGGTTAAAAGCGGCTGATGCTGCAGAAGTTGGTCTGCCTGTAATAAAAACAATGTTCATTCAGCAACTGCCTTTTGTAAAAGGTGTATTTGATGCATTATTTACGCAGTCCAAAGGTGAACCTTTTCACAAACTCCTCAGTGGCTTCAGGCAGCAGCTGCAGGATGGTGGGGCAGTAACGGGGACTGCCTCCAAACTAAAGGAGGTATTGGACTCTTTACATGTTGCCAAACAGAACCAGCTTCAACAAATCGGTTTACAAAAACTTGTGACCACTTGGCTGAATTCAGATTCAACGCCAGTAATGAAATCCGGGGCATTTTCCCTGCTTCAAAAGACGGGTTTCGTTCCAAAGGGAATGACTGAATCCGTCTTTCTGGAAAGTTTAGTGGATGGAGCTGAGGTTAGGTCCGGTATTCCTAAAAATTCAGCGATTGATAAATTACACCAAGGATTGCAGCTGCTTTCCGAGGCTAAAGGCGGAGCATTTGCACATGTTGAAGAAATCGAAATGGCTATTAACCGCATATTGAATAGTCATGATCACGAGAAGGCAAAACTGCCGATCGATATCCACTCGATGCAGAGAAAAAACATTTCTGCAGAAAAACTTACCCCTCTTGCTTTTCATTTACTCCAGAATGCTTTTGCCGAAGCGATAGCTACAAAGGCGGTAGGCGGAAAAATAGAAGTGAATGACCTTATAGGCTACTTGAATATGGACACAGAGCAAGTAGCTGAGTCGAAGGGTAAAAGCGGCTGAGTTACTGTTTAAGTCGCTTAATGAGCCTCCTGAGGCCCAATATGCTAGGATTAATGAGAAGCTGGTCCTTTCACATGTATTGGCAGCTGATTTTTAATCAATCGATTTTACCAATGGACCTTCTGTCGCACACCAACTGAAAGAAATGACCAAGATCCTTGGACTCCAGCTGGAACATGCACTCATTAATCTTCCAGGAGATGATTTGGCGGATTTCCCCAATGATCTAGAGACACTTAAACCGCTGCTGCTTAAATTGCTGAATGAGCAAATTCCGGCAGCTATCAAGGAGATGGCAGAACAAATCCTGAATCGGATTACAGCGCAACAGATCCTTTCACAGGAAAACGGGCCGATTCAGAATTTACTCCTTACACTTCCACTCAATCTGGGGTCTGTTCAAACGGATCTGACGTTACAATGGAGCGGAAGGAAGACAAAAGAAGGCAAAATAGACCCGGATTACTGGCGAGTCCTATTTTATTTAGAATTGGGGCGCCTTGAAGAGACGGTCATCGACATGCAGGTTCAAAACCGAATCATAAAGGTGACGGTCATCAATGGGCATGGTGCAACCCTTGAAGAGGCGGCCGGTCAATATCTTGGCATCCTGAGAGAGAATCTTGGGAAAATGGATTACAGATTATCAGGAGTTTCGTTTGTTAATCCCGTATATGAAAAAGAGCGGGACCTTAGGGGGAAAGCGATTCCTTTTTCAGAAGCGGGTTCATATAGTGGAGTGGATATTCGAATATGATAAAAGATAAACGAAAAGAAGCCATTGCTTTAAAGTATGATCAAAAGACATCCAAAGCGCCCGTCATATTGGCCAAGGGGAAAGGGAAAACGGCTGAAACTATTATGGAAAAGGCCATGAAACACGATATACCGGTCCAAAGGGACGAATCGCTTGCTGCACTTTTAGGTCAATTGGATATAAATCAAACGATTCCGGAAGAATTGTATGGAGCTGTTGCAGAGGTATTTGCATTCATTTATAAAGTTGACAAGGGCATGAATCGGTAGGAGACTAACCATTTGGTTTCTGTTGGTTTATGTAGAATATTAGGGAAATCACTGACGATTTTTCATTATATTAAAAAAATACTAAACTATTTGTTAAAGGACAAGGCCATGGCTTTGTCCTTTTGCTTTTCCTTTGAATCAAGACCAGGTTTTAACAGTAGTTTTTCATGAGGATATCTTTGGATCAAAAGATTGAAAAGGCTTTCATGGAAGTGTTTTTTGATAGAAATATGACTCTATTTGTACTAGAATTGCAGATCCGAAATAAATGGTATTAATAAGAAAAAAACACAACGGCGCAGAAGGTTTTTTCTATTTCATTAAAGGGTAAGGAAGTATATTATAATAATATTTCAAAAATTATGTGAAAGAATATTATGCACGAGGGAGAATTTTGTTGTAATATGATAGAGAAAACACGCATTAAATTTCAAAGTTGTTTTTTAGTAGATAAGGAGGATGGGAAATGAATATCCATGAGTATCAGGGGAAAGAGATATTGCGACAATACGGGGTATCCGTTCCAAATGGCCGGGTTGCCTTTACTGTTGATGAAGCAGTTGAAGCAGCGAAGGAGTTAGGTACGGAAGTTGTTGTCGTCAAAGCTCAAATTCATGCGGGCGGCCGCGGTAAAGCCGGCGGAGTCAAGGTAGCGAAGAATCTTGATGAAGCACGTACATATGCAGAAGAGATTCTTGGCAAGACACTGGTGACCCATCAAACGGGACCTGAAGGCAAGGAAGTTAAGCGTTTACTTATTGAAGAAGGCTGCGACATTACTAAAGAGTATTATATCGGGCTTGTCCTTGACCGTGCTACGGACAGTGTCGTATTGATGGCTTCTGAAGAAGGCGGTACGGAAATTGAGGAAGTGGCCGAAAAGACACCAGAGAAAATATTCAAAGAAGTAATCGATCCGGTTGTCGGCCTGACTGGTTTCCAAGCACGGAGGATTGCATTCAATATCAATATTCCGGCTTCACTTATAAATAAAGCTTCTAAACTGATGATTAACCTATATACAGCTTTCGTTGATAAGGATTGCTCAATCGCAGAAATCAACCCATTAGTGGTAACGGGCGACGGCGATGTAATGGCGCTTGATGCTAAATTGAATTTCGATGATAATGCGATTTACCGCCATAAGGACATCGCGGAGTACCGTGATTTGGATGAAGAGGATGCGAAAGAAATTGAAGCATCAAAACATGGCCTAAGTTACATATCGCTTGACGGAAATATCGGATGCATGGTTAATGGTGCCGGGCTTGCTATGGCGACGATGGACATCATTAAACATTATATGGGAGATCCGGCTAACTTCCTTGATGTTGGTGGCGGCGCCACTGAGGAAAAAGTAAAAGAGGCTTTCAAAATCATCCTTTCCGATCAAAATGTTAAAGGCATCTTCGTTAATATCTTCGGAGGAATCATGAAATGTGACATCATCGCTACAGGCGTCGTGGCTGCTGCCAAAGAGCTTGGACTGGATGTCCCTCTTGTTGTTCGTCTTGAAGGAACGAATGTGGACCTTGGCAAAAAGATTCTAAAAGAGTCAGGTTTAAATATTACGGCTGCTGAATCAATGGCAGATGGAGCACAAAAAATAGTATCACTTGTAGGATAATAGGCAGGGGGGAACATAATGAGCGTTTATATTAATAAAGATACGAAAGTGATCGTTCAGGGAATCACTGGTTCAACAGCATTATTTCATACAAAACAAATGTTGGAATACGGCACGAAAATCGTAGGGGGAGTCACTCCGGGTAAAGGTGGAACAGAAGTGGAAGGGGTACCTGTATACAATACAGTTTCCGAAGCTGTCACTGAAACCGGCGCGAGTGCATCTGTTATCTATGTACCGGCACCATTTGCTGCCGATGCAATTCTTGAAGCCGTAGACGCGGAACTTGATCTTGCCATTTGTATCACGGAACATATTCCTGTACTGGATATGGTCAAGGTGAAGCGCTACATGGAAGGCAAAAAAACTCGCTTGATCGGACCGAACTGCCCGGGTGTCATTACTCCTGAAGAGTGTAAGATTGGTATCATGCCAGGGTATATCCACAAAAAAGGCCATGTAGGCGTAGTTTCCCGTTCTGGAACTTTGACATATGAAGCTGTTCACCAATTATCGCAAGCAGGCATCGGGCAATCTTCGGCTGTCGGTATCGGTGGAGATCCCGTTAACGGAACGGATTTCATTGATGTTTTAAAAGCGTTCAATGAAGATCCGGAAACACATGCGGTGATCATGATCGGGGAAATCGGCGGAACGGCAGAAGAAGAAGCGGCAATCTGGGTGAAGGAAAACATGACTAAGCCAGTTGTTGGTTTTATTGGTGGCCGTACGGCTCCTGCCGGTAAACGCATGGGACATGCTGGTGCCATTATCTCGGGAGGAAAAGGGACGGCTGACGAGAAAATCCGCGTCATGAACGAATGTGGAATTAAAGTTGCCGAAACTCCATCCGTAATGGGAGAAACATTGATTTCCGTTTTAAAAGAAAAAGATATTTACGAACCTTGTAAAACACATTGATTTAAGCTGGGCCGACCTTTTTGTGGGTCGGTCTTTATTTCCTCGAATTTCCTCGGGAGAGACCAAGTACATCACTATCAACCTACCTTTAAAAATATCCGATTAGGGGCGTTTCCGATTGAATAAAAAAGAAAAGTTAATCCATCTCCATCATTGCCGCGGAGCAGGATGGAAAACAATCCAAGCAATCATGTCCAAAGACCCATCATTATCTTCCCTGTTCACGACGAATTACGTTGAATGGGCAAAAATGCTCCCTATCCCTTCAAATAAGCTTAACCTCTTTCTCAAAGATTTACATTCACTCCATTCCATTGAAAAACTTAAAAAATACGAAGATAGCCAAATCCATTGTTTGACGATCTTCGATGATGAGTATCCTTTTTTGCTAAAGCAAATATTCGATCCTCCGTGGGTTCTTTATTTTAAAGGTGATAAGAAGCTTTTAACAAAGAAGAATACCCTAGGTGTTGTTGGAACACGCAAGCCAACCTCGTATGGGCTGGAGGCCTTAAAAACGATTCTATTACCGCTTGTACAGAAAAAGTTCGTGATCATAAGCGGAATGGCTGCTGGAATCGATGCAGAGTCACATAAGATCACATTAAGGGAAGGCGGAGATACGATCGGGGTTTTAGGCGGAGGGCTTAAGCAAATATATCCGAAATCCAATTTTACCCTTGCTGAAGAAATCATGAATAAAGGCCTGCTTATATCTGAGACTCCGCCGGAAGTGAAGGCGGAACCATGGATGTTTCCACTTAGGAATCGAATCATCAGCGGATTATCACAGGGCGTATTCGTGGTGGAAGCAAAAGAAAGAAGCGGTTCCCTTATTACGGCACAAGCTGCTTTGGAACACGGCAGGGAAGTATTTGCGCTTCCTGGTAATGTTACGAGCCCTGAATCACTGGGTACCAATCAATTAATTTATGATGGTGCCAAACTTGTTTTTAGCTCCAGGCAGATCGAGGAAGAGTTTTGAACAATATAATATAGAAGATAGACGGAGAATCAAACGGGAAAATTGAAAAAATAGGTGCTTTTTTTGAAGGGTGGGTTGAATTATTAGACAAAAAGGTTGAAAATATTGTAAAACTGTTATAAGTTTTGCAAATGGCACCTCTTGTCAAAAAACTAGAAATAAATGAATCAGCATGCTTTGAAAAATAAAGAGGTGTTGACAAATGATTTTTGAATGATTAATAATAGTGAAGATTTATATTACCTCTTTGAGGAGGATTTATTGGATGTCAGAATACTTAGTGATTGTGGAATCGCCCGCAAAGGCGAAAACAATAGAACGTTACTTGGGAAAAAAATATAAAGTAAAGGCTTCCATGGGGCATGTACGCGATTTGCCTAAAAGTCAAATGGGTGTCGATGTTGAACATGAATATGAACCTAAATATATAACTATCCGCGGCAAAGGCCCGGTTTTAAAAGAATTGAAAACCGCTGCAAAAAAAGCGAAAAAAATCTATCTCGCGGCTGACCCCGACAGGGAAGGGGAAGCGATTGCCTGGCATTTGGCTCACAGTCTTGATGTTGACGTTAACTCGGATTGCCGCGTGGTATTCAACGAGATCACGAAAGAGGCTATCAAGGAATCATTTAAATCGCCTAGGCCAATAAATATGAAATTGGTTGATGCTCAGCAGGCAAGAAGGGTCTTGGACCGTTTGGTCGGATACAATATAAGCCCGTTATTGTGGAAAAAGGTGAAAAAAGGCTTAAGCGCGGGACGGGTCCAATCGGTTGCTGTACGGATGATCATTGACCGGGAGAAGGAGATCAAAGATTTTATTCCGGAAGAATATTGGACAATCAAGGCTGATTTTGTAAAAGGGAAAGAACAGTTTGAAGGTTCTTTCTTCAGCCTTGGCGGCGAGAAGAAGGAATTAAATACCGAAGAGGACGTCAAAAAAGTGCTCGCTTCTTTAAATGGCGGCGATTTTACGATAGGAGCCGTGGCTAAAAAGGAAAGAAGGCGCAATCCAGCAGCACCTTTTACAACTTCTTCCCTGCAACAGGAAGCGGCACGTAAATTGAATTTCCGTGCGAAGAAAACCATGATGCTTGCTCAGCAGCTTTATGAAGGAATCGAGCTTGGCAAGGAAGGTACAGTCGGGTTAATCACTTATATGAGAACCGATTCGACCCGTATTTCAGATAGTGCCAAAGAGGAAGTCCATACGTTCATTCAAAATAATTATGGTAAAGAATATGTTCAGGTCGAGCAGCGCAAGGAGAAAAAACAAACTAATGCCCAGGACGCGCATGAAGCGGTCAGGCCAACAAGCACATTACGTGAACCGGGTGTAGTCAAGGAGTTCTTATCCAGAGATCAATTCCGTCTTTATAAATTGATTTGGGAACGATTCGTTTCCAGTCAAATGTCTTCGGCGGTCATGGATACGATGAGCATCGACCTGCATAACGGGGATGTCATCTTCAGGGCAAATGGTTCAAAAATTAAATTTCCGGGTTTCATGAAGGTATATGTTGAAGGATCCGATGACTCGGTGGAAGAAAAGGAAAATGCACTTCCGGATGTGAAAAAAGGAGATCAATTCTTTTCAAAAGATATCGAGCCGAAGCAGCATTTTACACAGCCTCCGCCCCGATATACTGAAGCCCGTCTGGTCAAGACCCTAGAGGAACTGGGAATAGGCCGTCCTTCTACATATGCGCCTACCTTGGATACGATCCAAAAACGGGGCTATGTTACCTTGGATAATAAACGGTTCATCCCGACAGAGCTTGGTGAGATCGTTCTCGAATTGATACGCGAATTCTTCCCGGATATTCTCGATGCAGAGTTCACTGCCAAGATGGAACAGGAATTTGACAGCGTTGAGGAAGGCAATATTGAATGGATTAAGGTCATCGATGAATTTTATAAAGAATTTGCCATTCATTTGGCCAAGGCCGAAGTCGAGATGGAGAAAATTGAAATCAAAGATGAACCTGCAGGTGAAGATTGCGTGGAGTGCGGACATGGGATGGTCTTTAAGATGGGACGTTATGGAAAGTTCATGGCATGCAGTAATTTCCCGGATTGCCGTAACACCAAACCAATCGTCAAGGAAATCGGGGTCAAATGCCCAAAATGTAAAGAAGGAAATATCATTGAAAGGAAGAGTAAAAAACGACGCATATTTTACGGGTGTGATACCTACCCTGGATGTGACTTCATATCTTGGGATAAACCGCTGCCGCGGAGTTGTCCAAAATGTGAAGGTACACTTGTTGAGAAAAAACTCAAAAAAGGAGTCCAGGTCCAGTGCATGGATTGTGATTTTAAAGAAATGCCCCAAGCATAGAAAAGGCCGTGAAATCGTTTACTTTCCTTGTGAACTATCGATAAACCCTAAATATAAATGGACTCGGCATTTGCCGGGTTTCTTTATGTTCAGGGAAGTATGATATCATGGTGATATGTGGATTTACTTCCAAGAAGAAAATGGATAACACTTGAAACTTTTTTATTTAGGCCATGTGATGTAAAATTCAGTGGACAAGTACATTCTTTTAAAGATATAATTCCTATTTGCGTCCGTTACCCTTTTAGTGAATAAGGATGGCATATCTTTAAAATAATCGTTAGCAGGAATGAGTATTTCGGGTATAAATACATAGATATCGTTAAAAATGAAACTTCTGGAAAGCAGTTTTAATGATAAATGATCCTGTCTTATCATATCTATACATGGAGGTTCGAAAAATGAAAGAAACAAAAGTAAGTGTAATCGGTGCTGGGCTTGCTGGAAGTGAAGCGGCGTGGCAGTTAGCTAAAAGAGGAATTAAAGTCGATCTATACGAAATGCGCCCTGTAAAACAAACGCCAGCCCATCATACCGATAAATTCGCTGAACTTGTTTGTTCCAATTCACTTCGGGCAAATACGTTAACAAATGCAGTTGGTGTATTAAAAGAAGAAATGCGTATACTGGATTCGGTCATCATGTCCGCAGCGGATGCTTGTGCTGTACCGGCTGGCGGTGCATTAGCTGTTGATCGTCATGAATTTGCCGGTCTTGTTACGGAAAGGGTCAAAAATCATCCAAATGTGACGGTCATTAATGAAGAAGTGACGGAAATTCCGGAAGGTCCTACCGTCATTGCAACCGGTCCGCTTACAAGTCAGTCACTATCTGATAGCTTAAAGCAAATCATGGATGAAGAATACTTGTACTTTTATGATGCTGCCGCACCAATTCTTGAAAAAGACAGCATCAATATGGATAAAGTATATTTGAAATCCCGTTATGATAAAGGGGAAGCGGCTTATTTGAACTGTCCGATGACGGAAGAAGAGTTTGACCGCTTTTATGATGCATTGATTGCTGCTGAAACAGTCCCGCTTAAAGAATTCGAAAAAGAAATCTTTTTTGAAGGCTGCATGCCGATTGAAGTGATGGCATCACGTGGGAAGAAAACGATGTTATTTGGTCCATTGAAGCCTGTTGGCCTAGAAGATCCAAAAACGGGAAAACGCCCTTTTGCTGTAGTTCAATTGCGTCAGGATGATGCGGCAGGAACACTTTACAATATTGTTGGTTTTCAGACACATTTGAAATGGGGGCCGCAAAAAGAAGTATTGCAGCTCATACCTGGATTGGAAAATGCGGAAATTGTACGTTATGGGGTCATGCATAGAAACACTTTCATAAACTCACCTAATGTTTTGAAGCCAACGTACCAATTCAAGAATCGCGATGATTTATTCTTTGCCGGTCAGATGACTGGAGTTGAAGGGTATGTTGAATCGGCTGCGTCGGGACTTGTAGCGGGTATCAATGCTGCAAGGATCGTCGAAGGTTTGGAGCCTATCATTTTCCCTGCGGAGACGACGATGGGCAGCATGGCAAGGTACATAACGTCGACTAATGGTAAGAGCTTCCAGCCGATGAATGCCAACTTTGGATTGCTTCCAGACCTTGAAGTGAGAATCAAATCCAAAAAAGAGCGGAACGAAACACATGCTAAACGCGCTTTGGACACAATTCAGAACTTTGTGAAAAATTTGTAAAATATTTGCCTGCTGTTTTAAAGTATGATACTATTTATTAGCCTTTGCGAGGTGTTTCCATGATTAATCAAAAAAAGGCATTATCATCCTTCATCGAATATTTACAAATTGAAAAGAACAGTTCACATTACACCATTGAAAATTACAAACGTGATATTCACGAATTTTTTCTGTTCCTTAATGAACAGGGGATTGAGGACATCACGTCCGTTGAATATCTTGATGTCCGGTTATATTTAACGAATTTATATGAGAAAAAACTTTCTAAGCGTACTGTTGCAAGAAAAACTTCTTGCTTGCGGAGCCTTTATAAATTTTTACTGCGTGAAGGTGATGTGAAAGATAACCCTTTTTCCCTTGCTTCTTTACCTAAAAAGGATCAAAGACTGCCACGGTTTCTTTATGAGAAGGAAATGGATCAGTTGTTTTCTTCTTTAAAGAAAGATTCACCGATAGGAATAAGGAACAATGCCTTACTGGAATTATTGTATGCTACAGGCATTCGCGTAAGTGAATGTTGTGATATTAAACTGCAGGATATCGATCTTTCCTTGGGGACGGTACTGATCCATGGAAAAGGAAAAAAGGATCGCTACGTTCCGGTTGGTAGATATGCACAGGAAGCGATAGATTTATACATACGTACAGCCAGGATGGAATTGACTTCGTCTGACGCCAAGGCGCATGTTTATTTATTTGTTAATTTTCGTGGAGACCCTCTGACACCTAGGGGAGTTCGCTATATATTGAATGAATTGATTAAAAAGTCAGCCGCAGAAGGAAGTCTTCATCCCCACATGCTAAGGCATTCGTTTGCTACACACCTATTGAATAATGGGGCGGACATTCGCACGGTTCAGGAATTGCTTGGTCATTCTAAAATTTCATCAACGCAAGTGTATACGCATGTTACAAAAGACCAATTGAAAAAAGTCTACAATGCATCACATCCGCGGCCTTAAATGTTGAAAGGGGACACTTTATGACAACGATATTTGCAGTGCATCATAAAGGTGAATGTGCCATGTCCGGTGATGGGCAGGTTACTTTAGGAAATTCAGTAGTGATGAAGCATACAGCGAGGAAAGTGAGAAAAATCTTTAATGGTAATGTTCTTGCAGGTTTTGCTGGTTCCGTTGCAGATGCATTCACTTTATTTGAGATGTTCGAAGCCAAACTTGAAGAGTATAATGGCAATCTTCAGCGTGCTGCCGTCGAAATGGCAAAGCAATGGAGAAGTGACAATGTTTTGAGAAAGCTGGAAGCAATGCTAGTCGTGATGGATAAGAACCATTTGCTGCTCGTTTCTGGTACCGGGGAAGTAATTGAACCGGATGACGGGATTCTCGCCATAGGATCGGGAGGGAATTATGCACTGGCTGCCGGCAGGGCGTTGATGCGGTTTTCCAGCGACCAATTATCGGCAAAGGAAATCGCTCAATCATCTTTACAAATTGCAGCGGAAATTTGTGTATTTACGAATACGAATATAATCGTGGAAGAGTTGTAAGGAGGAGCGCAAATGTCAAAAAAAGCTAATTTAACACCGAGGCAAATCGTTGAAAAACTGGATCAGTATATCGTTGGGCAGCGTGAGGCAAAACGGGCAGTGGCAGTGGCTCTTCGGAATCGCTACCGACGTTCCCTTCTCTCGGATCAACTTCGTGATGAAGTCGTTCCGAAGAATATATTAATGATTGGACCGACAGGTGTTGGGAAAACAGAAATAGCTCGGAGAATGGCTAAATTGGTAGGTGCTCCTTTTGTAAAAGTTGAAGCAACAAAATTTACGGAAGTCGGGTATGTCGGCCGTGATGTAGAGTCCATGGTTCGTGATTTGGTTGAGACTTCCGTCCGCCTCGTGAAGGAAGAAAAGATGGCCAGCGTAAAGGAACGGGCAGAAGAAAATGCAAATCGCCGCCTAATAGAGTTATTAGTGCCATCAACAAAAAAACAGAGTAATTTCAAGAATCCTCTTGAAGTCTTTTTTGGAGGCAATAACAATCAAGACGAACAGGACCCGGAAGAAAATTCCGAAGATTTAAGTTTGCAGGAAAAAAGAAAAATCGTCGCTGAAAAGCTGGCTAATGGTGAGCTGGAAAGTGAAATGATAACGGTCGAAGTGGAAGAACAGGCTGCTTCGATGTTTGATATGCTCCAAGGTTCGGGAATGGAACAAATGGGGATGAACATGCAGGACGCTTTAGGAAGCTTGATGCCGAAAAAAAGCAAGAAGCGCAAATTGAAAGTAAGTGAAGCGAGAACCGTATTAACAAATGAAGAAGCGGCAAAATTGATTGATATGGATGAAGTCACTTCAGATGCAGTATACGGGGCTGAGCAAAATGGGATCATCTTCATAGATGAAATAGACAAAATTGCGAGTAAGCAATCTGGAAGTTCATCAGCGGATGTATCAAGAGAGGGTGTCCAAAGGGATATCCTGCCAATAGTTGAAGGTTCAACAGTAGTGACTAAATATGGTTCCGTTAAAACGGATCATGTCCTATTCATTGCTGCAGGGGCCTTTCATATGGCTAAGCCATCCGACCTAATCCCGGAATTACAAGGTAGATTCCCAATTCGTGTAGAATTGAACAAACTGACTGTAGACGACTTTGTACGGATTCTGCATGAACCGGATAATGCCTTGTTAAAACAATATGTTGCTTTATTGGAAACTGAAGGTATAGAAATTGAATTTTCTGACGATGCTGTTCGTAAGATAGCAGAAGTGGCCTTCGAAGTAAATCAAAACACAGACAATATTGGTGCAAGAAGACTTCATACCATTTTGGAACGGTTGCTTGAAGACTTATCGTTTGAAGCTCCGGAAATAACGATGGAGAAGATTACAATTACACCCCAATATGTCGAAGGTAAGCTTGGTTCTATCGCCCGGAACAAAGATTTAAGCCAGTTTATCCTTTAATTAGAAACAATTTTGGCAATGATTTGCCTACGCAATGAACATAAAATTACGGAAATACAACTTCATAGTTATTGTGAACCATGGTATTTTTAGGAGGAACAAATCAAATGAATTTATTAGCAAAAACAAGAAAAATCAATGCAATGCTCCAAAAAGCAGCAGGTAAAGCAGTTAACTTCAAGGAAATGGCTGAGAGTTTAAGTGAAGTTATCGAAGCAAATGTATTCGTCGTCAGCCGCCGCGGGAAATTACTTGGCATCGCGGTAAGTCAGCAAATTGAAAACGAACGCATGTACAAAATGTTGGAAGATAAACAATTCCCTGAAGAGTACACAAAAAACCTGTTCAATATTCCTGAAACCTCTTCGAACCTTGATATCGAAAGCGAATATACTGCTTTCCCAGTCGAAAACAAGGAACTTTTCGCAACTGGATTAACAACGATCGTACCGATTATGGGTGGTGGAGAACGTTTAGGAACATTGGTTCTTGCCCGTTTACAAGAAAAATTTCACGATGATGATTTAATTTTAGCTGAATATGGTGCGACTGTAGTCGGCATGGAAATCCTTCGTGAAAAATCAGAAGAGATAGAAGAGGAAGCTCGTAGTAAAGCTGTCGTTCAAATGGCGATTTCCTCGTTATCTTACAGTGAATTGGAAGCAATAGAGCACATCTTTGAGGAACTTAAAGGTAATGAAGGTCTGCTTGTAGCATCAAAAATTGCGGACCGTGTCGGCATCACCCGTTCCGTTATCGTAAATGCCCTAAGGAAACTGGAAAGTGCAGGGGTCATTGAATCACGCTCTCTTGGAATGAAAGGTACTTATATCAAGGTATTGAACGATAAATTCCTTCTTGAATTAGAGAAGCTTAAAAATAATTAACATATAGAAAGGCAGTCCTTGAAAAAGGGCTGCCTTTTTTTTGATGGCTGTTTTCGTATAGATTGTTGCTTTCTTGAAAACGAGTGGAGCAAATGCTTATTCTTATTTCAGCTGTCAAAATATTTAACGACGTTGAAATGACAAAATGAACAAAAAAAGACCTCAAATAAAAGAGGTCATTTCATATTTTGTCTTATATTTTCAGGAATCATAACTACTTCCGTTTTTAAATCAATAGGTTTGAATGTTTCATCCATGCACTCTTTCCAATACTCTAAATGCTTTTTATCTATCCAGTGGTCTGATTCCTGTACCTCTTGTCCGCCTTGACCTTGAACAGAGTACCAATATAGATACTCATCACCATTTAGATGTTCTCTAAATATAGTTTCAACATACATTTTTTCGCCTTCAAGGGTTATCAGCACATCATTCATATTTTCGTTTAGAAACTTTAACCATTCGTCTACTCGTTCCGATTTACCTTCCTTAACCCTGAATCTTGTTAGTTCTACATTCATATTTCTCCCCCCAATTAATTAGTTATTCTTTTTATATTACATATTTTAGCAGATTTTTGTAAACAGGAAAAAGTATGATAAATAACAACAAACCTTACGAAAACAGCCTTTTTGATATTTGGATGTGTTACTTGTCCCGGACAAGCAGGCAAATGCGGTGAAGGGCAGTGGGAGAAAGGGAAAAGAGGTAATTCAGGTAAAATGGAAATGTGAATATGGGCATGTTTTCTATTAAAAGCAAAATATAGTTAAGTATTTCTTATAAAGGGTAATTATATTATTATAACTGTCGAAATGGTGTAAATGAACGATAGGATAACTTTTTGATTCTTAAAAGACTATCGATAACGGTTTTCAGTCATTAGGGAAATTTGTCGAATGGTTCAACACTTTGATAAAAAGAATTTTTTTCAAAAAAGAAAAAATGCTGTAATCTGTTTCTTTCTTATAAATCATTTATTTAAAAGGGTGAAATCAACTAAAATAAAATAATTATTTGCAAGTAAATATGAAAATTAGTTCTAAAGTATCAGGTATATGGGTTGGTTTTTCGATATGATATAAAAGTTAACAGAAGTAAAATTTGGTTAAAATGTAGAATATCATATTATAATGTAAGATTACGTAATATAATCCTATAATAATACTAAGAAAAAAAGACAAATTAGAGCAATTTGTGACAATTTTCGACGATAATAGGTCTAAAGTCTATGCATTGTTTATGGACATAGTTATAATGTTTCTTTAAAATTAAAACGTAAATCCGCTGGGTTAATTTATTGGTAAAGTGATTATCTGTTAATTATAGAAAGAGGTGATCGATGTGGAATTATTTTCGAATACTTTTCAATCACTAGAAAATGCCCTTGATTATTCTAATGCAAAACAAAAAGTCATTTCACAGAACATAGCCAATTCCGACACGCCTAATTATAAAGCTAAAGATGTCGACAAAACAAAGTCCTTTAAGGCAGAGCTGGAATCCTCCCTCGAGTCATATCGTACCGATGAAAGACATTTTACCTTCAAATCAGAGGGGAGTCATGTTTCTAACATCGTGGTGCAGAAAAATGTCCGATATAACAACAATGGAAATAGCGTGGACATTGATAAGGAAATGACGGATCTTGCTGCCAATCAAATTTACTATAATGCAGTAACCGACAGGCTTTCGGGTAAGTTTCAATCATTGCAGAATGTAATTAGAGGAGGTAAGTGATGGGGATCTTCCAAAGTATAAACATGACCGGATCTAGCCTGACGAGTCAAAGGGTTAGGATGGATGTAATCTCTGCTAATATGGCTAATGCCGATACGACCAGGGCGGAATATGACGCTGAATCGAAAACATGGAAGCCATACACAAGAAAATCGGTTGTGTTGCAAAGTAAGGAAAACGGTTTTTCGAGTTTCTTAAACGCAGCATCCGGAAAAGCGAGCGAAGTAGGGAATGGAGTGAAGGTGACTGGAATAGTAGAGGATAAAACACCTTTTGAACTGGATTACAATCCCGACCATCCTGATGCCAATGAAGATGGTTATGTCGAAATGCCAAATGTCGACCCGCTAAGGGAAATGGTTGATTTAATGAGTGTCACACGTTCATACGAAGCGAATGTGACAGTTCTAAATGCATCAAAGGGAATGATGATGAAAGCTTTGGAAATCGGAAAATAAAATTTTGAAAGGAGAAGTTGTCATGGAGAGGATTTCTCTTTCGGCAGTGAACCATGCAAATCATGTACTGAAAAAAGAGCAAAGCAATACTAATACACCATACGAAGCACAGAGGGATTTTGCGTCGGTATTAAAAGAATCAATGAATAAAGTCAACGAAACACAAGTGACATCTGATGACCTTACAACCAAATTGGTTAATGGAGAGGATGTTGAGCTTCATTCGGTGATGATAGCTTCACAAAAAGCAAGTGTTACCATGCAGGCTACATTAGAGGTTCGGAATAAGGTTGTGGAAGCCTACCAGGAAATGATGAGAATGAGTATATAGCATTCATTTTTTAACCTCATAATATAGAGAAAAATGACCAGGGGGAAAAGAAATCCCCCAATCATAAATTCATAGACTGACCGGGGGATTTAAATGAATGAAGTACTAGTGAATTTTAAAAACAAAATAACTGCTTACTGGACGAGCCGCAGTAAGAACCAAAAAATCATGATGGTTGGTTCAGCGACATTAATTATCATCATCATCACGGCGGTTTCAATTTTAACCACGCGTACGACGCTGGTGCCCTTATACTCCAACTTAACTCCATCGGAAACGGGGAGCATTAAAGAAAATCTAGACAGTCAAGGGATTATGAATGAAGTTTCTGAAAATGGAACGACCATAAAAGTTCCTGAAGAAAGACTGGATTCACTTAAAGTGGAACTGGCAGCAGAAGGAATTCCGGAATCGGGCAGCATCGACTATTCCTTTTTTAGTCAGAGTGCCGGTATCGGCATGACTGAAAATGAATTCAATGTCATTAAATTGGACTCGATGCAAACGGAATTGGCCAATTTAATAAAAAAGATTGATGGAGTGGAAGATGCCAGTGTCATGATCACTCTTCCTGATGAAGGAGTTTTTGTCAGTGATTCAGCTGGGGAAGCGTCAGCATCCATTGTATTGAATACGAAACCCGGTTATAAATTTGAGGAAAGTCAAATCAATTCCCTTTACCATCTTGTCTCAAAAAGTGTTCCGAAACTCCCTACAGATAATATCGTCATTATGAACCAAGAGTTTGAGTACTTCGATCTTGAAAAACAAAACCCTTCTTTTGCGTCCGCATTTGCTTCCCAAAACGAAATAAAAAAAGAGATAGAACGCGATATTCAAAGACAGGTACAAAATATGCTTGGAACGATAATGGGAAGAGACAAAGTCGTAGTTTCAGTCACGACAGACATCGATTTCACCCAAGAGAATCGGGAAGAGAATTTAGTTGAACCGGTCGATGATGAAAATATGGCCGGGATTGAGATTTCTGCGCAAAGAATCAATGAATCGTATAGTGGGGACGCGGCAAGTGCAGGAGGCGTTCCGCAAAGTGAGGATTCCTCAGATTCATTGGGAACCCAATATACTGAAGGCACAAAAGGTTCCGGTGATTATGAAAAAGTGGATGAAACGATAAATAGTGAAGTGAACCGAATCAAGAAAGAAATAGTCGAAAGCCCATATAAAGTTAAAGATTTAGGTATTCAAGTTATGGTCGAACCGCCTACAGCTGACGATCCGAATTCTTTATCTCAACAGAGTGTGGATGATATTACACAAATCCTAGGTACGATAATACGCACGACAATCGAGAAAAAGGCTGAAGGGGAAGAACTGACGGACGAGGAGCTTAATAATAAAATTGCGATTTCCGTTCAGCCGTTTAACGGAAAAATGAAGGTGCAAAAAGATGAAACGAATCCTTCGTTACCAATATGGGCGTACATCGTCGGCGGAGTGCTAATACTTGCCATTATCATTCTATTAATCTTATTCCTCCGTTCCCGAAAACAAGCTGAAATGGAAGAGGAGTACGTAGTTGATGAGGAAGAGGTCGTATTCGAAGTTCCGGATTTGAACAAAGAGAAGGAAACGGAAGCATCCTTAAAAAGAAAACAATTGGAGAAACTTGCAAAAGAAAAGCCGGATGAATTTGCAAAATTATTAAGAAGCTGGATAGCGGAAGACTAGGAGGCTTGGAAAGTGACAGAAAGAAAAAAAAAGGCCGGATTGACTGGCAAACAGAAAGCTGCCATCCTCCTTATTTCTTTAGGACCGGATGTTTCTGCATCCGTATATAAGCATCTTACTGAAGAGGAAATTGAGAGATTGACCCTTGAAATCTCTGGAGTGAGGAAAGTGGACTCCCGTGATAAAGAAGAAATCCTGGAAGAATTCCATAATATTGCTTTGGCACAGGATTACATCTCACAGGGCGGGATAGGATATGCGAAGCAGGTACTGGAAAAGGCATTAGGCACTGATCAGGCGACCGCCATCATTAACCGTTTAACATCATCCTTACAGGTTCGTCCATTCGACTTTGCACGAAAGGCAGATCCTGGACAAATCTTGAATTTCATCCAGAACGAGCATCCGCAGACCATTGCATTAATCCTTTCTTACCTTGATCCCACACAGGCTGGACAAATATTGTCTGAACTTCCGCAAGAGGTGCAGGCCGATATTGCAAGAAGGATTGCATTAATGGATAGCACTTCTCCGGAAATCATCAATGAAGTGGAGCAAATACTCGAAAGGAAACTTTCTGCGACCGTTACCCAAGATTATACACAGACTGGTGGAGTTGAAGCTGTTGTAGATGTGTTGAATGGTGTTGACCGCTCAACGGAAAGAACGATCTTGGATGCACTTGAAATCCAAGATCCGGAGCTTGCTGAGGAAATCAAGAAACGAATGTTTGTTTTTGAAGATATCGTGACCCTTGATGGCAGGGCGATTCAGCGAGTAGTCAGGGAATCTGATAACGAAGACCTTAAACTTTCTCTTAAAGTGGCTAGTGATGAAGTGAAGGAAATCGTCTTCCGTAACATGTCAAAACGCATGGTTGAAACGTTCCAGGAAGAGATGGAATTTATGGGACCGGTACGTTTGCGTGATGTGGAAGAAGCACAATCAAGAATTGTTTCCGTCATTCGGAAACTGGAAGAAACTGGTGATATTGTGATAGCCCGCGGCGGAGGGGATGATATCATTGTCTAGGATTATCAAATACCAGCAGGCTAATCAGGATAAAAACAAAAAGATTGCAATAAAAGTTCGACCTTTCGATTTTCTTCAAAATGATGATGCAGATGAGCGGAAAAACTTTCATTATCTTCAATCTGATGAATTTCTCAATGATGCTAAACAGGAAGCGGAAACTTTATTGCTCGAAGCTAAACAAAAAGCCCAAGCGATTGCTGCTGAAATCCAGCAAGACCGAGAACAATGGGAGAATCAAGAGAAAGCAATGTTTATCGAACAAGCTCAAAAAGAAGGGTATCGGCAGGGAGTAGAAGATGGTATTCAAAACGGGTATAACGAGATTGCAGCGGAAATTGCCTTCGCTAAGGAAGTGGTAGAGTCTTCTAAAAAAGATTATCGGCACCACATTGAATCATCTGAAACGGTTATTTTGAATCTTGCCCTGAAAGTGGCAGAGAAAATTATCGGGCAACAGCTTGAAAAAGATGAAGTGTCTTTTTTATCGATAGTCAAAAGAGCCATCAAAGAGGTGAGGGATAACCGTGAAGTGCAATTGCATATCCATCCGATCCAATATCAATCGATTCTTTCTCATAAAGATGAATTGATGGCAATCTTTCCGAAAGATACCGAGTTGTACATCTTTCCGGATGATGAGCTTGAAGAAAGCAGCTGTATCATCGAATCCGAAAACGGAAGGATGGATGCCAGTGTCGACAGTCAGCTGCAGGAAATTAAAGTGAAACTAACTGAATTGCTGGAAGGGGAGTAGTGATGAAAACTAGAGACCTATTGGCCTTAGTTGATGAGGTTGATCCTTTCAAACATTATGGACGGGTCAAACGTGTCGTGGGGTTAATGATAGAATCTCAAGGCCCTGAAAGCACTGTAGGCGATGTTTGTTATATCTATACAGGTATACAAAAAAAGAAAAATCGAATCTTGGCCGAAGTTGTCGGCTTCCGTGATGAAATGGTTATTTTAATGCCGTTTACAGGAGTTAATGATATTGCACCGGGTTGTATAGTGGAAGGGAGCGGACGGAGCCTTGAGATAAAGGTGGGAAGTGGGCTAATTGGCAAAGTAGTCGACCCATTGGGACATCCTATAGATGACTCCAAGCTTCCAAAAGGTCTCGCGACAATTTCTGTGGATCAAGATCCGCCGAATCCGATGAAACGACCTCCCATTAATGAGCCGATAGATGTAGGAGTTCGAGTGATTGATAGTTTATTAACAGTTGGAAAAGGACAGCGAGTTGGTATCTTTGCAGGGAGCGGTGTCGGGAAAAGCACGTTGCTTGGAATGGTGGCAAGGAATACGACGGCGGACTTAAATATAATCGGTCTTATTGGAGAACGAGGCCGTGAAGTTCGGGAGTTCATTGAGAAAGATCTTGGACCAGAAGGGCTGGCACGATCAATCGTTGTAGTGGCGACATCTGACCAGCCGGCGTTGATGAGGATAAAGGGTGCTTTGACGGCAACTGCCATCGCTGAATATTTTCGTGATAAGGGATTGAATGTGATGCTGATGATGGATTCGGTCACAAGGGTTGCGATGGCCCAAAGGGAAATTGGGCTTGCCATTGGTGAACCGCCGACGACCAAGGGGTATACGCCATCCGTTTTTGCCATCCTTCCAAGGTTACTCGAAAGAACGGGAACAAATCAGCTGGGTACCATTACAGCTTTTTATACAGTTCTCGTCGACGGTGATGATATGAATGAACCGATTGCTGATGCTGTCAGGGGGATTTTGGATGGTCACTTCATACTGGACCGTAACTTGGCCAATAAAGGACAGTTTCCAGCGCTTAATGTATTAAAGAGCATTAGTCGTGTCATGAACAATATTGTTGGTGAAAAGCATAAAAACGCTGCAGAAAAATTGCGGACAAGTTTATCAACCTATATGGAGTCGGAAGATTTGATAAATATAGGAGCTTATAAGAAGGGTTCTTCCAAACAAATTGATCATTCTATTTCACGCTATCCGGACATCATTTCATTTTTAAAGCAAGGAACCCATGAAAAAGCTTCTAAAGATAATAGTATCAACGCCCTTGTCGAATTGATGGAGAAAGGTGATTAATGATGATTTATCAATATAAATTCGAGAAGATCCTGTCCATCAAAGAAAAAGAAAAAACCGATGCACTAGCTAAATATAATGCTGCTTTAAAAAAATTTGAAGAAGTGGCAGAAAAATTATATACGCTTTTAAAGAAAAAAGAAGAGTTGCTTGAGTTTCAACAGGAGAAGCTGCGAAATGGATTATCCGTTCAGGATATTCGTCATCATCAGTTATTTATGGGCAATTTGGAAAAACTCTTAAGCCTCTGTCAACAGGAAGTCATTGAAGCGCGATACAAGATGAATACTCAACGGGATATATTAATGGAAAGAAATATCGAGGTTAAAAAGTACGAGAAAATGAAAGAGCATGATTTTCTTGAATTTCTCGATGTCATGAAGGAAGCTGAGAACAAAGAAATGGATGAAATATCTATCCGGCAATACTTAAGCAAAGGCGTAAGGTGATGGAATGCGTAAAAAAAGTGAATCTAATGAATTGGAAGAAAACAAGATAAGCAAGTTTCAATGGTTTCTTGTCATCTTCATTCCATTAATCTTTACGGTAACTGTAGCGTTGATCGTTTATACAGTTGCAGGGGGAAATGTAGTGGAAAAGGCAAAGGAAATGTCGGCGCAAATACCCTTCATTGAATCGGATCAAAAGGCTGAAGAGAATGATAAACGAGCGAAGAATGATGAGAAAGTTTCCATGAAGCTCGAAAAATTAGTAACCGAGATTGAAAATAAGGAAAAAGAGATAGAAAAGCTTGAGGGCATCATTGATACACGTGACAAGGCCATTGCGAAGGCAGAAGCGGAAAAACAGCAGCTTCAAACAGAAATGAATCAACTTAAGGATAGTCAGAATAATAGTAAACAAGCGTTCAAAGATATAATCCGTACTTATGGATGGCTCCCAAGAGAGCTGCACCTATCATTACAGAAATGAATGATGAAGATGCAGTGGAAATTCTCTCAAGTATGAAAGCAGCCACTTTAGCTAAGGTTTTGGAGCAAATGACAACAGCTGATGCTGCAAGATTAACGAAGAAACTAACGGAACAAAGTTCTTAAGGGGAAAGAGTGAGGAGGTGAATAGATGAATTCAGCTATTAATTCTTTACTTCCTTTGGCATCATTGAATCAAAAGGTACCAATTAAGGCAAATCAGCAAACTAATTCGGGGTTTGGTTCCGTCCTTCAATCAGCCATGGGGACAGAACCCCCCATTCCATCGGATATGGCAGGCATCACTGAAGGACGAATATCTGTAATAAAGGAATTGCTTGTTTTTTTGAAACTTGAAAGGTTGAGTGATACAGGGGAAGAGAGTGCAGCGGTTGCCCCTGCAGTAAACCAACTAGACAACAACCATATTTTCCAGCTCCTAACAAATGTAGCGGGAAATGATGAGGATGCCCTTGCTGATTTCTTAGCGAGCATCGAGGAACTGGATATAGAACAAGAAGTGGATGACTTCAGCCTGAATTCACAAAGTTTGTTATCTGCCAATGGCATGGACCTGTATACAATCCTGAATAAAGTTACTGCATTGAGCGAAGAAGAATGGCAAGAACTTCCCTTATCTGGTGTAGTGAATCTTTTGAAACTGGTGAAAATTCAAGCACTTCTCTCGGAGAATAAGGATATGACACAAGATGAAGCAGCCATCCAGAAACAAATGAAACGCCTGCTTGAAGGGATAACGGGAAAGCATGAGAAATGGCTGTCCAATCAGTCTAAATCAGAAATTCACCGATCTTTTAACACGTTGGAGAAAGGGCAAACTAAAGCCATAGAAACATTGAAAAGCGCATTCTCGCAATTATCCGGGAGTGACAAGGTAAATAAGGACGGGACAATGGGCAGCGGTGTGACTTTGCAAAGTACGGATAGCGGTAAACATCAAGGGCCTGGTATGCCTTTTCTCATGACAAAGCTGGAACAATTCGTCTTGGCAGCTCCAAAAGGTGAGCAAACCGTCAGTCAAGAAGAGTTTGTTAAGCAATTTGAAAATATTTTAAGTAAGGCTAACTTTAGCGGAACTAACGGTGTAAATAAACTGTTGATCAGATTGAATCCTGAACATTTAGGGTCCCTAAGAATCGAGTTGATTCAAAAGGATGGTATGCTGTCAGCCAAGATTCTGGCTACTACTGCCCAGGTCAAAGATATGCTGGAGAATCAGATTCATGGTTTAAAACAAGCCTTTAGCGGACAAAACATTCAAATTGAAATATCACAGGCCTTCAATGCTTTTAACTCTGAGAAATTCAGCCAGAAAGATGCGGAAGAACATAATGAACAACAGGAGAGTAAGGAAGAAAACAATGATGAGACGGAAAGCGAGTTTATGGGATCCCTTGCCGATGCTCTGTTGAATCTGGAAGTGTAGGTGAAAAAATGACGACCATCGATACGTCGCTATTATTACCAAAATCTCAAACTGAAAACAGAAAAGCCGGGGATGCATTGGGAAAAGATGATTTCTTGAAATTGTTGCTTACCCAGCTTCAAAACCAAGATCCTTCAAGTCCGATGGATAATACGGAATTCATTGCCCAAATGGCAACTTTTTCTTCTCTGGAACAGATGATGAATATGGGAGCCCAATTGGAAGAAATAATTGGGATCAATCAACAAAATAGTTTAATGAACTATAACTCTTTTGTAGGAAAGGAAGTAACTTGGCACAAATTGGATGAAGGCGATGAAGACCTTGCGATAGAAGAAGGGACAGGCATCGTTAAATCCATCCAATATAAGGGGGATGGTGTTTATTTTCTTTTAGAAGATGGCACAAAGCTTGAACCCGCAAATATTTCGGCAATGAAACAAACAAGTTCCACGGCAAATAGCCTGACGGCGGCAAGTGAATTAATAGGCAAGCGCGTTTCCTGGATGGACGAAAAAAGTGGAGAGTCGTCCGCTGTCGTAATCTCGGTATCCATGAGTAATGGCAAGCTGCAAATTGAAGTGGATGATGAAAACAAAACCAAGTTATCATCAGAGCAATTGATAAAAATCGCTGAAGCTTAAGGGGCAGGGATATGAATAAACTTGGTTTTCAAGCAGATTCCGCTCAAGCGATGTCACAAACCAAATTACAGTTTAGGCAAAGGGCAAATGATCCCACAAGGCTTTCGACAGCATTTTCAAGCTGCTGTCTCCACAAATGAAAATTAGACCGTTAGTAAACATGCTCAATTACGGATGAGTCAAAGGAATATAAATATAGCACCGCAAACTTGGGACAAAATAGCCCATAAAGCCAATTGGGCCAAAAAGATGGGTGTAACCGAAGCTCTTTTCATTACAGCTAATGCGGCACTCATAGTAAGCACGGAAAACAACAAGGCCTTCACGGTCATGGACAGAGATGAAGCAACATCACAAATTTTCACGAAAATCAATGGAACCATAATTATAGATAAATAGGCTGGACCTGGAAAAGGAAGCCTGGACTGCGGAATGACGGAAGCAGTCGTTATATGAAAGGGGAGCTTTTACATGCTTCGTTCAATGTATTCGGGAATAAGCGGATTGAAAAACTTACAGACAAAATTGGATGTTATCGGTAATAACGTTGCAAATGTCAATACATATGGCTTCAAAAAAAGCCGTGTGACATTCAGTGATGCGATGAACCAAACGGTATCTGGTGCAAGCGCAGCAACAGCCAATAAAGGCGGAACCAATTCCAAACAAATTGGATTGGGCTCCACGATTGCTACAATCGATACGATCCATACACAGTCAAGCCTGCAAACCACCGGCCGCGATCTTGATTTAGGGATATCCGGTGATGGCTATTTTGTCGTCAAGCAAGGTGATTCTCTTTCATATACACGTGCAGGTAACTTTTATCTGGATGATAATGGTACGCTTGTAAACGCGAATGGTTTGAAAGTACAGGCATACAAGATTGATGAAAACGGGAAACGATCAAAAACGATTGGCGACGTTGCTGTTAACGTCAATGCGATTTTACCTGCCATCACCACTACTAAAATATCAGTAAGTGGAAATCTAGCTTCTGAGGCAATTGATGGTACCGTATTTAGCCAGCAGATGAAAGTTGTGGATGAAAAGGGAAAAGAACAAACGGCAACTATCTATTTCCAAAAAAACGGTGATGATAAATGGGAGCTTTTTGATGAAGAACCTGCTGCTTTGGGGGATACCTCAGCAACTAAACCAAAGCCGTTCACTTCAGTGAATTTCGATGCTAATGGTCAGATTGTGACAGCGGATAAAACCCAGGCAGGTCAAACCATTAACATTTCAAGCGGCAATGAGGATGACTCGGATACAGCAGTTGATGAAAGCGTTCAAAAAGTTAATTTGGATTTTGATTTCTCGAACCTCACTCAAGTTAAAGGTTCCACTACTGCTCTTGTCAATCCGGATGGTAATAAAGAAGGTAAACTGGAAAGTTTTAATATTGGTTCATCAGGGGAAATAAATGGCGTTTATTCCAATGGACTTATCACAACCTTAGGCCAACTGGCCGTTGCCAAGTTTTCCAATGCATCAGGCTTGACGAAAACGGGTGGTAATACTTTTCAGGAATCAATCAATTCAGGTACTGCAAACATCAATATCGCAGGTGAGGGGCGCGGTGTGATTGCATCAGGTTCATTGGAAATGTCCAATGTGGATTTATCTGAAGAATTTACTGAAATGATCGTTGCTCAACGTGGTTTCCAGTCGAATTCCAGGATCATTACGACGTCGGATGAAATTTTACAGGAATTAGTTAATTTAAAACGATAGGTTAAGGGAGGGAGGAGCCAGGTCTTTTGCTCTGGCTCCTAAATATCATTATCAAAGTCAGAAGGCTCAATGGAAAATGCGTTCATATAAATGCATTGTACATAGATACAGTAGAGTCATTGCCAGATACGACGATTACTTTTACAAATGGTAAGAAAATCGTTGTGCTAGAGAAGGAAGAGGAACTGGTTGAAGCTATCATACAATTTTATCGGACCGTTAATGTTCTCGGTTTTCGTAAGGATGTGGAGGTAAGTTCATGAAAAAAAACTTATTGACTATTATGTTGATTATACTCGTGGCTATAACGCTTGTTGGTGTCATAGCGGTCGTGGTCGTTACAAAGTTATCTGATCCCACATCTGCCAAAGATAAACCTAGCATTGACGAAATTGTGCAATCATCAGTGGAGGTTCCTGAAATTACTACGAATCTTGCCGGCAATGATTATATTAAAATCTCATTTATGGTCCAAACAGAAAATAAAAAAGCAAAAGAAGAGTTGGAAAAAAGAAATTTTCAAGTGAAGAATATCATCATTACCGAACTATCCGAAATGAAAGCGGAAGATTTAACCGGTAAAAAAGGCAAGGAAGAGCTTCAGGAAGCTTTAAAGACTAGAATGAATGAATTAATGGAAGAAGGAAAGGTTGAAAAGGTTTATATAACTTCCTCGATTCTGCAATGAGAACATCCTTGCTTCATTAAATAAGAAGGGGAAGCTTTGGAGGTGAGTGTTAATGTCCGGGGAAATATTATCGCAAAATGAAATCGATGCTTTGTTATCGGCCATTTCCACAGGGGAAATGGATGCAGATGATTTAAAAAAAGAAGAAGTAGAAAAAAGAGTGAAAGTATACGACTTTAAAAGGGCGCTTCGGTTTTCAAAGGATCAAATCCGGAGTTTGACTAGGATACACGAGAACTTTGCCAGGCTGCTGACCACATACTTTTCTGCTCAGCTCAGAACATATGTCCAAATATCCGTTGCTTCTGCAGATCAAATACCATACGAAGAATTTATCCGATCGATTCCGAAAATGACCATCATGAATGTTTTTGAGGTACCGCCCTTGGATGGCCGAATCATTCTTGAGGTCAACCCGAATATCGCCTATTCCATGATGGATCGCGTTTTGGGCGGGCGGGGCATAAGCGTGAATAAGGTGGATAGTTTAACGGAAATAGAAACGAAAATCATGTCGAATTTATTCGAGAAGGCTTTTGGAAATTTACAGGAGGCTTGGGGAACGATTGTTGAAATCGAACCGGTGATGACTGAGTTCGAGGTGAATCCACAATTCCTGCAACTGGTTTCGCCTAACGATACAGTTGTGGTCATTTCCTTGAATACACAAATCGGCGAAACGAGCGGAATGATTAATGTTTGCATTCCTCACGTCGTATTGGAACCAATCATACCAAAGTTGTCCGCTCATTATTGGATGGAAAATTCCCAAAAGGAAAAAATCCCGGAGGAAATCATGATTTTGGAAAAGCGTATCCGAAACGCAGATCTTCCCATTATATCTGAACTTGGTTCCACTGACATCACCATCGAGGACTTTTTGCTGCTTGATGTTGGCGATGTCATCGATTTAAATAAGTCGATCAATGAACCTTTGACGATTACCATTGGAGGAATCCCAAAATACAGCGGGCAGCCAGGAAAAGTAGGAAAAAAACATGCTATCCAGATTCTTGATATTTTGAAAGGGGGAGACGAAGATGGTAAGTGATGGAATGCTTTCACAAGACGAGATAGATGCCCTTTTAAAAGGTACAGGTGATATAGAGGATGAGGTGTTCCCTCTTTCGATTGACGATTATTTATCAATGATGGAACTCGACACCCTCGGTGAAATTGGTAATATCTCCTTCGGAAGTTCGGCCACTGCCCTATCCACGTTGTTGAATCAGAAAGTGGATATCACCACCCCGATGGTTACTTTAATTGAAAGGGGACAGATTGCGGAAGAATTCCCGCATCCATACGTAGCGATTCAAGTGCAATATACAGAAGGTTTTTCAGGTATAAATATGCTGGTAATCAAGCAGAGCGATGCAGCTATCATTGCAGATTTGATGCTTGGCGGAGATGGGGGGAATCCTTCTGACCTGCTTGGGGAAATTCAATTGAGTGCTGTCCAGGAAGCCATGAACCAAATGATGGGTTCTGCTGCGACATCCATGTCGACCATTTTCAGTAAAAAAGTGGATATTTCACCACCTAGCGTAGATTTACTTAACTTTTTAAATGGTGTTGGTGAAAATGCGATACCTGACGAGGATTTATTTGCAAAAATCTCGTTCCGCCTCCGTGTCGGTAACTTAATTGACTCCAGCATTATGCAATTGTTGCCGTTAGAGTTTGCTAAAGGGTTGGTTTCTGAATTATTAAATGGGACGGGCGAAAGCCAACCTGCCGATATGAATACGCAAAAAGCACAGAGTGATCCAGAAATGAACATTCCGACTCAGGAGCCTGCACCATTCCAGGATAACCGGACTGATCGATCGGTAAATGAAACTTATGGACAAGGCGGTCATCAAACTCAACCCATGAACCAAATACCGAATGTACCACAACATTTTGGAGTTTCATCCGTACCAACAGGACAGCCGGTGAATGTTCAGCCTGCCAGTTTCACTAGTTTCCAGCCTTATCAGCTTCAGGAGCCAGAAACGAAAAATCTCAGCATGCTGATGGATATCCCCTTGCAAGTGACTGTGGAACTTGGAAGAACGAAACGCTCCGTAAAGGATATTTTGGAGCTTTCCTCCGGATCGATCATCGAATTGGATAAATTAGCAGGAGAGCCAGTGGATATCCTGGTAAACAGCCGCTTGATAGCAAAGGGTGAGGTAGTGGTGATCGATGAAAACTTTGGAGTGCGTGTTACCGATATCATGAGCCAAAGTGAACGATTAAATAAAATAAAATAATTTGGGGGACGAAAATAATGGCTAATAAAATTTTAATTGTGGACGATGCAGCATTTATGAGAATGATGATAAAGGATATCCTTTCTAAAAATGGTTTTGAAATAGTCGGGGAAGCAGCAGATGGCGCCCAAGCAGTGGATAAATATAAAGAAACCGATCCGGATCTTGTAACGATGGATATTACCATGCCCGAAATGGATGGTATTACAGCGTTAAAGGAAATTAAAAAGATAAATCCTCAAGCTAAGGTCATCATGTGTTCAGCGATGGGGCAGCAAGCCATGGTCATCGATGCGATCCAGGCGGGTGCAAAAGACTTTATCGTGAAGCCATTCCAGGCAGACCGTGTTTTGGAAGCCATAAATAAAGCATTAAGTTAAGAAGGTGTCTACATATTGGTATTAATTAAAAAATGGCTTCGGTTCTCACTGATGATAGCAGTAGTCTTCTCTGGGGCCATACAGGCCCATGCGGAAGATCTTGAAAAAACAGTGAAGGATGTTTATGAACAGCCAGGTGATTTAAAGGTGGATAAAGGTGAATCAATAGACTCGAAATCTACCAAACAGGCAACGAATCCTGAGAAAGTGGGGATAACCGTTTGGGAGTTTCTGAGGATGATATTTGCTACTATTTTTGTAGTGGCCCTTCTATATAGCCTATTAAAGTTCATTAATAAAAAAAGTAAATCGTATCAAAAGGCAAATTCAGTGGAGAATTTAGGCGGTACGGGTCTTGGTGCAAACCGTTCTGTTCAGCTTGTTAAGGTCGGCGGTCGAATATTGGTGATCGGGGTCGGCGAAAATATTCAGCTTTTGAAAGAAATAGATGATCCCGAGGAATATGAACAGCTTTTGAAAGATCACAACGATAAGATCGATCAAATGATCCAACCTGGGGAACTTGCAATGAAGTTGAAAAATAAGTGGTTGAAGAAAAGCGGTTCCGAAACCGCTAGTTTCTCTGCAGAGTTCAAAAATCAACTTGATCAAATGTCTGATAGCAGGAAAAAGCTAATAAAGGAGCTTGATAGGAAAGGAAGAGACAATGAATGAATGAGTTCATGGAGTTTTTTAATAACAGTGATCCCACTAATGTCTCTACTTCCGTCAAACTTGTTCTTCTGATGACTGTCTTATCGCTGACTCCAAGCATATTGATCTTGATGACCTGTTTTACAAGAATCATCATTGTCCTGAGCTTTGTGAGAACATCGCTAGCTACACAGCAGATGCCGCCGAATCAGGTGTTGGTCGGCTTGGCACTTTTCATGACATTTTTCATAATGGCACCGACTTTTCAGGAAGTGAATGAAAAGGCATTAACCCCATTATTTAATGAAGAGATAGATTTAGAAGAGGCATATGTACATGCCTCGATACCATTCAAGGAATTCATGAGTGCCCATACAAGGCAAAAGGATCTGGCGTTATTTTTGGATTATGCCAAGGTGGATAAGCCTGAAACGATACAGGACATTCCCTTGACTGCCTTTGTACCTGCTTTTGCAATCAGTGAAATCAAAACAGCTTTTCAAATTGGCTTCATGATTTTCATTCCCTTTTTGGTTATTGATATGGTCGTTGCAAGTGTTCTGATGTCGATGGGGATGATGATGTTGCCGCCAGTCATGATTTCCCTGCCATTTAAAATCCTCCTTTTCATTCTTGTTGATGGATGGTATTTAGTGGTGAAGTCTTTATTACAGAGTTTTTAAGCAGGTGAGAAAAAATGAGTGCAGATTTTGTTATTAATATAGCAGAAAAAGGAATTTATATGGTATTGATAATTGCTGGCCCATTGATGGTAATCGCTCTTATTGTAGGACTAGTAGTAAGCATCTTTCAGGCGACTACACAGATTCAGGAACAAACCTTGGCATTTGTTCCGAAAATCGTCGCAGTCTTATTGGGACTCATTTTATTGGCTCCATGGATGCTGAGCCACCTATTATCATATGCAAATGAAATTTTCGGCAATCTGAATCGATTTGTAGGGTAGGGCATGGAGGAATTATTTCCGCACTTTCCCGCCTTTTTATTAATTGTAGTCCGGGTCACTACGTTTTTCGTGGCCATGCCGATTTTTTCGTACCGTTCAATACCGGTGCAACATCGGGTCGGGCTTGGAATCTTCCTTGCCTGGATCATGTATTACACCATCGATGCTCCGGTTCTGGAATTGGATGTGACGTTTTATTTATTGATCATGAAGGAAGCGCTTGTTGGCCTTTTCATTGGGTTTGCAGCGTATTTGATTTTGTCGGCCGTTCAAGTCGCTGGCGGATTGATTGATTTCCAAATGGGTTTTTCAATAGCGAATGTCATCGACCCCCAAACGGGGGTACAAAGCCCGTTGATGGGACAATACCTTTATACGGTCGCTTTATTATTCCTATTGAGCACTAACGGTCATCATTTGCTTTTGGATGGAATTTTTTATAGTTATCAGTTCATCCCGATTGACCAATTATTTGTACCATTCGGAGATCATGCACTGATAGAATATTTGGCCAAAGCTTTCAGCAAAGCTTTCATGATTGCTTTTCAAATGTCCATACCTGTAGTGGGAAGTATTTTCCTAGTGGATGTCACGCTGGGGATCCTTGCCAGGACAGTCCCTCAATTAAATGTGTTCGTTGTCGGAATTCCAGTGAAAATCATTGCCGGCTTAGCGGTTATCATACTGGTAATGGGGATGATGCTGACAGTTGTCACCCGACTCTTCAATTTCTTGCTTTTGGCCATGCGTCATCTAATGCAGTTGATTGGAGGCGTTTGATGTGGGGATGTTTCAGTTGGATTTGCAGTTTTTCGCAGGTGAGAAGACCGAAAAGGCGACTCCCAAAAAACGTCAGGATTCGAAGAAAAAAGGTCAGGTGGCAAAGAGTCAGGATGTAAATACCTCTGTGAATTTACTTGCAGTGTTTTCAGTATTATTGCTTATGGGACCGTACATGTATAATCATCTGCTCGGTCTCATGAAAGAATATCTGCAACATTTTACCTTGAATGGATTCAACGAGGAAAATATGCAAATTATCATGATCGAGGTTTTAAAGGAGATGGGCCTTATCCTGGGACCCGTTTTCGCAGCAGCGTTAGTGGCTGGGATATTGGCTAATGTCATGCAAGTCGGATTTTTGTTTTCGACTGAATCCATTCAGTTCAAACTTGAAAAATTGGATCCCATTAAAGGATTCAAGCGTATTTTTTCAATGAGGGCCATTGTTGAATTATTGAAATCCATTCTTAAAATAGCATTTGTTGGTTTTGTTGCCTTTTATGTACTATGGCAGCGCATGGATGAGATTATGATCTTATCACAGATTTCTGTGGAAGAAGCAATGGCAACATTGGCGGATATTACGATAAAGGTAGGATTTTATGCCGCCGTGGCTTTATTGTTCATTGCTCTATTAGACTATTTGTATCAAAAATATGACTTTGAAAAAAACATCCGGATGTCCAAACAGGATATTAAGGATGAGTATAAAAATTCCGAAGGGGACCCGCTCATCAAATCCAAGATAAAGCAAAAGCAGAGGCAGATGGCCGCTCAAAGAATGATGCAGGAAATTCCCAATGCGGATGTCGTCATCACCAACCCGACGCATTTTGCCATTGCTTTAAAATATGATGAAGAAAAAGCTGAGGCTCCGTATGTAGTGGCAAAGGGCGTTGATTTTGTTGCGCAGAAAATTAAATTCATTGCTAAAGAAAATGATGTGATCATGGTGGAAAATCGGCCTTTGGCCAGGTCTTTATATGATCAAGCTGAATTAGGTCAGGCGATACCCGAAGAGTTCTTTAAGGCGGTCGCTGAAATACTGGCCTTTGTATATAAAACCAAAGGTAAACTGTAAAGAAGTAATAGGGTAACCCGCTAGTTAGGAGAGAAAAAAACATGCGAGCAAGAGATTTAGTTGTTATATCGAGCGTCATCATGATCGTTGCCATGTTGGTCATTCCATTGCCAACGTGGTTGTTAAGTATTTTACTCCTATTAAATATCTCTCTTGCGTTGCTGGTTCTATTGACTACGATGAATATGAAAGAACCTCTCGAATTTTCAATCTTTCCTTCCCTGCTCCTTTTACTGACGTTGTTCAGGCTAGGGTTGAATGTTTCCACGACTCGTGCCATTTTGACCTATGGTGATGCTGGGGGAGTTGTAGAAACCTTTGGGTCATTTGTAGTCGGCGGTAACGTGCTTGTAGGATTAGTTGTATTCATCATTTTGGTCATCATCAATTTCATCGTCATCACAAAAGGTTCCGAACGGGTCTCGGAGGTGGCGGCAAGGTTTACGCTGGATGCGATGCCAGGGAAACAGATGGCCATCGATGCAGATTTAAATGCGGGGATGATTTCCGAAAACGAAGCACGTGCCAGAAGGGAAAAAATCAGTAACGAAGCGGACTTTTATGGATCCATGGATGGAGCGAGTAAGTTTGTAAAAGGGGACGCCATAGCGGGCATCATCATTGTCATCATTAACTTGATTTTCGGTATGATCATTGGCGTCATGCAATTGGACATGAGCTTTGGAGAGGCAGCCGTCCATTTTTCCATGTTATCGGTTGGTGACGGTATCGTGAGTCAGGTCCCTGCTTTATTGATTTCTACAGCTACGGGAATAGTTGTAACCCGGGCTGCCTCGAATGGAAACCTCGGAGCGGATATTGTTGAACAGTTATTTCAATTTCCCAAAATGCTTTACCTAACAGCAGCAACCATATTCCTTTTAGGGTTATTCACTCCCATTTCTGACTTATTCACCATTCCGATTGCTGCTTTATTAGTCGTTGGAGGGTATACGATTTCAAGGATTCCAAAGCAGGACGAAAGTGAAATACTAGAAATGGAAGAAGTGTTGGAAACCGATGAAATGAAAAGTCCAGAAAGCGTCGTTAACCTTTTAAGTGTAGACCCGATCGAATTTGAGTTTGGATATGGATTGATTCCGCTTGCGGATGCCAATCAAGGGGGAGACCTGCTGGAACGGGTCGTCATGATCCGCAGGCAGCTTGCGATTGAATTGGGGCTCGTGATCCCAGTTGTCAGAATACGTGATAACATTCAGTTGAATCCCAATGAGTATCGGCTGAAGATTAAAGGAAGCGTCATGGCAAAGGGGGAATTGCTCCTTAATCATTTCTTGGCCATGAGTCCAGGGATGGAGGATGATTCAATAGAAGGAATCGATACGATAGAACCGTCTTTCGGTTTACCGGCCAAGTGGATCACGGATGACATGAAAGAACACGCCGAGTTATTGGGTTATACAGTTGTGGACCCGCCAAGCGTTGTATCCACTCATTTGACGGAAGTCATAAAGGCCAATGCGCAGGAATTATTGGGCAGGCAGGAAACGAAACAATTGATCGATCATCTTCACGAATCGGCACCTATACTGGTGGGGGAAGTCACTCCGAATCCTTTGTCTATAGGAGATGTACAAAAGGTATTGGCAAAATTATTGAAGGAAAAAGTTTCAATAAGGAACTTACCGATCATTTTCGAAACACTTGCTGATTATGGCAAGTTATCGACTGACACAGATTTGCTTACTGAGTATGTAAGGCAGAATTTAGCCAGACAAATAACGAATTCTTTTATTACGGAAGAAAATAGAATTAAAGTCATAACATTATCGGGGAAAGTGGAGAAGACCATCGCGGATGCTGTACAGCAAACCGAACATGGTAATTTTTTATCATTGGATCCAACTCTATCGCAATCCATATTGGAGGCCATTGCAGCCAAATTGGACGAGCTGACCCTAATGGATCATCAACCGATCTTACTCTGCTCTCCGGCAGTAAGGATGTATGCCCGGCAATTAACTGAACGTTATTTTCCTAATGTACCGATTCTTTCATACAATGAACTCGAATCGAATGTAGAAGTACAAAGTGTAGGGGTGGTGAATTTCGATTGAAGGTAAAGAAATATTTGGCACCTACAATGAACGAGGCAATGAAGCGAATAAGGGAGGAACTAGGCAGTGATGCGGTAATCTTAAGTTCAAAGGCTGTATATACTGGTGGCTTCTTAGGGTTATTCAAGAAGAGGAATATTGAAGTCATTGCAGCCGTGGACCCCATGCCCCAGTCTATCCAAACCATAACCAAACAAAAATCGAAGAAGTTGCCATCAAAGCTGGAAATGGCAAGTCATGATCTTGAACCTAATGAAGGCAATAGGGAAAGTGCTGACTTATTAAAAGAAATCGAAGGTTTGAAAGATATGATAAAGAGCTTGCAAGTCCATTCACCTGATCGAAAATATCCGGGGAAACTGCAGAAAATGCATGAATACCTAACCGAGCAGGAAGTGGATCGTTCACTTCGGTCCAAAATCATGGATGAACTTCTTGAAAAATGGTTCGTTTTTAAACAGCTATCCACTGATGAAGAGGTTCAAGTTTGGTTGGAAGAAGCCATGTTCGGGATTTTGGAAAAGGTCGATAATGGAAAAACCGGCCTGCAAAAAAAGTATATTAATTTTGTTGGCCCGACAGGTGTGGGAAAGACGACGACCCTGGCAAAAGTGGCTGCAGAAACCATGTTGAAGCATGATAAAAAGGTGGCTTTCATTACGATGGATACGTACAGGATTGCTGCAATAGATCAACTTAAGACATATGCCAAGATCTTAAACGTTCCCATAGAAGTGGCTTATAATCTGGAAGACTTCAAAAGGGCGGCTGAACGCTTCTCCCATTATGATTTTGTTTTTATTGATACGGCCGGAAGGAATTTCCGTAACGCGCAATATGTTAAGGATCTTAATGAAATCATCCATTTTACAGATGAGATGGAAACCTATTTAGTGCTGTCATTGACTTCTAAACAGAAGGATATGGAAGATATTTATCGACAGTTTGCTTCCATACCGCTTAAACAGGTCATTTTTACAAAAGCGGACGAAACTTCCACTTTCGGGCCTGTATTCAATTTTATACACACTCATAAATTAGGTGCTGCCTATATAACAGATGGACAGAATGTACCGGACGATATTGAAATAGCTACATCATCACAGCTAATGAAAATGGTTTTTGGGGCTAAAAAATATGAAAGATCAAGCTGAGAATTTACGAAGAAGATTGGAAGCCCGCCAAAATCAATCAATGGCCAAAACAATCGCCGTTTTAAGCGGTAAAGGTGGAGTGGGAAAATCAAACTTTTCTTTGAATTTTTCGATTGCTTTATCCCAAAGAGGGAAAAAGGTACTGTTGTTCGACATGGATATCGGTATGGGGAATATTGATATTTTGATCGGGGAACACTCGCCCTGCAGTATTATTGATTTTTTTGAAAAAGAATGTAGGTTGAAGGATATCATCATGTCAGGACCGGGAAATATTTCAATCATTACAGGCGGAACAGGGATGACGAATCTCTTTTCACTTGATGAAGATAAGTATACCCGCTTTAATGCAGAATTCAGTTTATTGCTGGCAAATTACGATTTTATCTTATTTGATATGGGTGCAGGCATCACCGAGGATTCCGTGAAATTCCTGTTATGTGTGGATGAAATGGTCGTTATCACGACGCCTGAACCTACTTCCATCATGGATGCATATTCCGCAATGAAATATATTCATTCAGTAAACAAAGAAATTCCATTCTTACTAGTTTGCAATCGTGTTTTCTCGAGTAAGGACGGCAAAGAAACGATTAACCGGCTACAAAATGCGCTAGTGAAATTTTTAGGTTCTGAAGCTGTAGCACTAGGTTACTTGCCAGATGATAGAATCGTACCCAAATCTGTTGCCAAACAAATGCCCTTTCTCCTTTTCGATTCTGAAGCTGATGTATCCAAAGCGATCATGGACATTGCTTCGAGATATGCAAATCATTCATTTGGGGAAGAATTGACTTTGCAAAAAAGCCGTTTCCTCCAAAATATGAAGAGATATTTTTTGGGAAAGTAGGTCTCCTTCTATGGATAGAGTAAAAGTGCTGATAGTGGACGATTCTGCATTTATGAGAAAGTTAATCTCAGAGTTTTTGGCAGAAGATAGCAGGATGGAAATCATCGGGACTGCCAGGAATGGAATAGATGCCATAGAAAAAATAAAGACTTTAAAACCCGATGTCGTTACTTTGGATGTGGAAATGCCGATTATGGACGGGTTGGAAGCATTAAACCGGATCATGAATGAATGTCCAACCGCTGTAGTCATGTTATCAAGCACAACAAAAAAAGGAACGGAAAATACATTTGCCGCCATGAACAGCGGAGCCTTTGATTTTGTGGCTAAACCTTCGGGAGCCATTTCATTGGACTTACATAAAATCAAGAAAGAACTCCATGAAAAAGTTATGGCTGCCAGCCGGGCAAATGTTCACAAACTAGAAAAAAATGCGAGAAATATTGAAAGATGCCTTTCCGTTTGGGGAGAATATAGTAATATAGATTCAATAGTTTCGTCAATAAACGAAAAAAACCGAAGAAAATGGTTCTATGGATATAAAAAAATAATAGTCATCGGTACATCAACAGGAGGCCCGAGAGCTCTGCAGACTGTCTTGACAGGACTCCCAGAAGACATTGATGCTCCTATACTCATTGTCCAGCATATGCCCCCCGGTTTCACAAAATCCTTGGCAACACGCCTGAATTCGTTATGCAAGATTAAAGTGAAGGAAGCTGAAGAGGGAGAACTGATTCAAAAAGGTGTCGCCTACATCGCACCTGGAGGTTATCACTTGAAAGTGAGGAAAGTCGGAATGAGCTGGGCAATCCTTTTGGATCAATCCGAATTGCGTAATGGACATCGCCCGTCGGTTGATGTGCTAATGGAATCGGTGAGTGAAATGAATGGTTATGCGAAAATAGCCGTTATCATGACCGGGATGGGGATGGATGGGTCAAAGGGGCTTACCAAGCTTAAACATAAGGGTCCTTTAAAAGCGATAGCCGAATCACAGGAGACTTCAATCGTTTTTGGTATGCCTAAGGCGGCAATCAATACCAAGTTAATAGATAGCATAGAGGATGTAGAAAAAATAGCTAGAGCGGTAATAAGCTATTGTTAACACGTGGAGGTGTGAGATTGTATGGATATGAATCAGTATTTAGAGGTATTTATTGAAGAAAGTAAAGAACATCTTCAAACATGCAGCGAACAGTTGCTGGTACTCGAAAAGCACCCGGAAGACCTCTCGGTAGTAAACGAAATCTTTCGTTCCGCCCATACCTTAAAAGGGATGTCGGCAACTATGGGTTATGAGGACCTAGCCAATTTAACTCATAAAATGGAGAATGTTTTGGATGCGATCCGAAACAGTCAAATCGTTCTTTCGCCTGAATTGTTTGACGTGATATTTTTAGCGGTAGATGATTTAGAAGCGATGGTCATGTCCATTGCTGAAGGTGGAGATGGGAAACGAAATGTGATGGGGGTTGTCCATCAGCTGGAAATGATTGAAAAAGGGGAGTCGCCCGTTTCTTCAGCCATTGCAGAAGTGGCAGCGGCTTCTGCCGTCCTTGACAAGGAGGAAATGACTGTTGGAGAGTACGATGAATTTGAATGGACAGTACTACAGCAGTCAAAGGATCAGGGATTCAACAGCTTCGAAATTTCGATAGGGTTGCGTGAGGAATGTCTTTTAAAAGCTGCCAGGGTGTTTATGGTTTTTGAGGTGCTAGAAAAGTCCGGTGAAGTAATCAAGTCACATCCACCCGTCGAACTTTTGGAAGAAGAGCAATTCGATCAGCGATTTACAATCACGATGGTAACAACGGAATCGAGTGATGAGATAAAGAATAAAATCATGAAGGTTTCCGAAGTGGATCAAGTTGTTGTAACTGCACTTGATCTTGAACATTTAAGGTATGCTGCCCATTCTAAAGAGGATAAAGTTACTGAAATCCCAAAACAAGAGACAAATAATGCCGAGCTTCCAACGGAATATGATGATAAGAAAAAACAGGCACCCGTTATGACGGCATCAAGCAAGACCATTCGGGTGAATATTGAGCGGCTTGATATATTAATGAACTTATTCGAGGAACTAGTAATCGATAGAGGCAGGCTTGACCAGATTTCAAGTAATTTGGATAATCAGGAATTGCATGAAACAGTAGAAAGAATGTCCCGTATAACCAGTGATTTACAAACAATCGTATTGAATATGCGGATGGTGCCCGTGGAAACTGTATTCAATCGTTTTCCTAAAATGGTCCGTCAATTGGCAAGGGACTTAAACAAGAAAGTCAGTTTGGAAATCAATGGTGCCGAAACGGAACTTGATCGTACAGTCATTGATGAAATCGGTGATCCTCTCGTCCATTTAATAAGGAACGCCATGGATCATGGAATTGAAACACCTGAAGAACGTTTGGCGAAAGGAAAGAATGAAGAAGGTAAAATCCTGTTAAAAGCCTATCACAGCGGTAATCATGTTTTCATTGAAATCGAGGATGACGGCGCAGGAATCAATAAAGATCGAGTCTTGAACAAGGCGCTATCCAACGGGATATTAACTAAGGAAACTGCCGCCACCCTAACGGATAAGCAAATCTATGAATTGATATTCGCTTCTGGTTTCTCAACAGCGGAAACCATTTCAGATGTATCGGGACGCGGTGTGGGGCTGGATGTAGTTAAAAATACCATTGAGTCCCTCGGTGGATCCGTGACGATCGATTCCAAGGAAAATGAAGGATCCATCTTCCTTATTCAGCTTCCGCTTACATTGTCCATAATTTCTGTCATGCTGGTTGCTATCCAAAACGAAAAATATGCCATACCGCTTTCTTCCATTATAGAAACAGCAATCATAAAAAAAGCAGATATCATGAATGCCCATAATCAACAAGTCATTGACTTCAGGGGTAAGCTTCTGCCGCTTCTGTTCTTGAAAGATATATTTGAAGTGCCTATCAGTCAGGAAGAAGAAGAGTCCCTCTCTGTGGTCATTGTAAGAAAAGGTGATAAATTAGCGGGATTAGTCGTAGATTCATTCATCGGGCAACTGGAAATCGTTCTTAAATCATTGGGCAACTATTTAACCAGTGCATTTGCCATATCCGGGGCTACGATACTTGGTGATGGTCAAGTAGCATTAATCATAGATTGCAATACATTGATTCATTGAAAGATAGATAAACGGTGCAGGTATCGATGCAGATTTCGTCAAGACGATCATCATTAGTTTTTTAAAGGAGGGGAATGGATGTCTGAGGATATGAAAGTAATCGTATTTCAAATAAAGGATAAGGAATATGCAATTCCAGTGGATAAGGTGAGCGGCATTGAAAAGCTACTGCATATTACCAGGGTTCCAAAGGCTTTAAAATTCGTTAAGGGAGTCATAAATTTAAGGGGGGTAATCACTCCAATTATTGATTTACGGGTTCGTTTTGATTTTGAAGAGGTGGAATATGATGAATCAACAAGGATTATCATCGTCATTCTGGATGATATGGAGGTGGGGTTAATAGTGGACTCTGCCAATGACGTTTTGGATATTCCATTGGAGAGTATCGAACCTCAGCCTGAAGTTGTAGGACATTTGGCTTCAGAATACATTAGCGGAGTGGCTAAAATTGAAAAGCGACTGCTCGTCCTAATTAATTTGGAGAAGGCCTTAAGTCTTGAAATGACTGAAAATATGTTAAGAGAAGGATAATCATATGTCGTTCATTGAGAAAATCAACACTCTTCAGCTCGATATTTTGAAGGAAATCGGTAATATAGGTGCAGGAAACGCTGCAACTGCACTTTCTGCCATCCTTAATAGGAAAATTGATATGAATGTTCCTAATGTCCGAATCGTTTCCTTTGATGAAATGATGGAAATGGCTGGCGGGGCCGATCACGTCGTGGCCAGCGTTTTTCTTAGAATAGAAGGTGATGCTTCAGGGAGTATGTTTTTTATCCTTTCACTACCTGCAGCCCAATACTTGATTCGTAGGATGACTGGTGATGAAACCTTTTTGATGGAATCCGCATCCTATACTGAACTGGCACTCTCTTGCCTTCAGGAATTAGGGAATATTTTATCGGGATCCTATCTCTCTTCCCTTTCTGATTTTACCCGATTGAATATCTATCCATCCGTTCCATCCTTGAGCATCGATATGGTAGGGGCAACGATCAGTTATGGGTTATTGGAATTATCTCAAGTAAGTGACGCAGCCATCGTCATCGATACTGTACTTGAAAAGGAAAAGCTTTTTGCTGACTCGGTTAGTGGACATTTCTTTTTATTACCTGATCCCGAATTTTTTGATATCATTTTTTCCGCCTTAGGAGTTTCACCTAATGACTGAATCCGTAAAGGTCCAGGTTGTTAAGGTTGGAATAGCGGATATGAATATAATAAAACCTCCCTATACGATTCGTACTTCAGGTTTGGGATCGTGTGTCGGTGTTGTGATTTATGATGAAAAAAAAGAAATCGCAGGTTTGGCCCATATTATGCTTCCAGACTCTTCACTCGCAAAATCGGGACAGATCAATGTTGCCAAATTTGCAGATACGGCGATAAAGGAATTAGTGCAGGTATTAGTCAAAGAAGGCGCAAGAATGCCATACCTCAAAGCGAAGCTGGCTGGAGGAGCACAAATGTTTCAATTTGCCTCCGGAGGGGATTTAATGAGAATCGGACCCCGGAATGTGGAAGCTGTCCGGAAAGAGTTATCTGACCTGCGGATTAGAATCGTTGCCGAAGATGTTGGCGGGAATAGCGGAAGAACGATTGAATTCAATTTAAATGATTGTCTGCTAAATATACGGACCGTTACAAAAGGGACTAAAAACATATAGGCTCGGATTTGGCTTTTGAAAAGCCAAAAATATGACAGGTACATTTGCAACCGAATCATTATTGCATGTATGGCTTTAAGGGCCGTATTGATCACAAATCGTATAACAATGTTAGGAGGATGTCCAATGTCTCATCTGACCATCGAAGAAGAGCAGTTATGTTGGAAAAATTGGGTGGATTGCAGAGATCCGCTAGCCGGGGACATTTTGGTAAAGAAATACATACCTCTCGTATCGTACCATGTTCAACGTATTTCAGTAAGTCTTCCTAAAAATGTGAGCCGGGATGATATAAGGAGTTTAGGGATGATGGGGTTATTCGATGCCCTGGAACGTTTTGATACGAAGCGTGACCTCAAGTTTGACACATATGCATCATTTAGAATTCGTGGTGCCATTTTAGATGGATTAAGAAAAGAGGATTGGCTTCCACGGAGTGCAAGAGATAAAGCCAAGAAAATTGAATCTGCAATAGAGAAGCTGGAGCAGCAATACATGAGGAACCTTTCGCCAACTGAGATTGCCGCTGAATTGAATATTCCGGAAGATGAAGTTTATGCTGCATTAAATGAGAATTTCTTTGCCAATGTACTATCTATGGATGAAAATCCCCAAGAGGACGATAAAGAAAGCGCGAATTTTCATATTAAAGATGAAAAGGCGGATTTACCTGAGGAACATGTGTTAAGGGACGAACTGTATGAGGAATTAGCCAAAGTCATTGAAACCCTAAATGTAAAAGAACAGTTGGTTTTACAGCTTTTTTATAAAGAAGAACTGACGTTAACCGAAATCGGACAAGTGATGGGTCTATCTACGTCACGGATATCCCAAATTCACTCGAAAGCGATTTATAAATTAAGAAACACGATGCAAGATCAAAAGATTTAATGAAGATACTTCCATTGAAGAGGGCTATGGAGTCTGGAAGGCATTAGGGATTCCTATTGAACGAAGAAAGCCCTGTAAATCAACTTGATAGAATTTTTACGGATACTTGCATCAATAAATGATTCGAAATCACAGAATGTTCGAACTGTACTTTGTCAAGAAGAGAATAGGGAAAGTACTCAAGAAAAAACTACAGTGAAAAAAGATCCCCATCCGTTTAAAGGTAACAGGATTGACTATTCCGGTTAATTAGGAGGCAGTATGTCAGCATTTTTTATATTTCTGTTGTTTGTATTGAACATATTCACCATTTTTGCCATCATCGTTTTATATCTTCGTCAAAATCGTTTAAGCATGTTGGAAAAAGACCAAAAGGCCGTCATTGGAGAAATGGAACAACTTTTGTCTGGTTATTTAATGGAGATGAAAGAGGATAACGAGACACTGGTAAAGGCAATCAACAATTCGGTGGCAATGAATCCTGAGCATGGACAAAAAGGACAAGAACATAGTTCAATCAAAGAAACAAAGAAAGAAAAACAAGAACAAAACATTCTGCTAGAGTATAAAGCGGGAAGTCGTGCCGCCGCTAAAAAGCAGGCAATTAACGCTTATAAAATAATGCCTGAAGAAAATGAGGCCAATGCTTTACCCGTAAAAGTCGAGGACAAATTGGAACTTGCATCGGCTGCCACTTCCCCTCTAAATCAAGGAAAGCCGGCTGCCAAGGAATTTTCGGACATGCTGCAGGCTTCGTTAAATGAACGGTCATTAAATGAAAAAGTGGATATGTTAGCGGATCAAGGACATTCAATAGAGGAGATCGCCAAAAAGTTAGGTTGCGGTCGAACGGAGATAGAGCTATTACTAAAGTTTCGCATGAATAGATAAACTTATCTCTTGATTGTGCAGAGTCATTATGATATATTATGAAATGGTGTTAATACACACGCCCCGTGATTCTTGCAGATGGTGCTGTTACGACAGTTTCTGTATGAAAATGATCGGTGCGGAGGAAAAACAAAACCATTTAGGAGGAACTAAAATGTCAGTCATTTCTATGAAACAATTGCTTGAAGCTGGTGTGCATTTCGGACACCAAACACGTCGCTGGAACCCAAAAATGAAGAAATATATCTTCACTGAGCGTAACGGCATCTACATCATCGACCTTCAAAAAACAGTTAAAAAGGTTGAAGAAGCTTATAACTTCGTGAAAGAACTAGCTGCTAACGGTGGTACTGTTCTTTTCGTCGGAACTAAAAAACAAGCTCAAGAATCTGTTAAAGAAGAAGCTATCCGTTCTGGTATGTACTATGTAAACCAACGTTGGTTAGGCGGAACTTTAACAAACTTTGAAACAATCCAAAAACGTATCACTCGTCTTAAAGATATCGAAAAAATGGAAGAAAACGGAACTTTCGAAGTCCTTCCTAAAAAAGAAGTTATCCAACTTAAAAAAGAATGGGATCGCTTAGAAAAATTCTTAGGCGGTATTAAAGATATGAAGACTCTTCCAGATGCGATCTTCGTTATCGACCCTCGCAAAGAGCGTATTGCTGTTGCGGAAGCACACAAATTACACATTCCACTTGTTGGTATCGTTGATACAAACTGTGATCCGGATGAAATCGATGTAGTTATTCCTGCGAATGACGATGCAATCCGTGCTGTTAAATTATTAACAGGTAAAATGGCAGATGCTATCTTAGAAGCTAAACAAGGCGAAGAAACAGCAACTGAAACAACTACTGCTTAATAAGTAAAAAAGGTTGCTTATTCAGTAAGAAAAAAGGTGATAAGAGGATAATGCCTTTTATCCCTTTTTTTTGCACTAAATAAACATACATAAAATCACTGTACGGAATGTCTTTTTTTTAAAGGTATGGGCGATTTTTAAGGGATGAAAATCATCAGCTGGTTTAGTTCCGTCATATTGACTGAAAAAGTGGATGTTTTTCGGAAATATTGTCAAAGCTCGTTATTTTCTTTGATGATAACAAGTATTTTTTGGCAATAATGGGTAAAGATTGAATAAACTGCATTTAATTTGAGGAGGATATATATTATGGCAATCACTGCACAATTAGTTAAAGAATTGCGTGAAAAAACTGGTGCCGGTATGATGGACTGTAAAAAGGCACTTGTACAAACAGAAGGCGATATGGAAAAGGCAATCGATTTCCTACGTGAAAAAGGAATTGCAAAAGCTGCTAATAAAGGCGACCGTATCGCTGCTGAAGGTTTAACTTCAATCGTTGTTGAAGGAAACCAAGCGGTTATTCTTGAAGTGAACTCTGAAACTGATTTCGTTGCTAAAAACGAAGGCTTCCAAATTCTTGTTAAGGAATTGGCTGGGTTCCTTCTTGCGAACAAACCTGAAAGCGTTGAAGCTGCTCTTGAGCAAACAATGGAAAATGGAGCAAAAGTTGCAGATCATATCAATGCTGCTGTTGCTAAAATTGGGGAAAAATTAACTCTTCGCCGTTTCCAAGTCGTTTCTAAAACAGATAACGACGCATTTGGTGCATACCTTCACATGGGTGGACGCATCAGCGTACTATCAGTTCTTGAAGGTACAACTGACGAAGAAGCAGCTAAAAGCGTTTCAATGCATATTGCTGCAATTAACCCTAAATATATCTCTCGCGACCAAGTGGATGCTAGCGAATTAGAACGCGAACGCGAAGTTCTTACACAGCAAGCTCTTAATGAAGGAAAACCTGAAAAAATCGTTGCGAAAATGGTTGAAGGACGTATCAATAAATTCTACGAAGAAATCTGTGTTAACGAACAAGCTTTCGTTAAGAACCCTGATCAAAAAGTGGGACAATTCGTTGAATCAAAAGGCGGAAAAATCCAATCATTCGTTCGTTATGAAGTAGGGGAAGGTCTTGAAAAACGTCAAGAAAACTTTGCTGAAGAAGTAATGAACCAAGTTAAAAAAGACTAATTGTCAGATAATTAATAATGGGGAACACTCTTGTGTTCCCTATTTTTTGAAATGTCATGATTTTTTGGCAGTATTGCAAGAAAGCATGATGAACGAATGAAAAGATTACATAGTTGGAGGTTCTCATGAGTAACGCTAAATATAAACGTGTCGTTCTAAAACTAAGTGGTGAAGCATTAGCCGGTGAAGAAGGATTTGGAATTAACCCTGCAGTAATTAAATCCATAGCTGAACAAGTCAAGGAAGTGGCTGAGCTTGATGTGGAAGTAGCTGTTGTTGTCGGTGGCGGAAACATCTGGCGCGGGAAAATAGGCAGTGAAATGGGCATGGATCGTGCTAATGCCGATTATATGGGGATGTTGGCTACAGTCATGAACTCATTGGCATTACAAGACAGCCTTGATCAGCTTGGAATTGAAACACGCGTGCAAACTTCCATTGAGATGAGACAAGTAGCAGAACCATACATTAGACGCCGTGCAATCAGGCATCTAGAGAAAAAGAGAGTGGTGATTTTTGCAGCTGGTACAGGTAATCCATACTTCTCAACGGATACCACTGCCGCCCTGCGTGCTGCAGAAATTGAAGCTGATGTCATCTTGATGGCGAAGAATAATGTGGATGGCGTATACAATGCAGATCCGGTTAAAGACAAAAATGCAGTGAAGTATGATAAACTTTCCTATCTTGATGTGATTAAAGAAGGGTTAGAAGTAATGGATTCAACTGCGTCCTCACTATGCATGGACAATGATATTCCATTGATCGTCTTCTCGATCATGGAAAAAGGCAATATTAAACGGGCCGTTTTAGGCGAAACGCTTGGAACTATTGTAAGGGGGAAATAAAAGATGCCGAAACAAGTTATTTCGAATGCGAAAACGAAAATGGAAAAAGCCATTGGAGCGTACACACGTGAATTAGCAAGCATCCGTGCCGGAAGGGCAAATGCCTCATTGCTTGATAGAATCTCGATTGATTATTATGGTTCGCCGACACCAGTTAATCAGGTGGCTGGTATTTCTGTCCCGGAAGCTAGACTATTAGTCATTCAACCATATGATAAAACGGTATTGGGTGAAATCGAAAAGGCGATTTTGAAATCAGACTTAGGCTTAAATCCTTCTAATGACGGATCGATCATCAGGATAGCCATCCCGGCGTTAACTGAAGAGCGCAGAAAAGAGCTTGTGAAAGTTGTGAAAAAAGAAGCGGAAGAGGCAAAAATAGCTGTCCGTAATGTGCGTCGCGATGCTAATGATGATTTGAAAAAGCTTGAAAAAAGTGGTGAAATCACTGAAGATGATTTGCGTGGCTATGCTGATGACATCCAAAAGATGACAGATGGCAATATCACGAAAATCGATGAAATTACAAAAGATAAAGAAAAAGAAATTTTGGAAGTATAATTTCCATTGAAGAATTGATTAAATAAAGAGGGCCGAATCCATACTGGGTCATGTCTTGGTGCTAACATATAGGTGTGCTTAAAGGAGAAAACTGTTATAATAAGGTTTCTCCGATAATGATTACTCCTTGAGTTAGTATGTTGCATGCAAACGTTGGAGGTGGCCTTTTTTTTGCATTTTTCATGTCAGTCATAATCGGTTTTAGAAAAAAAGAAGGAATGATTTCTCCCTTTCAAGCTTCTAATGAAGAAATAATTTTCATAATAATAATATGAGAACCAGTTTTTTTTTGATATTATAATATAGATTCTTTTTAAGCGGCAGAAAGCTTGATATACATAGTGCACGAAAAACTTTGCCTTTGTAGAGAGATAAGTACAACCTGATGGGGGACTAACATATGTATTCACTTTGGAAGCGTTTCGTTAAAAAAGATGCTTCTTCCGATGTAACAAATAGGATTCAGCATATTAAACAGTTTGATGTTCCTCAGCATATCGCCATCATTATGGATGGGAACGGCCGTTGGGCCAAAAAGCGTGCATTGCCACGTGTGGCGGGTCATCATGAAGGAATGAAAACCGTTCGTAGAATTACGAAAGTTGCCAATAAATTAGGGGTCAAAACTTTGACGGTCTATGCGTTTTCCACTGAAAATTGGAAACGCCCGAAAAGTGAAGTCGACTTTTTGATGAAGCTGCCCCAGGAATTTCTTGGGACTTTTTTGCCCGAGCTCATTTCCGAAAATGTTAGAGTTGAAACGATTGGGGACTTGTCACTCATTCCGTCACATACTCAAAGTGCCGTTAAACGGGCAATGGAAGACACGAAAGACAATGATGGGATGATTCTGAATTTTGCCCTGAACTATGGAAGCCGTGGGGAGATTGTATCTGCAGTGAATAGCATCATTCAAGATGCTAAGAATGGTATAATAAAGGAAAATGTAACGGAGGAAATGGTATCCAGTTACCTGATGACCAAACATTTGTCGGATCCCGATTTACTGATCCGTACTAGCGGTGAAATCCGTTTAAGTAATTTCATGCTTTGGCAGTCTGCTTATACGGAGCTTTGGTTTACTGAAGTGCTGTGGCCGGATTTTAGTGAAGAGCATTTATTGCAGGCAGTTGAGGAGTATCAAAAGCGTTCACGAAGATTCGGTGGCGTTTAATGTAGAAGGCGAGGAAAATGGAATAATGAAACAACGAATTATTACGGCGGTCGTAGTTGCCGCTATCTTCATTCCACTAGTTATTTTAGGGGGCACTCCCTTTTTACTGACGGTTTATCTGTTAGGTTCGATTGGTTTGTACGAACTGATGAAAATGAAAAAGTTACGTGTACTTTCTTTTGAAGCATTTCTTTCTCACATATTATTGTGGGTGCTTTTATTGCCTAATGAGCATACCGCTTTTTTGGCAGAAATTAATTATGATAAAGTTCAAGTATTCTTGATCGGGGTTTTGCTGCTGTTACTTTATACAGTCGTTTCAAAAAACCGTTTTACCTTTGATGACGCAGGCTTTCTAGTGATTTCAATTCTATACTTGGGGATAGGTTTCTACTTCCTATTTGAAACACGTGACTCTTTGGGGTTGGGGCTGATCTATATCCTGCTTACCCTATTTACGATCTGGGCAACTGATTCCGGAGCCTACTTCATTGGTAAATCGCTTGGTAAAAGAAAGCTATGGCCAGAAATAAGTCCAAACAAGACGGTGGAAGGATTTATCGGCGGGTTAATATCCGCGATGGTGGTGGGTGTTTTATTTTACTCCTTCTCCAGCCTTGATTACACGTTATTACAATTATTATTGATTTCATTAATCATTGGGGTATTCGGCCAATTGGGTGATCTCGTCCAATCCGCGTATAAACGTCATTATGGCGTTAAGGATTCAGGGAATCTCCTCCCGGGACATGGTGGAATTTTGGACAGGCTAGATAGTGTGATCTTCATTTTACCGATTTTGCATTTATTGCATGTTTTATAATATAAATATAGGCAAGCGTTATATGAATTAGGAGATGAACAATTTGAAAAATATCAGCCTTTTGGGCGCGACAGGATCGATTGGTCAACAAACGGCGGATGTAGTCAGGTCCCATCCAGATCAATTCAAGATCGTGGCGCTTTCTGCTGGAAAGAATATAGAATTGGTCAGGACTTATATACAAGAGTTTGAACCGAAACTGGTTTCAGTCCAGACGGAAGAAGATTATCATGTTTTGAAAAGTGAATTCTCCAACCGCAAAGATATCGAGTTCATGTATGGGGATGAGGGATTGACTGCTGTTGCTGTTTATGATCAGGCGACGATATTGGTCAATGCCGTCATCGGAAGCGTGGGTCTTTATCCGACACTTCAAGCAATAAAGGCAAAAAAGGATATTGCTATCGCCAACAAGGAGACGTTGGTGACGGCGGGTCATTTGGTCATGAGTGAAGCAAAAAAAGCGGGGGTCAGATTGCTGCCGGTGGACAGTGAGCATTCAGCTATTTTTCAGGCACTGCAAGGTGAAAAGGAAAAAAATATAGAACGTCTTGTCATTACTGCTTCAGGAGGCAGTTTTCGAGATCGGACCAGGGAAGAATTGAAGGATGTAACGGTGGAAGAGGCACTGAACCATCCGAATTGGTCAATGGGAGCTAAAATTACGATCGATTCAGCATCAATGATGAATAAAGGATTGGAAGTGATCGAGGCCCATTGGCTATTCGATCTTCCCTACGATAAAATTGATGTATTGCTACATAAGGAGAGCATCATCCATTCCATGGTTGAGTTTCATGACTCCAGCGTGATAGCACAACTGGGGACACCGGATATGCGGGTGCCGATACAATATGCACTTACTTATCCAGACCGTATTCCGCTGGCAGGCCGCAAACGATTGAACCTTGCTGAAGCAGGCAAACTGCATTTCAGGGATATGGATTTCACCAGATATCCTTGTTTGCAATTCGCTTATAAAGCAGGTAAAATGGGCGGAACGATGACTACTGTGTTGAATGCCGCCAATGAAGCCGCAGTCTCTGCATTCTTATCTGGAAAGGTAACCTTCCTTGAAATTGAGACGTTAATTGAAAAAGCGCTGAATCAGCATTCCGTCATAGCCCTTCCAGATTTAGAAACGATTCAGGAAGTCGATAATATGACAAGGCAGTATATAGAATCTTTAGTGAAAGATAGGTGACCGGAACATGCAGACTTTAGAAACGATTATAGCGTTCATCATCATTTTTGGAGCTCTAGTTTTTTTCCATGAGCTTGGGCACTTAGTGTTTGCAAAGCGAGCAGGAATCTTATGCCGTGAGTTCGCAATCGGTTTCGGGCCAAAAGTATTCACATATAAAAAGAAGGAAACCGTTTATACCATCCGATTGCTTCCTCTTGGCGGTTACGTGCGTATGGCCGGTGAGGACGCAGAAAATATAGAATTGAAACCCGGCTATCGGGTTGGGTTAATGTTCGATAATGATGAGAATGTTACAAAGATCATTTTGAACAATAAAGATAAATATCCTGATATTCGACTTGTGGAAGTTGAAGTGATCGACCTTGATCATAAACTGATCCTTACTGGTTATGAAGAGGGAGAGGAAGATACACTAAAAACGTTTGCCATCCATAAAGAGGCTGTGATCGTTGAAAATGGTGTAGAGAACCAGATTGCTCCTTTTGACCGGCAATTTGCCTCAAAGTCGCTTGGGCATCGTTTTCTGACGATTGTAGCTGGTCCGGCAATGAATTTCGTTTTGGCTTTTGTCATTTTTGTGCTGATCGGCCTGTTTCAAGGTGTTGTGGTGGATGAAGCGAAACTAGGTGAGTTGACTCCGGATGGTTCGGCTGTAAATGCCGGTTTAAAATCGGGAGATGTCATTCAATCCATAGAAGGTACGGAAGTCTCCACTTGGGGAGATGTTCAGGAAAGCATTCAAAAGAACCCTGGGCAAGAGATCGAGTTTGTCGTTGACAGGGACGGGAAAACACTAGAAGTACCGGTTGTTCCACAAGAAGTGGAAAGGGAAGGGAAGAAAATCGGGATTATCGGTGTTTACCCTCCGGTTGAAAAAGCACCGATTAAAGCTATACAATATGGTTTTACAGAAACGTATTTTTGGACAAAACAAATCTTCATCATCCTTGGTGATCTTGTAACGGGAGGATTTACGATCGACAGTTTATCTGGTCCTGTAGGCATATATAAATCAACTGAGGAAGTGGCGAAACAAGGTTTATTCACGTTAATGAAATGGGCAGGGCTGCTCAGCATTAACCTGGGAATCATGAACCTGCTTCCGCTGCCGGCATTGGATGGAGGAAGGCTGTTGTTCTTTGTGGTCGAATTCTTAAGAGGGAAACCAATTGACCGTCAAAAAGAAGGGATGGTCCACTTCATCGGCTTTGCTTTGCTGATGTTATTGATGATTGTCGTTACCTGGAATGACATCCAGCGATTCTTCCTGTAAGACATGTTTGGATAATGCAAAAACTGGCCAGCAGAATTATCTGTTGGCCGTTTTCTTATCTGAAGGGATTTCCTAGTTTTTTAATCGTTTTGGGGAAATTGTTTGTTTTCTAGGGAAATCGTAAGTATAATCGAGAATGAGTATATTAAATTAGCTTTTCTGAATGACCGGAAAGTCTTTTTTGTATGAAATGACCGTATTAAAATGTTGCGGTATCAAATTTACCGAAGCTGCAAGTAATTTAAAGGAAATATTGAAGAGGTGCAAATATGAAACAAAGTATGACGTTGATCCCTACATTGAGGGAAGTGCCTGCAGATGCTGAAATCAAAAGTCATCAGCTGCTATTGCGTGCAGGATTTATGAGACAAAATTCCAGCGGGGTTTATAGTTTTATGCCGCTTGGAAAAAAGGTGCTTCAAAAGGTTGAGGCGATCGTTAGGGAAGAACTGGAAAATGCAGGTGCAGTGGAACTGTTGATGCCGGCTTTACAACAAGCTGAATTCTGGCAGGAATCTGGACGCTGGTATACTTATGGTCCAGAGTTGATGCGGCTTAAGGATCGCAACAACCGTGAATTTGCGCTTGGTGCCACGCATGAAGAAGTGATAACCAGTTTAGTTCGCGATGAGGTGAAATCCTATAAGCGTCTTCCATTGACGGTTTACCAAATCCAAACCAAATTCCGTGATGAAAAAAGACCGCGTTTCGGATTGTTGCGTGGACGTGAGTTCATCATGAAGGATGCTTATTCTTTCCATGCTAATCAAGAAAGCCTGGATGCTGTATATAAAAATTTATTTGCGGCATATTCGAATATATTTAGCCGTTGTGGGTTGAACTTCCGTGCGGTCATTGCCGATTCTGGGGCAATGGGTGGTAAGGATACACATGAATTCATGGTCCTGTCTGAAATAGGGGAGGATACCATCGCATATTCGGATACTTCCGATTATGCAGCCAATATTGAAATGGCACCTGTGAATGTAAAATATGAAAAAAGCAGCGAAGAACAAATTGCACTTGAAAAAATTCATACACCGGGTCAAAAATCGATAGAAGAAGTTGCTGCATTCCTGAATACCGATGCAGCGAAACTAATAAAATCATTATTGTTTAAAGTGGATGAAAAGTATGTGCTAGTTTTGGTACGAGGAGATCATGAAGTCAATGATATCAAGCTGAAGAACTTCTATAACGCTTCAATCGTTGATTTGGTCGATCCAAATGAGACGAAGGAAGTCTTGGGATGTGCAATTGGATCTCTTGGACCTATAAATGTCACTTCTGATGTGGAAGTGGTTGCGGATCTTGCCGTCGAAGCCATGGTTAATGGAGTTTGTGGTGCAAATGAGGAAGACCACCATTATGTGAACGTCAATCCCGCTCGTGATTTTAACGTGGCCAATTATATAGATCTTCGTTTCATCCAAGAGGGCGACCCATCGCCCGACGGAAACGGAAAAATTAAATTTGCCAAAGGAATTGAGGTGGGCCACGTATTCAAGCTGGGAACAAAATATTCCGAAGCTATGAATGCGACATTCCTGGATGAGAATGGACGGTCGCAGCCAATGATCATGGGATGTTATGGTATTGGGGTTTCCCGTACACTTGCAGCTGTCGCTGAACAATTCAACGATGAAAAAGGATTGGTCTGGCCAAAGAATTTGGCGCCATACCAAGTCCATTTGATTCCAATCAATATGAAGGATGAGGCTCAGTCTGCCCTGGCAGAAGATTTATATAAAGATTTAAAGGTACAAGGCATGGAAGTTCTAATGGATGATCGTCAAGAACGTGCCGGCGTAAAATTCGCAGACTCCGACTTGATCGGTCTTCCTGTCAGGGTGACTGTTGGTAAAAAGGCATCCGACGGAATTGTCGAAGTGAAAATTCGCAAAACGGGTGAGGTTCTTGAACTTGAAAGAGCTGAACTAACTCAAAAGCTTCACGAAATACTGGGATAATTTAAAAATGGGGGAACTAGGCATCATTCAATTGGATGATGCCTTTCCTTTTCATGGATTTGGATACTAGTGAAACATTCATGATATGTTATAATAGCCTCTGATATCAAAACGAAAATGCTAGTGAATAATATCTAAAGAGATAGTAGATAGGGGAGAGAGGGAATGGATCAAAATCCAAATAGCGGTAGAGAGAGATTTCAACTCTTGCTCCAGCAAATGGACTTGACCGAGGATGCCTTTGTGAATTATTTCATAGGTGCCGAAATTGATAAACTCTCAATCGAGAGGGAGTCCAAAACATGGCATTTTGCCTTTAATATACCTGCATTGATTCCTTGCAGTGTTCATACAAGACTTGCTACACATCTGGCAAGTACGTTTTCCCATATTGCAAAGGTCACATTCAACTTGAATGTGGCCAATCCGCAAGTGACCGAACAATTGGTAAAAGAGTATTGGAAAAACTGCATTGGGGAGCTTGAAGGCATGTCTCCAGCACTGTTATCGCTCCTGAATGAACAAGTGCCAACGGTAAATGGATATAAGCTTATCGTAAGCGCCCGAAATGATACGGAAGCTGGTCAGCTGAAACGAAAATACTCCGGCATCATTTCGAATATCTACCAAACATTCGGTTTTCCTCCGTTGACACTTGAAGCGGAAGTGAAGGAAACGGTGTCGAATCCTGATTACCAAAAGTTTTTGGAAGAGAAACAAAAGGAAGACGCGGAAAAGGGACTTGCTGCGCTAGTGGAAATGCAGAAGAAAGAATCGGAAAAAGGCGGCGACGATGGCGTCTACGAAGGACCGGTTAAAATTGGCTACACGATTAAAGAAGATGCGGATTTCCGCAGAATCGAACAAATTATCGATGAAGAGCGCAGGATTGCTATCGAAGGCTTCGTATTTGATGCAGAAGTGCGTGAGTTGCGAAGCGGACGAAGCCTGTTGACATTTAAAGTCACGGATTATACGAGCTCGATATTGGTCAAAATGTTTTCGCGTGATAAAGAAGATGCTGCCATACTTGCCCGAGTGAAAAAAGGGATGTGGGTACGTGCCCAAGGCAGCATTCAAAATGATACATTCGTACGTGACCTTGTAATGATCGCAAATGATATAAATGAAATTTCTAAACAAGGACGGCAGGATAAGGCCCCGGAAGGAGAAAAGCGTGTAGAACTGCATATGCATACCCCAATGAGCTCGATGGATGCAGTGACACCTACTTCAGCGCTTGTTGCCCAAGCTGCAAAGTGGGGGCATAAGGCTGTTGCCATTACAGATCATGCGGGAGCACAATCATTCCCTGAAGCTTATAGTGCCGGGAAAAAGAATGGTATCAAAATCCTTTATGGCGTCGAAGTGAATCTTGTAAATGATGGTGTACCCATCGTTTATAATGAGGCGCATATCCCTTTGGCAGATGCAACCTATGTTGTGTTTGACGTAGAGACGACGGGTCTGTCAGCCGTTTATGATACGATCATTGAATTTGCTGCAGTCAAAATCCGTGACGGGGACATCATTGATCGATTCGAGTCATTTGCTAATCCGCATCACCCACTATCCAATACGACGATAGAATTGACTGGAATCACTGATGATCTTGTAGAAAATGCTCCAGAAGTCTCGGAAGTGCTGGAAAAGTTCAAGGAATGGGCGGGCGATGCAATCCTGGTTGCCCACAACGCAGCCTTCGATATGGGGTTTTTGAATATAGGTTATAAAAACTTGGGTTATCCTAAAGCTTCCAATCCTGTGCTTGATACATTGGAACTTGCCCGTTTCTTATATCCGGAGTTTAAAAATCACCGGTTAAATACACTATGTAAAAAGTTCGATATTGATTTGACCCAGCATCATAGGGCCATTTATGACGCCGAAGCTACAGGTTACCTTATGCTGAAGATGCTGAAGGATGCAATGGAAAAGGAGATTACCCATCATGATCAACTTAATGACAATATGGGTAAAGGAAATGCTTACCAGCGTTCCCGGCCGTCCCATTGTACGTTGATCGCGCAAACACAGGCGGGGTTAAAAAACCTTTTTAAATTAATTTCAATATCACACATCGATTATTTCTATCGTGTGCCCCGATTACCGCGCTCACAACTTAAAAAGTATCGTGAAGGAATCCTGGTCGGATCGGGATGTGATAAAGGGGAAGTTTTTGAAGGGATGATGCAGAAGGGTTTTGAGGAAGTCGTCGATATCGCCGAATTCTACGATTATCTTGAAATCCATCCGAAGGAAGTGTATCAGCATTTGATTGAGCTTGAATATGTAAGGGATGATAAATCATTAGAAACGATCATCTCCAATATCGTCAAGCTTGGTGAAAAGCTGGACAAGCCAGTCGTAGCCACGGGAAATGTGCATTATTTGGATCCGAATGATAAAATTTACCGTAAAATCCTTGTGAATTCACAAGGCGGCGCGAACCCGCTGAATCGTCATAAGCTTCCTGACGTACATTTTCGGACAACAGATGAAATGCTGCGGGAATTCTCCTTCCTCGGTTCCGAGAAAGCCAAAGAGGTCGTGGTAACCAACACGAATAAAATCGCTGATATGATTGAAGAAATCAAGCCAATCAAGGATGAGTTATACACACCTAAAATTGAAGGTGCAGATGAAGAGATGCGTGAAATGAGTTATGGCATGGCAAGGAAGATTTATGGGGAAAACCTGCCGGAAATCGTGGAAGCCCGTCTTGAGAAAGAATTGAAAAGCATCATCGGCCACGGTTTTGCCGTTATTTATTTAATTTCCCACAAGCTTGTTAAAAAATCATTGAATGATGGTTATCTAGTTGGCTCAAGGGGATCGGTTGGATCATCTTTCGTTGCCACCATGACTGAAATTACAGAGGTGAACCCTCTTCCGCCGCATTATGTATGTCCTGAGTGCAAGAAATCCGAATTCTTCAATGACGGTTCCGTAGGTTCCGGGTTTGACCTGCCCGATAAAGACTGTCCGGATTGTGGCATCGCTTATACAAAAGACGGGCATGATATCCCGTTTGAAACTTTCCTTGGATTTAAAGGGGATAAGGTTCCGGATATCGACTTGAACTTCTCCGGTGAATATCAGCCGAAGGCCCATAACTATACGAAGGTCTTATTCGGTGAAGAATATGTATATCGTGCCGGAACGATTGGTACGGTCGCTGAAAAAACGGCTTATGGATATGTAAAAGGGTATTCCTCTGATAATAATATCCATATGCGCGGAGCCGAGACCGATCGCCTTGTTGCCGGTTGTACTGGTGTGAAAAGGACGACTGGACAGCACCCGGGCGGAATCATCGTCGTTCCGGATTATATGGATATCTATGATTTCACACCAATTCAGTTCCCTGCGGATGACCGGAATTCAGAGTGGAAAACAACTCACTTTGATTTCCATTCCATTCACGATAATATTTTGAAACTTGATATACTTGGACACGATGATCCGACAGTAATCCGGATGCTTCAAGATTTAAGTGGCATCGATCCAAAGACCGTTCCTACCGATGATCCGGAAGTAATGAAAATATTCAGCAGTACTGAATCTTTAGGAGTTACCGAAGAACAGATCATGTGTAAAACGGGTACGCTTGGCATCCCGGAATTTGGTACGCGTTTTGTCCGGCAGATGCTTGAAGATACGAAACCTACGACTTTTTCCGAGCTTGTTCAGATTTCAGGCCTTTCCCACGGTACGGATGTATGGCTGAGCAATGCACAGGAACTGATCCACAATCGGATCTGCACACTAAGTGAGGTTATAGGCTGCCGGGATGATATTATGGTCTATCTGATCTATCAAGGTCTCGATCCTTCCCTGGCGTTTAAAATCATGGAATCTGTACGTAAAGGGAAAGGGCTCTCAGAGGAATTCGAAGAGGAAATGAGGAAAAATGAGGTGCCGGAATGGTATATCGATTCATGTAAGAAGATTAAATACATGTTCCCGAAAGCCCATGCTGCAGCTTACGTCTTAATGGCTGTCCGGATTGCCTATTTTAAAGTGCATCTGCCCTTATTATACTATGCGGCCTATTTCACAGTACGTGCCGATGATTTTGAAATCGACGCCATGACACGGGGATCGCAAGCGATCAAAGCAAAAATGGAAGAAATCATGGTAAAGGGATTGGATGCATCCACTAAGGAAAAGAATACATTGACGGTTCTTGAACTAGCTTTGGAAATGTGTGAACGAGGATATTCATTCGCTAAAGTGGACTTGTACAAATCCAGTGCAGATCAATTCCTAATTGAAGGAAATACTTTGATTCCGCCTTTCAATTCGATACCTGGTCTTGGAACGAATGCGGCGATCAATATTGTCAACGCACGGGGAAATGGTGAATTCCTCTCTAAAGAAGACCTTCAACAGCGGGGTAAGGTTTCGAAGACCATCCTTGAATACCTTGATAAACAAGGCTGTCTGGAGTCATTGCCTGAACAAAATCAGTTATCTTTATTTTAAAAGAGGAAACGGATTTCAAAAAGGAAGAAACAGACATGATATTTGCATAAATATCTTGATTATGGTATATTTTTATTGGAAATACTAAGAGGAACCAATGGCAAGAGTGGGGAAACCCACTCTTTCGTGTTGTAATGACCATTTATTTTGAATCCGAAACCAAGCGCATACAACGCACGTATGGAGGAAACAAATGAGTAAAAAGGTAACGGAAGTCGTAGAGGAATTAGCATTACCAATTCTTGAAGAATTGCAGCTTGAATTAGTCGAAGTGGAGTATGTGAAGGAAGGTAAAAGCTGGTTCCTTCGAGTGTACATTGATAAAGAAACAGGCGTAGATATTGATGATTGCGGAAATGTGAGTGAAAAACTCAGTGAAAAGCTTGATGAGGTTGATCCGATTCCACAAAATTATTTTCTCGAAGTTTCATCACCCGGAGCTGAAAGGCCTCTGAAAAAAGAGAAGGATTTCCTTAATGCTATCGGTAAAAATGTTTACATAAAAACATACGAGCCCATTTTAGATGAAAAAGAATTCGAAGGAATCTTAACCAGTTTCGATGGTGAAGAAGTGACAATCGAAGTCAGAATCAAGACAAGAAAGAAAACGATCGTCATACCATTCGAAAAGGTAGCCAAAGCAAGATTGGCGATTACCTTCGCTTAAGTCAAGCAAATCATTAATTTAAATATCCGTAAGGGGGATCACCATGGGCAATGAGTTATTGGATGCTCTCTATATTTTAGAAAACGAAAAAGGAATTTCCAGGGAGGTTTTGATCGACGCGATTGAATCTGCCCTAATATCGGCATATCGCCGTAACTTTAACCAAGCACAAAATGTACGTATCGACTTGAATCTTGGTAAAGGAACAATGCGTGTATTTGCCAGAAAAGACGTTGTTGACGAAGTGTTCGATTCGCGTCTGGAAATTTCTGTTGAAGAAGCAAGAGCAATTGATCCCAACTATCAGTTAGATGATGTTGTCGAAATGGAAGTAACACCTAAGGATTTCGGCCGTATTGCTGCACAAACAGCAAAACAAGTCGTCACTCAAAGGGTGCGTGAAGCGGAACGGGGCATCATTTATGCCGAATTCATCGATCGTGAAGAGGATATCATGACTGGTATCGTTCAACGCCAGGATTCCCGATTCATTTATGTGAGCTTAGGTAAAATCGAGGCTTTGCTCCCGGTGAATGAGCAAATGCCGAATGAACAATATAAACCGCATGACCGCATTAAAGTTTTCATCACTAAAGTTGAAAAGACTTCCAAGGGTCCGCAAATTTTTGTATCCCGTTCACATCCTGGCCTTTTAAAACGTTTATTCGAAATCGAAGTGCCTGAAATTTTCGATGGAACAGTCGAGATCAAGTCAGTTGCCCGCGAAGCAGGCGACCGTTCAAAAATCTCCGTGCACTCCGATAACGAAGAAGTCGATCCTGTCGGTTCCTGTGTAGGCCAAAAAGGCCAGCGTGTTCAGGCCATCGTCAACGAATTGAAAGGTGAAAAGATCGATATCGTCAAATGGTCGGAGAATCCGGTCATTTTCGTTGCGAATGCTTTAAGCCCTTCAAAAGTACTTGAGGTCATTGTTAAAGAAGAGGAAAAGGCGACGACTGTAATCGTACCGGATTATCAACTCTCCCTGGCAATTGGTAAGCGTGGACAAAATGCCCGTTTAGCTGCAAAGCTTACAGGCTGGAAAATTGATATCAAGAGTGAAACGGAAGCCCGCGAAGCTGGTATATATCCTGTGGAAGAACAGGAATTCCTTTTGAGCAGAGATAGTTATGTTACTGAAGAGGAAACAGATTTCGAAGAGGATAACGAGTAATTCGAGGTGAAAAAAGATGAATAACCGAAAAAAAATCCCGATGCGTAAATGTGTGGCGACAGGCGAAATGAAGCCGAAGAAAGAACTCATTCGCATCGTTCGATCTAAAGAAGGGGAAGTCAGCCTGGATCCGACCGGTAAGAAATCTGGAAGGGGAGCTTATTTGACTCTTGATCGGGATGTTATCGAGCTGGCCAAAAAGAAAAATGTGCTGGCTAATCACCTTAGTACCCAAATCGATTCTTCCCTTTATGAACAATTGCTCGAATTAGTGAATAAGGAGAAAAACTAACACCATGACCCAACAACAACAATGGATGTCTCTATTAGGTTTGGCCAATCGAGCACGCAAGCTAATTTCGGGTGAAGAATTAGTGGTTAAAGAGATTAGAAGCGGTAATGCCAAAGTTGTTATTTTATCCGCGGACGCTTCAAAAAACACTGAAAAAAAAATATCTGATAAGTGCGCATTTTATCAGGTTCCTTTAAAAAGAGTCGAAAGCAGGTCATTGCTCGGCCATGCGATAGGTAAGGATGCTAGAGTTGCCGTCGCAGTTCTGGATGAAGGTTTTGCACAAAAACTCCGAACGCTGCTCGATTAAATTTTACGGGGGTGAACGTATGACAAAATTGCGTGTATATGAATATGCAAAACAAAAGAACGTTTCAAGCAAGGATGTAATAAATAAACTTAAAGAAATGAATATAGAGGTAACAAACCATATGACAGCATTAGACGATTCAACTGTAAATAAATTAAACGATTCAATCAAACCTAAAAACGAAGATAAAAGCCAAGAGCCAAAAGCTAACGCTACGGTTGCGAAGTACGAAGCCGAAGCGGATGAAAAGAGCACTGTCAATAAAGAAAAACTGAAGAAGAAACCACCAGTTAAACCTGTAGGGACGAAAAAACCAACTGGCGGCCAGTTCAACAAAGGTCGCAATAACAAGAATAAAAATAATAAACAAAGACAACAAGCGCCACAGGCACCTGTTACAAAACGTAAAGAAAGAGAACTTCCAGAGAAAATTACGTTTTATGAGTCTTTGACGGTTATGGAACTTGGAAAAAAACTTCACCGTGAACCTTCTGAAATCATTAAAAAGCTCTTTATGCTTGGTGTTATGGCAACAATCAACCAAACTTTGGATAAAGATGCAATTGAATTGATTTGTGCGGAATACGGTGTAGTGGCCGAAGAAGAGATTCGTGTCGATCTAACAGACCTTGAATCACTTGTCACTGAGGATGCTTCTGAAGATTTGATTGAACGTCCGGCTGTCGTGACGATCATGGGTCACGTTGACCATGGTAAAACGACATTGCTTGATTCTATACGCCATACAAAAGTCACTGAAGGCGAAGCGGGCGGAATCACTCAGCATATCGGTGCTTATCAAGTTAAAGTTAACGATAAGAAAATAACATTCCTTGATACACCAGGTCATGCTGCGTTTACAACAATGCGTGCCCGCGGTGCACAAGTTACCGATATCACCATTCTTGTCGTCGCTGCGGATGATGGCGTCATGCCTCAAACGATTGAAGCGATCAACCATGCTAAAGCGGCAGAAGTTCCAATTATCGTCGCTGTCAATAAGATGGATAAAGAAGCTGCCAATCCGGATCGTGTCATGCAAGAATTGACAGAACATGGTTTAGTTTCTGAAGCATGGGGCGGAGACACAATTTTCGTACCAATTTCAGCTAAGAACGGTGAGGGTATCGATAGCTTGCTTGAAATGATTCTTCTTGTCAGTGAAGTGGAGGAGTATAAAGCGAATCCATCTCGTAAAGCAAATGGAACGGTTATCGAAGCACGTTTGGATAAAGGGCGCGGATCGGTTGCCACATTGCTTGTTCAAAACGGAACGTTGAAAATCGGGGATCCGATCGTTATCGGTAATACATTCGGACGTGTTCGTGCGATGGTTAACGATCTTGGACGCCGTGTTAAGGATGCAGGTCCTTCAACACCGGTTGAAATCACTGGATTGAACGAAGTGCCGCAAGCCGGCGATCGTTTCATCGTCTTTGAAGATGAGAAAACGGCCCGACAAGTCGGGGAAGTGCGTGCACAGAGACAACTTGCTTCACAACGCAATGAGAAATCCCGTGTAACCCTAGATACTTTGTTTGAACAAATGAAAGAAGGGGAAATTAAAGAATTGAACATCATTCTAAAAGCTGATGTTCAAGGTTCTGCGGAAGCAGTAGCCGCTTCCCTGAATAAAATAGAAGTGGAAGGCGCTAAAGTGAAAATCATTCACACAGGCGTTGGTGCCATTACAGAGTCTGACATCATCCTTGCTACAGCTTCGAATGCAATCGTCATCGGTTTTAACGTCCGTCCTGACGTGAATGCGAAGCGTGCAGCTGAATCAGAAAATGTTGATGTCCGCCTACACCGCATCATCTATAAAGCGATCGAAGAGATCGAGTCTGCTATGAAAGGGATGCTTGACCCTGAATTCGAAGAAAAAATTATCGGTCAGGCTGAGGTTCGTACGACTTTCAAAGTATCCAAGGTAGGAACGATTGCCGGTTCTTACGTAACAGAAGGAAAAATTACACGTGATAGCGGAATTCGCTTAATTCGTGAAGGTGTCGTCATTTACGAAGGTGAAATTGATGCATTGAAACGTTTTAAAGATGATGTTAAAGAAGTGGCAACGAACTATGAGTGCGGTATTACGATTAAAAATTACAACGACCTTAAAGAAGGCGATGTAATTGAAGCGTATGTAATGGAAGAGATCGAACGTAAATGATCGTTGGCTCCGTCCAATGTGAATGCATCATCCATGACACCCATTCTTTAAAAGAAAAAAGGGCCGTGCTTCAGCGTGTCATGACACGGCTTAAGCAGAAGTTCAATATTTCTGTAGCAGAGACCGATTTTCAGGATTTATGGCAGCGGACAAAGATTTCAATCGTAACCGTAACATCCTCAAGGAAGGCTACTGAACGGGAACTTCAAAATGCCCTTAAATTTCTAGATTCTTTTCCGGAACTAGAGCGAACAATAACAGATATAGACTGGCTTTAGGCTATCGAGGTGATATTATGAGCCTTCGTTCAAATCGTGTTGGCGAACAAATGAAAAAAGAGCTGAGTGAAATTATCGGCCGAAAAATTAAAGATCCAAGAATCGGATTTGTTACAGTGACGGATGTCGCGGTTACAGGCGATTTACAACAGGCAACAGTTTATATTTCCGTTTTGGGTGACCAGGAACAAAGGGAGAAAACCCTGCAAGGTCTAGCTAAGGCAAAAGGATTCATGCGTTCAGAAATTGGGCAGCGAATCCGCCTGCGCAAAACCCCTGAGCTGTTTTTTGAATTTGATGAATCGGTCGATTATGGTAATCGTATCGAGTCGTTGATTTCCCAAATCAATTCAGAGGATAAACCGGCTGAAAAAGACGAGGAATAAGCAAGCAGTAAAAGGAGGCCGACTCAATAAGTGCTTTGCACTTCTTGAAGTCGGTCTCTTTTTTTTGAAACCGAATATGAAAAAAGGAAAAACACCTTTCGGGACAGGGTTCATAATCGTTTAAGGTGTTTTATAAAAGATGAGGTGAAAGCGTGAACGGTATTCTTCCATTATGGAAACCCAAGGGATTGACATCCCATGATTGTGTTTTTAAATTAAGAAAGATTTTAAAGACAAAAAAGGTTGGTCACACAGGTACTTTAGATCCTGATGTAACAGGGGTTTTACCTATTTGTATTGGCAGGGCAACAAAGATAGCCGAATATCTGACAGAAGCCGGTAAAGCTTATGAAGGAGAAGTGACCCTTGGTTTTTCAACGACAACTGAAGACGCAAGCGGAGAAAAAGTCGAAGAGAAAAAGATTGATCAAGTGATTCAGCGTAAACGGATTCTGGAAGTGCTTGAATCATTGACTGGAAAAATTGAACAGACGCCGCCGATGTTTTCAGCGGTAAAGGTGAACGGGAAGAAATTATATGAATATGCCCGTGCAGGGATAGATGTGGAGAGGCCGACAAGGGAGGTCACCATCTATGATATTACCCTTCTCGATGATCGTTCTGAATTTAAAGGGGAAACCATATCTTTTCGTTTTCGCGTAAATTGCAGCAAAGGAACGTATATTCGGACACTTGCAGTCATGATGGGTGAAGAACTGGGTTTTCCTGCTCATATGTCAGACTTGACGCGTATTGAATCAGCAGGTTTTAAGCAGGAGGACTGTTTCACATTTTCTGAAGTGGAAGAGTTCATGGAAAATGGTCAAACGGATGAATTTCTGTTGCCTTTGGAGCGGGGATTATTTCATTTGCCCAAATTTCAGATTAGTGATAAAGTAGCAAAGAAAGTACTTAACGGCGCGGTATTGGAACAAACAAAGGATGTTGTTGTTGAAAAAGGAATGCCATTTGTGATGGTCGATCCAGCAGATAAGGCCATTGCCATTTATCAAATACATCCGACAAAAGAGGGATTAATTAAACCTGTAAAAGTATTGGCACAAGAAATATAGACCGTTTTACCGCCGGAAAGAGGAGATTGAAAGGTGAAAGTGATCGCAATAGAGCATCCTCATCAATTTAATACGGATGATTTTCCCGAGCTTGTAATGGCGCTTGGATTTTTTGATGGCATACATAAAGGCCATCAAATTGTCATTCAAACCGCCAAGCAAAAAGCCGATGAAATGAATCTTAAGTCAGCAGTCATGACATTTGACCCGCATCCTTCTGCAGTACTGGGTAGGAAAACGGAAAATATCCGCTATATCACTCCACTTGAAGATAAGGTGGATATCATAGAGTCGATGGGGATCGATTATTTATTCATTGTCCATTTCAGCAAGGAATTTGCTTCGGTACTGCCGGAACGGTTCGTTGACGAATACATTGCCGGGCTGAATGTCCGTCATGTAGTTGCAGGCTTTGATTATTCATACGGTCGCTATGGTCAAGGGTCGATGGAAGATTTGCCTGTTTACGCACAGGGCAGATTTTCGCAGACAGTCGTTGCAAAACAGACACTTGAAGATGAAAAGGTTAGCTCGACGAGAATCAGGGAAACTCTCGGTAATGGCAACTTCTCCGACTTTTATCATTTGGCTGGACGACGCTATTTAACGAAAGGTCATGTCGTTCACGGTGAAAAGCGGGGCAGGAAGTTGGGTTTCCCCACCGCTAATATTGAAGTAAGTGACGATTATATCTTCCCTGCTGCAGGCGTGTATGCCGTCAGGATCAAAATAAGCGGTAAATGGTATAACGGGGTTTGCAATGTCGGATACAAACCTACGTTCCACGAGGAAAAACCTAAATATCCCACTGTAGAGGTCCATGCCTTGGAGTTCTCGGGAGATATTTATGGCAACCAGGTTTCGGTTGAATGGCATACAAGACTTCGTAGTGAGCAGAAATTTTCCGGACTTGAAGCATTGGTCGCACAGATCGAAACGGATAAGCAAAATGCAATAGCCTATTTTGCAAAGCTTGAAGCATAAAAGACAAGACTTGCAATTTTGCTGAAAAACATGTATTCTATTGTATGTATGAGAATAACCATTGCTTGGCTAGTCGAGACTCCGACGCTGGCTCGGTAATTGGTGATTTTACAGAATTTTAGGAGGAATAATAACATGGCAATTACACAAGTACGCAAAAACGAACTTATCGCAGAATTCAGAACTCACGATACTGACACTGGATCTCCAGAAGTTCAAATCGCAGTATTAACAGAAGAAATCAACAACTTGAACGATCACTTACGCACACACAAAAAAGACCACCATTCACGTCGCGGTCTTCTAAAAATGGTAGGTAAACGTCGTAATCTTTTAACTTACCTACGTAACAAAGACGTTACTCGTTACCGTACACTAATTAACAAATTAGGTCTACGTAGATAATTTTTTCAGGAAGGCGGGAAATTTCCCGCTTTTTTGGTGTTAATCAAATGATTTGGACGTGTTCTACTTAAGGCTGGGCCTTCGTCCTTGGGACTCGGCAGGAGCCGGGTCCTTTTCCATTTATAAATGATCAGGATATACATAATCAAATTTTTATTCATTTTACTGTTAATGCTTGTTTTTTTCGTGCATAATAGGAATAGTTTGGTTTTAACTCGAGTTTAGTTACTTTCACATATAAATGATTTAATCCAATACAGGTTTAGGTAAACTAAGCCTCTAAGTGAAGATTCAGAGAGGGGTTTAATAAATGGGACAGGAAAAACATACGTATTCATTTGACTGGGCCGGCCGTAATGTAACGGTAGAGATAGGGCAATTAGCCAAACAAGCGAACGGGGCAGTTTTAGTCCGTTATGGAGAAACTGCTGTATTAAGTACTGCGACAGCTTCGAAGGAACCTAGAAATGTTGACTTCTTCCCTTTGACAGTCAACTACGAAGAAAGACTTTATGCAGTCGGTAAAATTCCGGGAGGCTTCATCAAACGTGAAGGACGACCGAGTGAAAGAGCAATTCTTGCAAGCCGTTTAATCGATCGTCCAATCCGTCCGCTTTTCGCCGATGGCTTCAGGAACGATGTTCAGATCATCAGCATGGTCATGAGTGTCGATCAAGATTGCTCTACGGAAATGGCAGCCATGCTAGGTTCTTCCCTTGCACTTTCAGTTTCCGATATTCCGTTCGAAGGTCCGATTGCTGGAGTTGTAGTGGGGAGAATCAATAATGAATTCATTATTAACCCTACTGTTGACCAATTAGCTAAAAGTGACATCAATCTGACGGTTGCCGGCACTAAAGATGCCATCAACATGGTTGAAGCCGGAGCGAATGAAGTACCAGAGGAAACAATGCTTGAAGCAATCATGTTCGGACATGATGAAATCAAGAAGATCATTGCATTCCAAGAGAAAATCGTTGCTGAAATCGGCAAGGGAAAAATGCAGGTCACTTTATACCAAGTGGATGCTGAACTGGAAGCAGAAGTGAAAGGCCTATGTGAAGCAGACTTGAACAAAGCTGTACAAGTTCAGGAAAAACATGCTCGTGAAGACGCGATCAAAGCAGTAAAAGATCGTGTATTGGTTCATTATGAAGAAGAAACTAATGAAGAAAAATTAAAGCAAATTAAAGAAATCCTTAATAAATTGGTTAAATCCGAAGTCCGCCGTTTGATCACGGAAGAAAAAGTGCGCCCGGATGGCCGTAATCCTGACGAAATCAGACCATTATCATCTGAAGTCACCATTCTGCCCCGTACACATGGTTCCGGATTGTTCACACGCGGACAAACCCAAGCACTATCCATCTGTACATTAGGTGCACTTGGTGATGTGCAGATTCTGGACGGACTTGGGACCGAAGAGTCAAAACGTTTTATGCATCACTATAATTTCCCGCATTTCAGTGTAGGTGAAACTGGTCCTATCCGTGGGGCAGGACGCCGTGAAATCGGTCACGGTGCACTTGGTGAAAGAGCATTGGAGCCTGTCATTCCAAACGATAAAGACTTCCCATATACAATCAGACTTGTATCTGAAGTCCTTGAATCGAACGGATCAACATCACAAGCAAGTATCTGTGCAAGCACTTTGGCAATGATGGATGCCGGAGTTCCATTGAAAGCTCCAGTTGCCGGTATTGCCATGGGCCTAGTCAAATCAGGTGAGCACTATACAATCTTAACGGATATTCAAGGTATGGAAGATCATCTGGGAGACATGGACTTTAAAGTCGCAGGGACTTCAAAAGGTGTTACTGCCCTACAAATGGATATTAAGATTGAAGGACTTTCAAGAGAGATTCTTGAAGAAGCTTTACTTCAAGCCAAACATGGCCGGATGCACATTTTGGAATCAATGATGTCAACGATCAATCAACCGCGTGAGCAGTTATCCAAATATGCTCCAAAAATCGTTACAATGTCCATAAATCCGGATAAGATCCGTGATGTCATTGGACCGAGCGGAAAACATATCAACAAAATCATTGAAGAAACTGGCGTGAAAATCGACATCGAACAAGATGGAACGGTATTCATATCTTCCACTGATGAACCAATGATTCAAAAAGCGAAGAAAATCATTGAAGATATCGTACGTGAAGTCGTAGTGGGCGAACTATACTTAGGTAAAGTTAAACGTATCGAAAAGTTCGGTGCCTTCGTTGAAATCTTCAATGGTAAAGACGGTTTGGTACATATTTCTGAACTGGCTGAAGAAAGAGTCGGAAAAGTGGAAGATGTCGTTTCACTTGGCGATGAATTATTGGTCAAAGTCACTGAGATCGATAAGCAAGGAAGGGTTAACCTTTCCCGTAAAGCAGTCTTGAAAGAGCAAAAAGAGGCAGCCAACCCTTCTCAATCGTAATGAAAAATAGAAATCCGGCATGCGATTCCTTGTGAATCTGCATGCTTTTTTTGTTTAAAGGTATTGGAATATCCATTGGGAGAATGGCGTCAAAAGGATGTCATGTTCTACCTTGTCCGTTTTCTTCATACATTTTGGTATGAAGGGGGCGTAAAAAATGAATAATAAATGGAAGCAGATAGTTGCGATAAGTGCCATTGCAGGTATATCATGGTTATTAGTGCAAAATCCATATACACAAATTTATTTGACCCAATTAACCGATGATTCAGTTGCTTCTATGAAGCAAGAAGACGAGCTTCTTTTACAAATAAAAGAATTAACAAAAAAATATGAGATTGCACCACAGGATGCACGAATAGATTCTGTTTGGAAAACCGTTCCTGCATATAACGGCATGAAGGTAAATATTGATGATTCGTATAAAGCCATGAAGAAGGAGGGCGTGTTCGATAAGAATAAGCTGGTATTTCAGCAGGTCCCTGCAAAGATACATATGGAGGATCTGGAGCCGGCGCCCATTTACCGGGCCCATCCCGAAAAGCCAGTGGTATCATTTTTAATCAATGTGGCCTGGGGGAATGAATACCTACAAGATATGTTGGCCGTGTTAAAAAAGAATAATGTTAAGGCCACGTTTTTCCTTGAAGGTAATTGGACCAAGAAAAATCCAGAATTGGCCAAGATGATTAAGGGTGGCGGGCACGAAATTGGAAATCATTCTTATTCACATCCAGATATGAAAAACATATCCGCACAAGCTACACGTGAGGAAATTCGAAAAACGAATGAAGTCATTGAAGCTGTGACAGGTTTGAAAATGAAATGGTTCGCACCACCAAGTGGAAGCTACCGGGATGAAACGGTGAAAATCGCGGATTCTTTCGGTATGGAGACCGCCATGTGGAGTGTGGATACGATCGACTGGCAAAAGCCAAGCCCTGAAGTCCTTCAACAAAGAGTGCTTTCTAAGGTACACCCTGGAGCATTTATATTGATGCATCCGACTGAATCTACTGCAAAATCATTGGAAACGTTAATAATTGAAATAAAAAAGAAAGATTTAGATGTTGTTACCGTTTCGGAAGCAGTAGATGAAGAGCGATCGAATCCATAATGTATTGGTAACGATATCAGCATAGAATGATTGGGAGGAATGTTAGTTGATTAAGAAATACACGTGTCAAAATGGAGTTAGGATTGTATTGGAAAATATTCCAACTGTACGTTCAGCGGCAATTGGAGTATGGATCAAAACAGGTTCAAGAAATGAAACGCCAGAATTGAATGGGGTTTCACATTTTCTGGAGCATATGTTCTTTAAAGGGACAACTAAGAGAAATGCGCGTGAAATTGCCGAATCGTTCGACAGTATCGGTGGACAGGTGAATGCATTCACTTCAAAAGAATATACATGCTATTATGCTAAAGTAATGGATAACCATGCAAGCTATGCGCTTGAAATCCTGGCTGATATGTTCTTCAACTCAACATTTGATGGGGAAGAATTGAAAAAAGAAAAAAATGTCGTCTATGAAGAAATAAAAATGTACGAAGACACACCAGATGATATTGTCCATGACCTCTTAAGCAAGGCTGTATATGAAAATCACCCCCTTGGTTATCCAATACTAGGGACGGAAAATACGCTTGAAACCTTCAATAGTGATACATTAAAAAAATACGTCCATGACATGTATACACCCGATAAGGTAGTCGTGTCCATTGCTGGGAATGTGGATGAAAAATTGATCAAGGAAGTCGAAAGCTACTTTGGCTCTTATCAAGGAGGGGATGACCGTCTTGAATTGGTCAAACCTTCCTTCCACGAAAATAGGATCACCCGTAAAAAAGATACGGAACAAGCCCACTTATGCCTTGGTTACAACGGATTGGAAATCGGCAATGATAAAACATACAGCCTGATTACCTTGAATAATATCCTTGGGGGAAGCATGAGCAGCCGTCTATTCCAGGACGTCAGGGAGCAGCGCGGCCTTGCCTATTCCGTTTACTCTTATCATTCCAGCTATCAAGATAGCGGTATGGTGACAGTATATGGGGGGACAGGCACAAATCAGCTTGACAGCCTGTATGAAACCATTCAGGAAACATTGGATACTTTAAAAAGGGATGGCATTACGGAAAAGGAATTACGGAATAGCAAAGAGCAACTTAAAGGAAGCTTGATGCTCAGCCTTGAAAGCACGAATAGCCGCATGAGCCGGAACGGAAAAAATGAGCTTATGTTGGGTGAGCACCGTTCCCTTGATGATATCATCATCAAGATTGACGAAGTGACTGAGGATACCGTCAATGAATTGGCAAATCAAATCTTTACGGAACATTCCTTGTCATTAGTGAGCCCGCTGGAAAATTGGGACAAATAATATCGAACAAGTCTGAACCTTCTTTAATGGGAGGTCAGGCTTTTTTTCTTTGAATGCGGGAGTGTCCAGTGTTATGGACAATATTTGGTTAAATGCCTTCTAAGTTTACCTTTTTCGGATATAGATTGAATAGAAGACGAAAAAGGGGGAACCAAAATTGAGGTTAAGCGAACTGAGCGGTAAGGAAATAGTCGATGTGAATAGGGCGGAAAGATTAGGAATCCTTGGTCAGACGGATTTGGAAATAGATGAAACTGGACAAATTACCTCGTTGATCATTCCATCTGTCAAATGGTTCGGCCTTTTAAGGAATGGCAGTGAAATAAGAGTGCCATGGGAACATATAAAAAAAATCGGTGCGGATATGGTCATCATTGATTTTCAGGAAGGACTTTCGCTTAAAGACGGAGAGCATATGGACGGATAATGACGCTCGCTTCATACTCCTTGGAACTTTTCGAAATGCACTCTCGAAAACGCCTTAGCTGGCAATAGCTATGGCGTTTTTTCTTTTCTTATCACCGTTTTTTAAGTAAAAACATAAGATGGCAGGGTAACTAGAGAATGTAGCAAAAACCGAATTGCTTCCTGAAGGAATTGTATCATGGGGCAAGGAATGTTTAGGATCTTTTATATAAAGAAGGTGACGGTTTTAATGCTTACAGGCATGCAAATCGCTGTAATTGGTGGAGATGCGCGTCAGCTTGAAGTTGTCCGTAAACTGACAGAGCTTGATGCAAAGCTATTATTGGTAGGTTTTGAACAGCTCGACCATGCTTTTACCGGAGCTGTTAAGGAAAAAATGGAAGATATAAACTTCAAGGAATTGGATTCAGTTATTTTACCTGTCCGGGGTACGGATTCAGATGGGAAAGTAGAAACGATCTTTTCCAGTGAAGAGGTTGTTTTGACTGAAGAAATGATAAAAAATACCCCGGAACATTGCACTTTTTATGCAGGAATCAGTAACGATTACCTCGATGAGATATTCAAGAAGGTGGATCGCAAACTTGTTCTATTGTTCGAACGTGATGATGTCGCTATTTATAATTCGATTCCCACTGTTGAGGGTGCGATCATGATGGCCATTCAACATACGGATTTTACTATCCATGGATCAAATGTAGCCGTTCTAGGACTGGGAAGGGTCGGTATGAGTGTAGCCCGGTCATTCCAGGCACTTGGAGCAAAAGTAAAGGTGGGGGCAAGAAAAAGCGAAGATATAGCAAGGATCAGTGAAATGGCATTAGCCCCTTTTCATTTAAATGATCTTGCTGCAGAAATGAAAAATGTTGATATATGTATCAATACGATCCCTTTTCCTATAATTACCGCAAAAGTCATCGCTAATATGCCCGTTCATACATTAATCATCGACCTTGCTTCAAAACCGGGGGGGACGGATTTTCGTTACGCTGAAAAAAGGGGAATTAAGGCGCTGTTGGCACCGAGCCTGCCGGGGATAGTCGCTCCGAAAACAGCTGGTCAGATATTAGCGAATGCACTGGGACTATTGATTCAAGGCGAGTTCTTGAAAAGGAAGGGGAAAATGATATGAGTCTCAAAGGTAAACGGATTGGTTTCGGATTAACAGGATCACATTGCACATATGATGAAGTGTTTCCGGAAATAGAAAAACTTGTAAATGAAGGGGCGGAAGTCATCCCAATCGTAACATCGACTGTTCAAAACACGGAAACCCGTTTTGGAAAGGGCGAAGACTGGGTCGAAAGAATAGAAAAATTGACGGGGAATCACGTCGTTGATACAATCGTCAAAGCGGAGCCTTTAGGACCTAAATTGCCACTCGATTGTATGGTGATCGCTCCTTTAACGGGTAACTCAATGAGTAAAATGGCAAATGCACTTACCGATTCGCCTGTACTTATGGCTGCAAAAGCGACGATGAGGAATCACCGTCCAGTCGTGGTCGCGATATCAACAAATGATGCACTTGGGTTAAATGGTGTCAATCTAATGAGGCTGATGGCAGCAAAAGATATTTATTTTGTTCCATATGGCCAGGATAATCCCACTGGCAAACCAAGTTCCATGGTTGCAAGGATGAGCATGATAAGGGATACGATCATATCGGCACTGGAGAGGGAACAGATTCAACCTGTCATCGTCGAAAGGTTCAAGGATGATTTAGCCTGAACAAGTTTTTGCCACGGATCTGCTTTCAACGACTGACATATATGCATAAATTTGTGGGTTGAAGTTATAAAAAACCACTCCACTACCAGAATATTTTGTTAAAGTCCGACCCTTTGGAATGTTAATGTGATAAAATAAATGATATTCTGAACAAGAAGTAATGAATCCAACAAATAACTAATTTAAGAGATAGAAAAGGAGTATGTATAAATGACTGAGACACAGGGATTGCGTATTGCAGTTGTGGGAGCAACTGGAGCAGTAGGACAACAAATGATTTCAACACTCGAACAAAGGGACTTACCGATTAAGAAAATCATCTTTTTATCATCGGCTCGTTCCGCAGGCATCAAACTTACGTTTAAGGGCGAAGAAATCGAAGTGCAGGAAGCAAAACCTGAAAGCTTTGAAGGCATCGATATCGCTTTATTCAGTGCTGGAGGAAGCGTGTCTAAGGAATTGGCTCCAGAAGCAGTGAAACGCGGTGCGATAGTGGTGGATAATACGAGCGCTTTCCGCATGGATGAAAATGTGCCGCTAGTCGTTCCTGAAGTAAATGAAGAAGACTTGAAGCAGCATAATGGGATCATTGCAAACCCGAATTGTTCAACTATCCAAATGGTTGTGGCATTAGAGCCTATCCGCCAGACATATGGCTTATCAAAAATTGTCGTTTCTACCTACCAGGCTGTTTCTGGTGCAGGTGCAGCAGCGATAAATGAATTAAAGGAACAGGCTCGCGACTTGCTTGATGAAAAAGAGATCGATCCGAAAATATTACCGGTAAAAGGGGACCAAAAGCATTATCAAATCGCATTTAACGTCATTCCCCAAATCGATAAATTCCAAGATAATGGGTACACATTCGAAGAGATGAAAATGATTAATGAAACAAAGAAAATCATGCATATGCAAGACCTGCCAGTGGCTGCAACTTGCGTGAGGCTTCCTGTTGTAACAGGTCATTCGGAATCTGTATACATTGAAGTTGAAAAAGAAGGCATAGCGGCTTCTCAAATCAAGGATTTAATGAGAACGGCACCTGGAATAGTGTTGGAAGACGAACCGGAACAACAAGTTTACCCAACACCTGCTTCATCCGTCGGCAAGAATGATGTATTCGTCGGTCGAATTCGCAAAGATTTGGATGAAGATAAAGGCTTCCATTTATGGGTGGTTTCCGATAATCTATTAAAAGGTGCAGCTTGGAATTCCGTTCAAATTGCTGAAAGCCTTTTGAAATTAGGTTTGGTTACCGTTAAGTAATAATTTATTCTTAATGAACTCGACAGAAAAATAAATTCCAATAGGATAGAGAGTTTTTGTCAGCTTCCCGGATCGGGGAGCTGGCTTATATTTGGGGTGCATATTATGAAAATTATCGTCCAGAAATACGGTGGGACATCCGTTCGTGATGAGGAAAGCCGTTCATTTGCCAAGGGGCATATCGAAAAAGCGATTAAAGAAGGATATAAAGTAGTGGTTGTGGTATCAGCAATGGGAAGAAAAGGGGATCCTTATGCAACGGATACCTTACTTTCCCTTGTAAATGGAGCCAAAGCCAGCCTTTCAAAGCGAGAACAGGATTTACTTATGTCTGTCGGAGAAACGATATCATCTGTAGTATTTACTAACATGCTCTTGGAACATGGTATTGATGCGGTTGCTTATACTGGAGCTCAAGCAGGATTCATGACGAATACCGACTATTCCAGTGCGAAAATAATCGAAATGAAATGCGATCGCCTCATGAAAGAACTTGAGGTGAAGGATGTTGTCGTTGTAGCAGGTTTCCAGGGAGCTGCTAAAAATGGTGACATCACGACCATCGGCCGTGGTGGAAGTGATACTTCAGCAGCTGCATTAGGTGCCGCTTTGCAAGCTGAACGGGTCGATATTTTTACGGATGTGGAAGGAATCATGACAGCAGATCCGCGGATTGCCGATCAAGCTCGTCCATTATCAATCGTTTCATATACGGAAGTTTGCAACATGGCATATCAAGGGGCGAAGGTCATTCATCCGAGAGCTGTTGAAATTGCGATGCAGGCGAAAGTCCCGATTCGGATAAGGTCAACATACAGCGAAGGTTTGGGAACCCTTGTTACAGGCATGAACAAGGGAAGCCAGGGCAGTGACATACGTGAAAGGCTTGTGACCGGGATTGCCCATGTACCAAAGATCACTCAAATCAAGGTCCGTGCGAAAAAAGATCAATATAATCTACAGGCTGAAGTTTTCAAAGCGATGGCAAATGCCTCCATTTCAGTTGACTTTATAAATATATATCCAAGTGGTGTAGTTTATACCGTATCGGAAGAGATGACAGAACTTGCCCTCTCGATTTTGGCCGAGCTTGGTCATGAACCGGTCATTGAAAGGAATTGTGCCAAGGTATCGGTAGTCGGTGCAGGCATCAATGGAGTACCTGGCGTGGCAGCGAAGATTGTCACAGCGCTTTCCGAAAAGGAAATTGCCATTCTCCAGTCAGCGGACAGCCATACGACAATTTGGGTACTCGTAAAAGAAGAAGATTTAATAGAAGCCGTTAATTCCCTGCACTATGCATTTCAATTGCATGAAGGGGAAGTCCAATAATCAGGTTTTTTAAGTAATGTTTTAAAAATTAAAGAGGTGTTAGATGATGATATTTGGTAGAGTATCAACCGCGATGGTCACCCCTTTCGATAGCAAGGGAAATATTGATTTTCAAAAGACGACTTCATTGGTTAATTACTTATTAACGAATGGAACCGATTCGCTTGTGCTGTCGGGAACGACAGGGGAATCTCCAACTTTATCTTCGGAGGAGAAAATCGCGTTATTGCGTCATGTTTCTAAGGTTGTTGAAAAACGTGTGCCCATCATCATGGGTACAGGAAGCAACAATACGTATGCTTCCATCGAGTTGACAAAAAAGGCGGAACAAAATGGCGCCGATGCGATAATGCTGGTTGCCCCATATTATAGTAAAACGAATCAAGAAGGGCTGTACCAGCATTTTAAGGCTATTGCAGCCAGTACGAAGCTCCCTGTTATGGTATATAATATCCCTGGGAGGGCTTCAGTTAACATTGAACCGGAAACGATCATCCGCCTTTCGAAAATTCCTAATATCGTAGCCGTTAAGGAAGCGAGCGGGGATTTAAACGCTATGACCCAAATCATAGCCGGCACGGATGAAGATTTTGCATTATATAGCGGGGACGATGCTTTAACACTACCGGTGTTGGCGATTGGTGGTGTGGGTGTAGTATCGGTTGCTTCACATATTGCTGGCAAGGAGCTGCAGAAAATAGTGGAGGCCTTCATCAGTGGGAACTTGAAAGAGGCAGCCCGTCTGCATCAGGAACTGTTACCGCTTATAAAAGGTTTGTTTGCAGCGCCAAGCCCTGCACCTGTCAAAACAGCTCTTCAGTTATATGGAATTGACGTTGGATCGGTGAGACTCCCAATCGTGCCATTGACGGAGCAGGAACGCCTGGCATTAACCAAGGTATTAAAAAAATAAAAAGACACGGAACAAGCTGATCGTTGAAGATTGGCTTGTTTTTACATAATGATGTATATGAACGGGATATACTTTCCGATTTCGGGATGATAGTATTGGAATTTTTTATGATCAATTGAAACATCTCTTACATAATAGGTTGTTTTTTTGAATTATATGAAAAAGTACCTCTGAAAATGGTAAGTGTTGTCATGTTTTTTGAACATCGGTTATAATGAAATCATCGGGAAATTATGAACGGGATTTTTTAAGGAGGATATTCGATTGGGTAAAGATAAAAATAATGGAATAAAAGTGATTTCTCTTGGAGGACAAGGGGAGCTTGGTAAAAATATGTACGTCGTTGAGGTGAACGAGGACATCTATCTTCTTGATGCAGGATTAATGCTGCCGGAAGACGAAATGCTCGGAATCGATGCGGTCATCCCAGATATTTCTTATTTGATGGATAATAAGGAACGGGTGCAGGGGATATTCATTACCCATGGTCATGAAGACCATATGGGAGCGCTTGCTTATGTCTTGAAATATTTACCGGCTCCTGTTTATGGAACTAAGCTTACACTTGCTTTAATCAAAACGAAATTAAAGGAAGATGGCTTTAACGGCAGGGCAACTTTCACTGAAATCGATTCGGATTCCCTTTTAAGTTTCCCTCAAGCAGCCGTGTCCTTTTTCCGGACTAACCATAGCATTCCCGATTCTGTCGGAGTCGTGATCCACACTCGTGAAGGTGCAATCGTTTATACAGGGGATTTCAAATTCGACCAGGCAGCAACGGATCTATATAAACCGGAAATCGGTAAGATGGCCAGTATCGGTGAAGAAGGTGTCCTATGCCTGCTTTCGGATAGCACCGGTGCCGAGAGGCCAGGTTATACGACTTCAGAAGCAGTTGTGGCCAAAGATATTACAGAGGCTTTCCATGCTGCCTCCGGAAGGATCATCGTTGCGTGCTTCGCTTCGAACATCAACCGGATTCAACATGTTTTCAATGCAGCGGCAGCAAGTCGCAGAAAAGTGGCAGTTGTAGGAAAAAGCCTTCAACGCGTTTATGAAACAGCCTTGAATCTTGGCTACTTAAAGGTCGATGAAGAGCTGATAATCCCGATTAATGAAATTGGCCAGTATGACGACCGTGAAATCGTCGTGTTATCGACAGGTCATCAGGGCGAACCCATTGCAGCACTTCAAAAAATGGCAAAGCAGACCCACAAGCAGGTAACGATCAAAAAGGGAGACACCGTTTTGATCAGTGCATCACCCCTGCAGGGCGGTGAACTTATTTTATCCAAAACCGTCGATTTACTATACAGGGTAGGTGCTGAAGTGGTATCTGCCAATAAATATAAAGTGCATGTAACAGGGCATGGCAGCCAGGAAGAGCTAAAAATGATGATCAATTTGATGAATCCTAAATTCTTAATCCCTGTACATGGGGAATATCGCCATTTATATGCCCATCAAAAAGTTGGGGTTGCTGCGGGAATTAAGCGTGAAAACATCATAATTGCCGAAAAAGGGGATGTCATCGAACTTAAGGGCAATAAAATGGGGCTTTCCGGCAAAGTCTCTGCAGGAAATATCTTGATAGATGGCAGCGGTGTTGGAGATGTGGGTAATATCGTTCTTCGTGATCGGCGCTTGTTATCACAAGATGGCATTTTGATTGTAGTTGTCACGTTGAACCGTCAGGATAAAAGCATTGCAGCAGGCCCTGAAATCATTTCAAGGGGCTTCGTATATGTTCGCGAATCAGAAAAAATGATTGCGGAAGCAACTGAAATAGTAAGTGAAATCGTAAAGAAAAATGGGTCGCGCCAGCCTTTTGATTGGTCCACGCTGAAGCAGGAAATGCGTGATGCGTTAAACCAATTCTTCTATGAAAAAACGAAACGCCGCCCAATGATTTTACCGATCATAATGGAATATTAAGTATGGAACCCCTGATTTGAACAGTCAGGGGTTCTTTTTTCTGACTCTTATATCTTGAAGAATGAAGTCCGAGGCTCGAGACATAATAAAGCTATAGGCTAAAAGAGAAAGGGGTTGGCATAGTGGATAATGCACCATTACCAAATGAAAATGAAGGCAAGCAGGAAGGTAAGAATTCAACTTTAATCGAAAAGATCCAGCAGCTGGGGGCTACTAATGTTCCGCAACTATCTCAAGACTCAAAAATCCATTGTTTGACGATCATTGGACAAATTGAAGGACATATGCAGCTGCCGCCTCAAAATAAAACGACCAAATATGAACATGTTATTCCGCAAATTGTGGCAATTGAACAAAATCCCAATATAGAGGGGCTGCTTGTCATATTAAATACAGTCGGAGGAGATGTCGAAGCGGGACTGGCAATCGCAGAAATGCTGGCTTCCCTATCAAAGCCATCCGTCTCGATTGTACTTGGGGGAGGGCACTCGATCGGTGTGCCGATTGCGGTTTCGTGTGACCATAGCTATATAGCAGAAACAGCAACGATGACGATTCATCCAATTCGTTTGACGGGGCTAGTCATTGGCGTGCCTCAAACCTTTGAATACTTGGATAAAATGCAGGAAAGAGTGATTAAATTTGTTACGCGCCACTCCAACGTTACGGAAGAAAGTTTTAAGGATTTAATGTTTGCCAAAGGAAACTTGACACGTGATATCGGTACGAATGTTATCGGGGCCGAGGCAGTTGAAATCGGTATGATCGATGATGTAGGAGGAGTGGGCCAGGCCATGAGAAAACTAAATAGCTTCATGGAAGAAAGAAGGCCAAAAATTGCCGGGGAAGAGGAGGGGCTTCTGCAATGACGCTTTATACGATCGTTCCTGAAGAAATAATTTTCCCTCATCACCATGAGAAGACGGCAAATTTAATAGAAATGATCTACAATGGTGTACATGTGATGGTTGAACATGACGGTGGCCGTACGTTTCGCATTGATCGAATCGTCAGCACCGATCCTGAAGATTATATGAATGTACACATTCAGCCGGGAGCTGTCATAAATGTGTTCGAACATATGAACCATTAGTAAATACGACTAACTGAGGTAAATTATGATATACTGGAATGAAAATCAGCAGCCGCTTGGCTGCTTTATTCATTATATGGGAAAAATGTCCGCCTAAAGAATGAATGGTATATATATCAAGGACAGGGTCATATTTATTTGGTATAATCAGTAGCGAACGTTTGTTTCGTGAAGGGAAATCAAGTAGTGATGTTGAATAGGAAAGTTAGAATAGTTTCATGAAGAATCAGGTGATATTATGGCAAAGAAGAAACGCAGAAAAAAGAATAGTACAGAAAAGTTAAAACTAACGCTTAAATATGAATTGATTGGCCTTACCATAATAGGTTTGGCCATCATTGCCATTGCCAAGCTTGGAGCAGTGGGAAACGGGACGGTCTTTTTAATCCGCTTCTTCATGGGGGAATGGTATATCCTCTTTTTGTTGGGAGCAATTGCAGCTGGTTTCTATTTGATGATAAAGAGAGAGGTCCCGTACCTGTTGAAACGGCAATTGGTCGGGATGTACTTCCTTGTTGCGAGCATGCTCCTGCTAAGTCATGTTACTCTGTTTAACATGCTTGCAGATGGGGGACCATTTACGAAGCCCAGCGTCATTTCGAATACATGGGAACTATTCTGGATGGAAGTGACCGGCAAGGCCAGCTCAAAGGACCTTGGGGGCGGTATGATTGGAGCGATATTATTTGCCGCTTCATACTTTTTATTCGACGAAGCTGGATCGAAAATCGTTTCATTCCTCTTTATCATTGTAGGTGCCGTCCTATTGACCGGGAAAACGTTAGGTGAAACCCTCGGGAAGTTTTTCAGGGGTCTTGGAGGCTTTTTCATAAAGCAATGGTCCGCATTCAGAGATGATGTGAAAACGTGGAATGAAGACAAAAAAGAAAAGAAAAAGAATCCCGTGAAAAAGAAGAAACGGCAAAACGAACCGGTGGAAGATACGGATCAGGCCCCTCTAGAAGAGGAAACACAGGAAATGGCGACGGAACGGATCATTTCCAGCTTTGCTGATAAAGCCTATAATGACGAAAACGAAATAATTCCCGCTGTTCCGGAAACTGCAGCTGAAAATGCAGGGGACCAGGATGATGCCGTTCCGCCTATGAATTTTACGGAGGTGGAGAATAAAGAATATCTTTTGCCGCCTCTTTCTTTGTTATTGCAGCCTAAAAAAACCGACCAAAGCGGAGAGTACCAATTGATTCATGAAAATGCGGCAAAACTTGAGCGCACCTTTCATAGCTTTGGAGTGAAAGCGAGGGTCACTCAAGTTCATTTAGGTCCTGCCGTAACCAAATACGAAGTACATCCGGATGTAGGGGTGAAGGTAAGTAAAATTGTCAGCCTATCCGATGACTTGGCCCTTGCACTTGCCGCAAAGGATATTAGGATCGAAGCGCCAATTCCCGGAAAATCGGCAATCGGAATAGAAGTGCCTAACTCCGAAGTGGCGATGGTGTCATTAAGGGAAGTTTTGGAGGCCAAAGAAGTTGACAAGCCTGACGCAAAACTGCAAATAGGCTTAGGGCGGAATATTTCCGGTGAAGCGGTTAAGGCGGAGCTCAATAAAATGCCGCATTTACTAGTGGCTGGTGCTACGGGCAGCGGGAAATCCGTTTGTATCAATGGGATTATTACGAGTATTCTGATGCGGGCAAAACCGCATGAAGTGAAAATGATGATGATCGATCCAAAAATGGTCGAGTTGAATGTCTATAATGGAATTCCCCACTTACTCGCACCTGTAGTGACCAATCCGAAGAAAGCTGCACAGGCTCTGCAAAAAGTGGTCAGTGAAATGGAAAGGCGCTATGAGCTATTTTCTCATTCCGGTACGCGAAATATTGAAGGCTACAATGATTACATTAACCGGTATAACATTGAAGAAGACGCCAAACAACCGCTCTTGCCTTATATCGTGGTCATTGTCGATGAGCTGGCAGATTTGATGATGGTCGCTTCTAACGATGTAGAGGATGCCATCACAAGGCTTGCACAAATGGCACGTGCAGCTGGCATCCACTTGATAATTGCCACTCAGCGGCCATCCGTAGATGTAATTACAGGGGTCATTAAAGCGAACATCCCATCTAGGATTGCCTTTAGTGTCTCATCAATGACCGATTCGAGAACGATCCTCGACATGGGCGGGGCCGAAAAACTGTTAGGCCGGGGTGACATGCTCTTCCTGCCTTCAGGAGCTTCAAAACCGGTCCGCGTCCAAGGGGCCTTTTTATCCGACAATGAAGTCGAGGAAGTTGTCACATATGTCATCTCACAGCAAAAAGCACAATACAACGAAGAAATGATACCCGATGAAATTGCAGAAACCTCAAATGGTGAAGTCGAAGATGATTTATATGGGGATGCGGTATCCTTGATCGTAGAAATGCAGACTGCATCCGTTTCCATGCTGCAGCGCCGTTTCCGGATTGGCTATACCCGGGCAGCCAGATTGATTGATGAAATGGAGGCTAGGGGAATTGTCGGTCCATATGAAGGCAGTAAACCACGAACTGTATTGGTTACAAAAGATGAACAAGATGAAGCGCATTCATCATAGGTAAAGAAAAAACCGGGCAGCTGCCCGGTTTTTTAAATATTCATCGCCTCGTCTAAATGTTGAAGGCAGAAGTCGGTAATCATCGCTTCTTCATCTTCTTCTAAATCGAATTCGAGTGCGCCTTCGTTCCCTTTTTCAAAAATATCATATTTAATCAATTTGCCTTTTTGTTCTTCTACAGCAAAAAGCACCCGGATATATAAACCATTTTCTGAAAAGAGCTCATCCTCTTCAGGCACTTCAATATCCAAGAACAACTCGTAACGTTCCCCGGACAAAATACCAAATGGATCATTCAATTTTTCGATTGTGTATTCTGTAATCTTTAACATCTTGTGTACATCCCTTCAAAGAAGATAAATCCTATTATACAGGAAAAAAGATCTTGAACATAGCTGCATGCATCTTGCATTTTTTTATAAATTTATCTGATTTAGGAGAATAATCGTACAAATTACGCGGCCACATCTAGATTGAAAGACACAGGGAAGGGTAATTTCTCCTAAATTCTTTTAAAGTAAATAGTAAAACACTATTTATTTATATTAAAAAAAATGTTATATTATTTTCGATTAGTAGGAATGATTCAACATCAGAGGTCTGATGTCTTTAGAAATTAGCTGGGGGAAACTGTATGTCAATAAAATCAGATAGTCGACATTTATATTTGCAGGTCATTGATTACCTGAAGCAGGATATTGAAGCTGGAGTCTATCAGGAAAATGAAAAATTCCCTTCAGAATTCGATCTTGCGAAAAAATTGGGAGTTAGTAGGGCGACACTTCGAGAAGCGCTGCGAATTTTGGAAGAAGAAAACATTATCATTCGCCGCCATGGAGTTGGGACTTTCGTCAATCCGAAACCTCGGTTCACTTCAGGTATCGAGCAATTAAAAAGTGTCACGAACATGATTGAAGAGGCAGGGATGAAGCCGGGTACGATTTTCTTAAGCTCGACGGCCCAAGAACCTACAGAAGAGGATATACGCAGGTTTTCTTGTTCAACAGACGAACGCATCGTCAGCATCGAACGAGTAAGGACAGCGAATGGGGAGCCAGTCGTCTACTGTATTGACAAAATTCCTGAATCTATTCTTTCAGAAAATTTTGACCGTAATGATGAGTCTCTTTTTGATATTTTGGAAAGAGATGCGCATCGGAAAATTACGCATGCCGTAGCGGAGATTGAGCCCATTGGATATCATGAGAAAGTTTCTCCTATCCTTAAATGCTCGCCAGAAGCCGCGCTACTCGTTTTAAAGCAGATGCATCTGGATGATTGGGACCAGCCTATCCTGTATTCTGTTAACTACTTTAAAGCCAATATGTTCAGCTTTCATGTTCTTCGTAAACGTGTGTAGGCCTTGACTCTGCAAACGGATGAATGCAAGCGATTGTTTCGATTCCAAAAAAGTCGATCAAAACGTATGCAAAAAAAATTAACGAGAAGTGAAAACGCAAACATGAATGACTTTTCAGAACATTCCTGCTCAAAAAACTATGTAAATTAGGGGGATAAAAATTGAAAAAGCGCAAATTAGGACTAGCTCTTTCACTTGTTCTTGCAGCCGGTACGCTACTGGGAGCATGTGGTAATTCAGAGAATGATGATAAAGAATCTTCAAATGGGAAAAACAAAGATAACTTCACTGTTGCGATGGTAACTGATACTGGCGGCGTGGATGACGAGTCGTTCAACCAATCCGCTTGGAAGGGCATTCAGGAATTCGGTAAGGATAATGGTCTGGAAAAAGGTAAAGATGGCTACAACTACCTGCAATCTAAATCTGATGCCGATTACGCTAAGAACCTGAATACGCTTGTACGTGAAGATTACCAACTAATCTATGGTATCGGTTTTCTTTTAGCGGAAGCTGTTGGTGAAGTGGCTGACCAACGTCCGGATTCACACTTTGCCATCGTGGATACAGTTGTAGACAAAAAGAATGTAGCCAGCATTAATTTTAAAGAGCAGCAAGGTTCTTTCCTAGTAGGTGTAATTGCCGGAATGCAAACGAAAACAAACAAAGTCGGTTTTATCGGCGGAGTTGAATCTGAGTTAATCAAGAAATTCGAAGTTGGCTTTAAGGCTGGGGTTTTATCTGTAAATCCGGATGCAAAAGTTGAAGTTAAATATGCCGGGGATTTCAATAAAGCTGACATCGGTAAATCAACTGCAGGCTCCATGTATTCTTCAGGTATCGATATCATTTATCATGCTGCTGGTGGAACTGGAAAAGGTGTATTCACTGAAGCAGTAGAGCAAAAGCAAAAAGATCCTAAGAGAGAAATCTATGTTATCGGTGTAGATAGCGACCAAGCTAAATTGGGAGCAGTTCCTGGAACAGACGACAACATCACTCTGACTTCCATGCTAAAACGAGTTGACGTGGCAGTTAAAGACCTTTCCGAGAAGGCGAAAGAAGGAAACTTCCCAGGCGGAAAAGTAATTGAGTACGGTATCGAAGAAAATGGTGTAGGCATTTCCGAAACAAAAGATAACGTAACAGAAGAATCTTTAAAAGCGGTCGAAGAATGGACAGAAAAAATTAAATCAGGTGAATTCGTCGTTCCGGGTACGGATGAAGAATTCGAAAAACTTGATTTATAAGCTGTAATGCCAGAAAGAATAGGGAGGCAGAATTGCCCTCTATTCTTTCTTTTCCCAATCACGCTTTGAAACTGAAAAAATATCGAATGAAAAACTATGAAAGAATCGTAGTTTTTCATTTGGTTTTTTTTAAAAAATCAATAAGCTAGTAAAAGCAATTAAATGATTTAAGAATATTTACACTCATTTTAGGAGTTGATAATACGTGGAATATGTAATTGAGATGCTTAATATCCGTAAGGAATTCCCCGGCATCGTCGCAAATGATAACGTTACACTTCAGGTTAAAAAAGGGGAGATTCACGCATTATTAGGTGAAAATGGCGCAGGTAAATCCACTTTGATGAATGTTTTATTCGGCTTATACCAGCCTGAGCAGGGAGAAATCCGTGTGAATGGCAAGCCAGTCAAGATTACCAGTCCCAACATTGCCAATGATTTAGGAATTGGGATGGTCCATCAGCATTTTATGCTCGTTGACCCTTTTACAGTAACGGAAAATATCATTTTAGGAAAAGAACCATCCAAAGCGGGTAAGATCGATTTAAAAGAAGCGAGCGAGGAAGTTAGGAAACTATCAGAACAATATCAGCTTCGTGTTGACCCCTATGCAAAAATTGCCGATATTTCAATAGGGATGCAGCAGCGTGTCGAGATTCTTAAGACGCTTTACCGTGGTGCGGAAATATTGATTTTTGATGAACCGACCGCTGTATTGACTCCTCAAGAAATCAAGGAATTGATTTATATTATGAAAGCCCTTATCAAAGAGGGTAAATCTATCATTTTAATCACACACAAACTTAAGGAAATCATGGAGGTTTGTGACCGGGTAACGGTTATCCGCAAAGGGCAAGGAATTGGTACAGTGAACGTCAACGAAACGAATCCTAACGAATTGGCGAGCTTGATGGTCGGTAGGGAAGTTCTATTCAAGACGGAAAAAACGGCCGCTACTCCTTCGGATGTAGTTCTCGAGGTTCAGGAACTGGAAGTAAAGGATTCCCGGGGCGTTTCAGCTGTTCGGAACTTGGATTTAACAGTCCGTGCAGGAGAAATTGTCGGTATTGCCGGTGTAGATGGAAACGGTCAATCCGAACTGATTGAGGCATTGGCTGGCCTAAGGAAGACAACAGCTGGTTCGATCATGCTAAATGGAAAAGAAATCAGGAATCTGAAGCCGCGTAAAATCACTGAAGCAGGTGTCGGCCATATTCCAGAAGACAGGCATAAGCATGGATTGGTTCTCGATTACAGCATTGGGGAAAATATTGTCTTGCAAACCTACTATCAAAGGCCTTTTTCAAAAGCCGGTATCTTGAACTCAAAGAAAATATTTGAAAAAGCCCGTTCATTGATCAAAAGCTATGATGTTCGGACTCCGAGTGAATATACCCCGGCAAGGGCTCTTTCTGGCGGGAATCAACAAAAAGCGATCATCGGCCGGGAAGTTGATAGGAACCCGGATTTATTGATTGCCGCACAGCCAACACGCGGGCTTGATGTAGGAGCGATCGAGTTTATCCATAAACGGCTCATTGAACAGCGTGATGCAGGAAAAGCAGTACTTCTCATTTCATTTGAATTGGAAGAAATCATGAATGTGAGCGATAGGATTGCGGTTATATACGAAGGGGAAATCGTCGCAATTGTCAATCCGAAAGAAACGACTGAACAGGAGCTTGGCCTTCTAATGGCCGGCAGTAAACGGACGGAAGCAGGTGGAAAACAAAATGTCTAAGTATTTATCTAAATTAACGAGTCCGTTAATAGCAGTTATCCTCGGCTTAGTCGTTGGGGCCATAATCATGTTGGTAAGCGGCTATGACCCAGTTGCCGGCTATGGCTCCATGGTAAATGGAATTATCGGGGATTCTTATTATGTAGGGGAATCCGTCAGGACAATCATCCCTTATATCCTTGCCGGTTTGGCAGTGGCTTTTGCTTTTCGCACGGGCCTTTTCAATATCGGTGTAGAAGGGCAATTAATTGTAGGCTGGCTGGCTGCAGTTTGGGTCGGAATCGCTTTTGATCTTCCAAGGATCATCCATTTGCCATTGGCCATATTAGCTGGTGCAGCTGCTGGGGCATTGTGGGCTTTTATCCCTGGTTATTTAAAAGCTAAGTTCCGTGTACATGAAGTAATCGTTTCCATCATGTTGAATTATACAGCTTTATATGTGACGAATTATTTAATTAGGAATGTAATGACTGACAAGCTGGATAAAACAGAAAGAATTGCTGATACAGCATCACTGCGGTCTCCTTTTTTTGAAAGCATTACGGATTTTTCCCGGATGCATTGGGGAATAGTGGTAGCGATTATTTGCGTAATCATCATGTGGTTCCTGCTTGAAAGGACCAAAACCGGCTTTGAACTGAAAGCGGTAGGTTTCAATCAGCACGCGTCCGAGTATGCAGGGATGAGTGTCAATAAGAACATTATACTTTCCATGGTTATTTCAGGTGCTTTTGCAGGACTTGCGGGTGCGATGGAAGGCCTTGGAACTTTCGGTTATGCCGCGGTCAAAGGCGGGTTCACAGGTATGGGCTTTGATGGGATTGCAGTAGCCTTATTAGGGGCGAATACGGCTATTGGTGTTGTGCTTGCAGCCTTATTATTTGGGGGACTGAAAGCCGGGGCCTTAAATATGCCGCTAGAAACCGGAATACCTAGTGAAATTGTGGATATTGTCATAGCATTGATCATTTTCTTCGTAGCATCCAGTTATTTTATTCGTTGGATTGCCGCTCGATTTAAGAAAGGGGTGAAATAAGTGGATTTTTTCCAAGTATTACAAATTATTATTCCATCTATGATAGCTCTAGCTGCTCCACTTATTTTTACTTCACTCGGAGGAGTGTTTTCTGAACGGGCTGGTGTCATAAACATCGGTTTAGAAGGTTTGATGGTCATTGGTGCCTTTACAGGGATTGTTTTTAACTTAATGTTTGCTGATGTATTTGGGGAATGGACTCCTTGGCTCGCAGTCTTAGCGGCAATGATTGCCGGCTTGCTGTTTTCCATTCTGCACGCTGTGGCATGCATTACGTTCAGGGCGGACCAAACGGTTAGTGGGGTTGCCATCAACTTGTTGGCAGTAGGTCTGACCATGTTTTTGGTGAAGCTGATTTTTGACAAAGGTCAAACTGATAGAATCACAGAAACATTCCCAAGGATTGATGTTCCATTATTAAGTGATATTCCATTTATTGGGCCCATCTTTTTCGCAAATGGTTATTACATCGTATATATAGCGATTCTCATATCTTTTGTCGTTTGGTATGTTCTTTATAAAACACCTTTCGGGTTAAGGATTCGTGCAGTGGGAGAACATCCCATGGCTGCTGATACGATGGGTGTCAATGTTACGAAAATCCGATATGCCGCCGTTTTATTATCAGGTGCTTTTGGAGGTATCGGCGGAGCGATTTATGCTACCATCTTTTCAAATGAATTCAATCATGCGACAATAAATGGTCAAGGTTTCATGGCCATTGCCGCCATGATTTTTGGTAAGTGGCACCCGATCGGGGCAATGGGAGCAGCTTTATTCTTTGGTTTGGCTCAAAGTTTAAGTATCGTTGGCTCGAGCCTTCCCTTCTTCAAGGATATTCCATCAGTTTACCTCTTGATCGCTCCATATGTTCTGACGATCATTGCGCTAACTGGTTTCATTGGACGTGCTGATGCTCCAAAAGCATCCGGACAGCCATACATCAAAGGGAAAAGATAAGTGTCTAACCGGTCAGCAAACTGTGCTGGCCGGTTTTTTCTTTAGAGATTGAGCCATAAATGATGGTGAGCTGGTGAAAAACCAAAAAAAGTAGCTGTAACTTGCATGATTTTTCCTTTCACATGTATATTTTAAGTAGATGTTTAAAAGGGTTCCAATCTACAAACAATAAGCTAATAAAGGTGATTTATATTATGAGGAGGATTATTCATGTCTATTGCTTCCGATACAATTACGGAAAAAAGCGGCTACAAGCTTCATGTGGTCCGGACGGATAAATATAAAACGAATACTCTCGTGCTGAAGATGAAGGCCGCTTTGACAAAAGAGGACGTTACATATCGTGCACTGCTGCCATATGTGTTACAAAGCAATACAAGTAAATATCCTACAACACCCGAGCTTCGATCTTATCTTGATGATTTATATGGAGCAGGGTTTTATGTCGATGTAGCTAAAAAAGGAGAATATCAAATCATAAGTTTTACGATTGATATCGTCAATGAAAAATTCCTTAGTGATTCAACCCCGCTTCTCGAAAAGGCTTTTGGGTTATTATCAGAGGTGATCTTCAATCCGAAGAAAAACGGCGAAGCCTTTGACTCTAAAACGGTTTCCAATGAAATCCGTTCCTTAAAACAGCGGATTCAATCCATTTCCGATGACAAAATGCGATATTCAGCTACACGTCTTGTAGAGGAAATGTGCAAAAACGAACCATATGCTTTAGAAGCGAGCGGTAATCTTCAAGACTTGGAAACGATAACTCCAGAGTCCCTATTCGCCTACTATAAAAAAATGCTGTCGGAAGATGAAATCGATTTATATGTAATCGGCGACATCGATGGATCGGAAGTGGAGGCACTTGCTGACAAGTATGTGTCGTTGCAAGAACGTGAGCCTGTTAGACTGCCGAGGGATACGGGCAAGGCAGTGGAGAAGGAAAAAGAAATCATCGAGAATTCGGATGTGAAACAAGGGAAATTGAATATCGGTTATCGAACCCAAGTTGCATACGGTGATCCGGATTATTATGCTCTTCAGCTTTTCAATGGGATTTTTGGTGGCTTTTCACATTCAAAACTTTTCATTAATGTCAGGGAGAAAGCAAGCCTTGCTTATTATGCAGCTTCAAGGCTTGAAAGTCATAAAGGACTATTGATGGTCATGGCTGGCATTGAAAATGCCAACTACAAGCAGGCATTGGATATCATTCATGCACAAATGAAGGAAATGAAGCAAGGTAACTTTTCCGATGAAGAACTTGCACAGACAAAGGCGGTCGTTAAGAACCAGCTCCTTGAAACCATTGACGTTTCGAGAGGGCTTGTGGAAATTTTATATCATAATGTGATTTCCGGGCAGGATATATCACTCGACGAGTGGTTTACAAAAACAGAGCGGACTACAAAGGAAGAAATCATTGCAGTTGGTCAAAAGATCCAGCTTGATACGATTTATTTCCTAACGGAAGCGGAGGTGCAAGGGTAATGGAAAAAATAGCATTCACTCAATTGAAAGAAGAGCTTTTCCATGAAAAAATGGATAATGGTCTCGAAGTATATATTCTTCCGAAAAGCGGGTTCAATAAATCATTTGCGACTTTCACGACGAATTATGGTTCAATCGACAACCATTTCAAACCATTGAATGAAACGGAATTCTCTAAAGTACCAGATGGGATTGCCCATTTTCTTGAACATAAGCTATTTGAAAAGGAAGATGGTGATGTTTTTCAGCAATTTTCAAAGCAGGGAGCATCTGCAAATGCCTTTACCTCTTTTACCCGTACAGCTTATTTATTTTCCAGCACGTCTGATTTCGAGAGGAATCTTACTACCTTAATTGACTTTGTCCAGGACCCTTACTTTTCGGAAAAGACGGTAGAAAAGGAAAAAGGAATCATTGGGCAGGAAATCAACATGTATGATGATAATTCAGACTGGCGGTTATATTTTGGGACGATTGCCAATATGTATCATCAGCATCCAGTGAAAATCGATATTGCCGGTACTGTGGAATCGATTGCAGGTATTACGAAAGATATGCTTTATGAATGTTATAATACGTTTTACCATCCTAGCAACATGCTCCTATTTGTTGTAGGACCGGTAGATGTCGAAAGTACCATGAAACTGATTCGGGATAACCAAAATGATAAAGGGTACAAGGAACAACCAGCAGTGGAACGTAAATTTGACGAAGAGCCGGAAATCGTTGCCAAGGATAAGGAAGTCTTAAGGATGAATGTCCAGACACCAAAAGTGATGCTGGGCATCAAGGCCATCAATGTAAACCAATCCGGTTTACAGCTTTTGAAAAGGGAATTGGCGACCAATATTTATTTGGAAATGCTGTTTGGCAAAAGTTCGCCTTTGCATGAGGAGCTGTATGAGGAAGGGTTGATCGATCAAAGCTTCTCATATGATTACACACAGGAACAAGGTTTTGGGTTTGCGTTAATTGGCGGGGACAGTGCCAAACCTGATGAGTTGATGGAGTCTTTATTCGGTATCCTGCAAAAATCAAAAGCCGGAACCGGCCTGAATGAAGAAAGCCTGCAAAGGACTATCAAGAAAAAAATCGGTTCTTTCCTTCGTTCCTTGAATTCGCCGGAATATATAGCGAATCAATTCACCAGATATGCATTCAATGATATGAACTTGTTCGATGTTGTATCAGTATTGGAAAAACTAACTATCGAAGATATTAGGGAGGTCGCCAAGGACTTAATTTCCGATGAACGGATGACAGTCTGTCAGGTACTTCCGAAATAATATAAAGGGGGCGTGAAAGTGGGGAAACGTTTTGCCCTTATTACAGGAGCCAGTGGAGGAATCGGCAGGGAAATCGCTATAAAGCTCGCCGAGGAGAATTACTCACTTTATTTACATTATAACAGCAATGAAGAAGCGATACTTGCCCTGATTGAAGAACTAAAGCCTCATCAAGTCGAACTTATTCCGATACAAGCGGATTTGGCTGCACCGGACGGCTATAAGAAATTGGCGGAAAATATTTTTGCCCTTCATGCAATCGTCCTTAATAGTGGCAATAGCTATTATGGGCTTATATCTGATATGGATGAGACTATCGTTACTGAAATGGTTCAGCTGCATGTAACGAGCCCTTTCCAATTAACAAAGGAACTGCTTCCAAAGCTTATGTACCAAGAACAGGCTGCCATCGTTGCCGTCACATCAATTTGGGGGCAGACAGGTGCATCTTGTGAAGTATTATATTCAATGGTCAAAGGCAGTCAAAATGCTTTTATCAAGGCGCTTAGCAAAGAAGTATCGCTTAATGGAATCCGGGTGAATGCCGTTGCCCCCGGTGCGATTTCCACTTCCATGCTCGAATCCTTCAGTGCAGAAGATCTGGAAATCATCAAAGGCGATATCCCGATGGGCAGGATGGGGCATTCCAAAGAGGTCGCGGAGGCCGTATACTATTTGCTTTCCGACAAGTCGTCCTATATAACCGGGCAGATTTTAGGCGTAAATGGCGGATGGTACACATGATTTTTTAAAGACATGTATAATTCCCTCAATTTCTTCACAAAATATCTTTGTACTATTTTGAAGGAAAGGGTGACCATTCATGTCTGTACTGGACAATTGGGATCAATGGAAAAACTTCTTAGGCGACAGATTACATCAAGGTGAACAACAAGGCTTGTCAGAAGGCGCTGTTACCAACTTGGCTTACGAAATCGGTGATTACCTAGCTAATCAGGTTGAGCCCCAGAATGACCAAGAGAAAGTGCTTGCTGATCTTTGGTCAGTGGCAAGCGATCAAGAAAAACATGCCATGGCAAGTGTCATGGTCAAGTTAGTCGAGAACAATGGAACGAAGTAAAATATCAATCCAAAAGGCCCTGTTATTAATTAACAGGGCCTTTTGGATTCGAGGGGGATGACTATTTGTCCTCTTATATAAAAATGAATACTTTTATAGGGTTTTTCCTTTTAACTTATCACGAAATGCTATATTATAGAAGCTAGACAATTAATATTAAAGTGTTCAGACCTTGAAATTTACGATGGATAAGTTTTTTGCCCATGATTAGGGTAAAAGCTTTTAGGCTTAAGGAGTGTTATCGTGGATAATAAAGAATGGTATTTTGAATATGAAATTCAAGTCAACCGTCCTGGTTTATTAGGGGATATTTCATCCCTTCTGGGTATGCTTTCCATTAATATCATCACCATTAACGGGGTCGATGAAGGAAGGCGTGGGTTACTTTTGTTGGCCAAAGACAGCCGTAATATAGAAAGATTCGAGTCAATTCTCCGTACGATGGATACGATAAAGGTCATTAAGCTTAGGGAACCTAAATTACGTGATCGCCTCGCAGTCAGGCATGGACGCTATATTCAGCGCGATGCCGATGAGAAAAACACTTTTAGGTTTGTTCGTGATGAACTAGGCTTGCTTGTCGATTTCCTGGCCGAGCTATTTAAACAGGAAGGTCATAAATTGATCGGGATCCGAGGGATGCCCCGTGTCGGAAAAACTGAATCTATCGTGGCATCGAGTGTTTGTGCTAATAAGAGATGGTTGTTTGTGTCCTCGACCCTTTTAAAGCAGACTATCCGCAGCCAGCTTATTGAGGATGAATATAATAATGATAATTTGTTCATTTTAGATGGAATTGTTTCCACTCGCCGTGCAAATGAGCGTCATTGGCAGTTGATTCGTGAAATAATGAGGCTTGATGCTGTCAAAGTAATCGAACATCCGGATGTTTTTGTCCAAAATACGGAGTATACCCTCGAAGACTTTGATTATATTATTGAATTGCGAAACAATCCTGAAGAAGAAATAACATATGAAGTTGTCGACCAAAAAGACCAGTTTTCAGGGTCCGATTTTGGTTCCTTTGACTTTTAAAATGGCAGGTGTTTTATTTGACTGAGTTGGGTAATCGATTAAAGGAAGCTAGGGAAGCCAAAGGTCTTAGCCTAGAAGATTTGCAGGAATTAACGAAGATCCAAAAGCGTTACCTCATTGGCATTGAAGAGGGAAATTACAGTATGATGCCAGGAAAGTTCTATGTACGGGCATTCATAAAGCAATATTGTGAAGCGGTCGGACTGGATTCAGAAGAGATTTTCGAACAATATAAGAGTGAAATACCATCGGTCTATAGTGAGGAATTGCCAGAACAGCTTTCACGGGTCCAATCCCGGAAAACCATTCCGGCAGGAGATTCAAAGGTAGTGGAATTGTTACCGAAGATCTTGGCAGCGGTTTTAGTCATTGGTGCGGCCGTATTGATTTGGGTTCTGGTATTGAACTATATGAGTAATCCGGATAACGAGGACAAAAAGGACGCGAAACAAAGCGATGCCGTGGGTTACAATAAAAGTGAAGAGTTTAACAAAGAAGAAGAGAATGCAGACCAAAAACAGAATGAAGAAAAATCAGATTCATCTGAAAAGAAGAATGAAGATGATACAGCAGTCAAAGATGAAGAGAAAGAGCAAAATCTTGCCGTCACAAGTTCCAGCGGTAAAAATAGTACGTATGAATTAAAAAATACCGATACTTTTAAATTAAAGGTGACCTCCAAAGGCTCACCATGGGTCGGCATAAAAAATGGTGAAGGTAAATTACTTTTCCAAGGCACTATCGAAAAGGACAAAAGCCAGGAAATTGATTTCACCAATGAAAAAGAAGCTGTCATCAATATAGGCAGGGCATATGAAACAGAGATTTATGTGAATGATGAGAAGCTGGAGTATTCCATTTCACCGACTGAAGTGAATACGCAATTGGTTACGATACAATTTACGAAAGCCGAATAGTCATCTTATAGATGACTATTTTTGCTCTATTTAATGGTAAGGCGGCGGGAAATGATCCACTCGGCATATAAGATTGGATTTTGAGTTAAATTATACATATAAGCATTATTTTAGATCTAAGACGCAGGCCCGAATGGCAGGCGTAAATTTTGGAGGTAAAAGTTTTGAATCTGCCTAATAAGATTACAGTAGCAAGAATCTGTTTAATACCAGTATTTTTAATCATCATGCTCGTTCCTTTTTCATGGGGGACTCTGGCTTGGGGAGAATACAGTTTGCCAGTGGCACACCTGGCTGGAGCCATCCTCTTTATAATCGCTTCCACTACGGATTGGATCGATGGCCATTTTGCCAGAAAATATAATATGATTACTGATTTAGGGAAATTTTTAGATCCATTGGCAGATAAACTTCTTGTTTCGGCTGCCTTAATCGTTTTGGTTGATCTGGATTTAATGTACGGTCAATCTTGGATTGCCATCGTGATCATAAGTCGCGAATTTGCAGTCACTGGATTGCGTTTGGTGTTAGCGGGTACAGGGGAAGTGGTTGCAGCGAACCAGCTAGGTAAAATTAAAACATGGGCACAAATTGTTTCTATTTCGGCTTTATTGCTGCATAACCTTCCATTTGCCCTCATTTCACTTCCATTTGCCAATATCGCATTATGGATTGCATTAATCTTTACAATCTGGTCAGGTTTGGATTATTTTATAAAAAACAAAGAAGTATTTGTTAATTCAAAGTAAAAACGAATGGTGGTTTTGAAAAGATGGATGCAGAAATCATTGCAGTGGGCTCAGAGCTTCTTTTAGGTCAAATCAATAACACTAATGGAAGATTCTTATCGCAGCAGTTTGCGGAAATGGGGATCAACGTTTTTTACCATACTGTGGTCGGGGATAACGACCGTCGATTACAACAAGCTATAGAAATCGCTGAATCGAGGGCGAACTTGATTGTTTTTACCGGTGGGCTTGGTCCTACCAAAGATGACTTAACGAAAGAAACGATTGCTCGCCATATCGGGAAAAAGCTCGTTTTTAATGATGAAGCTTTGCAATCCATTGAAGCTTACTTCCAAAAACGGGAACGGCCGATGACGGAAAACAACAAAAAGCAGGCCCTTGTCTTAGAAGGCAGTGAAGTGTTGGCAAACGATCATGGCATGGCCCCAGGAATGGTTTTGTCCAAATCCGGGATTACATATATGCTCCTGCCTGGTCCACCAAGTGAAATGGAGCCGATGTTTTTAAGTTATGGTTATGAAAAGATCATGAATAAATTGGAAAAGCATGAACGGATCGATTCCAAGGTTTTACGGTTCTACGGTATAGGTGAAGCCGAACTGGAAACGGTGATTGAAGATCTCCTTGTCAATCAAACGAATCCGACAATCGCTCCGCTGGCAGCCGAAGGGGAAGTGACGTTAAGGATCACCGCCAAAGGCCCTTCCAAAGAAAAATGCGAAGAACTTATTTTAGAAACGGAAAAAGAAATTCTTGGCAGGGTCGGCAAGTTCCATTATGGAAGTGATAATACTTCGCTAATAAAGGAACTTGTAAAAGAATTAACGGTCCGCAAGCTTTCAATCGCAGCAGCTGAAAGCTTGACCGGGGGGATGTTCCAAGAACAGCTGACAACCATCCCGGGCGCCGGTAAAGTCTTCAAGGGCGGAATGGTCTGCTATACGAATGATGCGAAGTCCAATGTCCTCAGCGTCAGTGATGATACCATATCTGAGTATGGGGTGGTCAGCGGTGAGTGTGCAATGGAAATGGCCTCTAATGTCCGGAGTAAGCTCGATACGGATGTAGGCATAAGCTTTACGGGTGTTGCAGGGCCGGATGAACAAGAAGGCAAGCCTGTTGGTACAGTATTTATTGGCATTTCCTATCGCGATGGAAACACTCATTTCAAGGAGTTGAATCTTTCCGGTAGCAGGGCGCAAAACCGTATTCGGAGTGTGAAATACGGCTGTCATTACCTATTAAGGGATTTATAAACGCCATAAGCAGAGCTTTAATACAGCTCTGCTTTTTATTTGGTTTTAGAAGTTTGTTTCTTGAAAAATAGGGAAAAAAGAAAAAAGTTAATTCAATAAAAATGTATTTTTTAGGGAGTAAGTGAAGCGAAATGGAAATTTCCTTAAGCTAAAACGCTTTTTTACAAAGAATATCCCGAAAGAAAAAAACGAATGAATGTTCGACTTTTTGCTTGGCAAAATAGTAAAAAGAGTATATAGTAAAGATAGGTTTTGAGACAGGGTACAAACCTTGAACTCGAATAATTGCTAACGTAAGTACACCTTTAATCGGACAGCCGATTAGTTGAATATAGAGGAGGAAATTAAGTGAGTGATCGTCAAGCGGCTTTAGATATGGCGTTAAAACAAATTGAGAAACAATTTGGTAAAGGTTCGATTATGAAACTTGGGGAACAGACTGATCGTAGAATTTCAACGATCTCAAGCGGTTCTTTAGCATTGGACGTAGCGTTGGGAGTAGGCGGATATCCAAGAGGCCGGGTCATTGAGATATATGGACCTGAAAGCTCCGGTAAAACGACTGTAGCATTACATGCCATTGCAGAGGTACAAAAGACTGGCGGAACGGCTGCATTCATTGATGCCGAGCATGCTTTAGATCCAGCATATTCAGAAAAACTTGGTGTGAATATCGATGAGTTACTGCTTTCACAGCCTGATACGGGTGAACAGGCCCTAGAGATCGCTGAAGCGTTAGTTCGAAGCGGAGCGGTAGATATCATTGTCATTGACTCCGTGGCGGCACTTGTACCAAAAGCTGAAATCGAAGGCGAAATGGGAGATTCCCATATGGGTCTCCAAGCCCGGATGATGTCTCAGGCACTTAGAAAACTGTCTGGTTCCATTAATAAATCAAATACCATTGCCATTTTCATTAACCAAGTCCGTGAAAAAATCGGTGTTATGTTTGGGAATCCAGAAACGACTCCGGGAGGCCGGGCACTGAAGTTCTATTCAACTGTTCGTCTGGAAGTGCGCCGTGCGGAGCAATTAAAACAAGGTAATGAAATCGTCGGTAATAAAACGAAAATCAAAGTTGTAAAAAACAAGGTTGCTCCACCATTCCGCCAAGCTGAAGTTGACATCATGTATGGTCAAGGGATTTCGCAGGAAGGTGAAATCATCGATATGGGTGCAGACCTTGATATCGTCCTTAAAAGCGGCTCATGGTATTCATACAATGAAGAGCGTGTCGGACAAGGCCGTGAAAATGCGAAGCTTTTCCTGAAAGAAAATCAGGATATCGCTCAGGAAATTTCTCAGAAAATCAGAGATCACTATAATCTTGATGGAGAGCATGAATTACCACCAGAAGAAAATGAAACAGAAGAGCATTTTGAATTGCTTGATTAATGATATTTGGAAAAGGCCTAAGCTTATTCGCTTAGGCCTTTTATGTATATTTTAAGAAAAATGCGAAATTTTCAGCGGATTAAATGGCATTGTAATCAGATTTACAGACTGCTTCCATAATGTATGCTGTACATTATGATGGTTAATATTAAGAAAACTTGAATAATCATTGATACATAAGGGACAAACGCTTGACAATAAAAATTCTCAACTATACAATTAATATGTATATTTTACAATTTTTCAAACTAAAATTTTGAAAATTAAGTGCTGTATATTGAATTTATGTGCAATGTACTTGCCGACAGTTCAACATTTTATGTAAAAAGTTCATAGCAAGGGGAGGTGAAACGATGGAACCCATGACAATCATCTTCACTTTGCTTGGCCTAATCGTCGGTGCAGTTGTTGGTTATTTTATTCACAAATCAAAATTTGAGAGTAGAATAGCAGGGGCAAAGGGCTCTGCAGAACACATCCTTGAGGATGCAAAACGTGAAGCGGAAGCACTTAAGAAAGAAGCCTTGTTGGAAGCAAAAGATGAAATTCATAAAGTTCGTGCCGATTCGGATCGGGAAGCCCGTGAAAGAAGGAACGAATTACAAAAACAAGAAAATCGGTTATTGCAAAGAGAAGAGAATCTGGACCGTAAGGATGAAACGTTAGACAAACGTGAGAGCCTTTTGGAGAAAAAAGATGATTCTCTAAACCAAAGACAACAGCATATTGAAGAGATGGAAAGCAAAGTGGAAGAGATGGTTCGTAAGCAGCAAACAGAGCTTGAACGTGTTTCCGGTTTAACTCGTGAAGAGGCTAAAGCAATCATTATAGACCGAATGGAAAACGAGCTTGCTCACGATGTAGCGCTTATGATTAAAGAAAGTGATACCCGTGCCAAAGAAGAAGCTGATAAAAAAGCAAAAGAAGTCCTTTCTCTTGCCATTCAGCGTTGTGCGGCTGATCATGTTGCAGAGACCACCGTTTCTGTAGTAAATCTTCCAAACGATGAAATGAAAGGACGGATAATCGGACGTGAAGGACGAAATATCCGGACGTTAGAAACGCTAACAGGTATTGACCTTATTATTGATGATACTCCTGAAGCTGTCATTTTATCTGGATTCGATCCAATTAGACGGGAAACGGCACGCTTGGCTCTTGAGAAACTTGTTCAGGACGGACGGATCCATCCGGCTCGCATTGAAGAAATGGTTGACAAAGCAAGACGTGAGGTAGATGAACATATTCGTGAAATTGGTGAACAGACTACTTTTGAAGTTGGAGTTCACGGTCTCCATCCAGATCTCATCAAAATACTAGGACGTTTGAAATTCCGTACCAGTTATGGGCAAAACGTACTTAAACATTCAATTGAAGTGGCCCAGCTTTCAGGTTTACTGGCCGCTGAGCTCGGTGAGGATGAAGTTCTTGCCCGCCGTGCAGGTTTATTGCATGATATTGGGAAAGCGATCGATCATGAAGTGGAAGGCAGTCACGTTGAAATTGGCGTTGAATTAGCAACCAAATATAAAGAGCATCCAACTGTCATTAACAGCATCGCTTCACATCATGGCGATACGGAACCAACTTCCATCATTTCAGTGCTTGTGGCTGCCGCTGATGCATTATCAGCTGCAAGACCGGGAGCAAGAAGTGAAACGCTTGAAAATTACATTAGAAGACTTGAAAAGCTTGAGGAAATTTCCGAGTCCTATGATGGAGTGGAGAAATCTTTTGCGATTCAAGCCGGACGAGAAGTGCGGATTCTAGTGAAACCAGAACAAATCGATGACCTTTCGGCACATCGACTCGCACGTGATATCCGGAAAAGGATTGAAGAAGAGCTCGATTACCCAGGTCATATAAAAGTCACGGTCATCCGTGAAACAAGAGCAGTCGAATATGCCAAATAATTGTTAGTGAAAGACGAAGTGGTGCAAACCACTTCGTTTTTTTCTTTTTCCGATATGAATCGTTAAGCATAATTCTTATAATTACCCCCAATTATGTTACAATACATACTTGAATAATTCATATAATCAGGTGAATCCAGAAAGGGTTTTACAATGAAATTGCTATTTATAGGGGATGTAGTGGGATCTCCAGGTCGTGACATGATCCAAGAATACCTTCCTAAGTTAAAAGAAAAGTATCGTCCGCATATCACGGTCATCAATGGCGAGAATGCAGCAAGTGGCCGGGGGATTACAGAAAAGATTTACCGCAGTTTTTTAGAGTGGGGAGCGCAGGCAGTGACCATGGGAAACCATACATGGGATAATCGTGATATTTTCAACTTTATTGATGAAGCGAAATATCTTGTCCGTCCAGCAAACTTTCCAGACGGGGTACCCGGAGAAGGTATGAAATTTTTAAAATTTAACCAGCATGAAATAGCGGTCATCAATTTGCAAGCGAGAACGTTCATGCCGGATTTGGACTGTCCGTTTAAAAAGGCGGAAGAACTAGTGGCGGAGGCTCGAAAAAAGACACCGATTATCTTTGTCGATTTTCATGGTGAAGCGACAAGTGAAAAGCAAGCCATGGGTTGGTTCCTGGATGGTAAGGTTACAGCAGTCGTTGGTACACACACACACGTCCAGACAGCAGATAACCGTATATTACCTGCAGGCACCGCTTACATATCAGATGTAGGCATGACAGGACCATATGATGGCATCCTTGGTATGGAAAGAGAGGCAGTCATCCATCGGTTCCTGACCAGCCTTCCAGTTCGTTTCGAAGTCCCAAAAGAGGGACGTACCCTATTAAGCGGGGTTCTCCTTGAAATTGATGAGAAAACTGGCAAGGCAAAGAAGATAGAAAGGATCCTGATTAACGAAGATCATCCCTTTTACCATTGATTCGAACGGATGGACAGTCAAACTGCCATCCGTTTTTCCATTCTTTAATAAATGGTGTACAATCCAGGTTTTCTTTGTCATACAAGTTTTACTTGATGAATATAGTAGCAGTGGAAAGTGTTATAACTATTGAGCCAAGTTAGAATCGGCAGGGAAAACAAGGAGGACTAGGAATGGAAATATTAAAAGTTTCAGCAAAATCTAATCCTAATTCTGTAGCAGGCGCACTAGCGGGAGTGCTCAGGGAAAGAGGAGCAGCCGAAATTCAAGCAATCGGTGCAGGTGCGTTAAATCAAGCCGTCAAGGCAGTAGCAATCGCAAGAGGGTTTGTCGCACCTAGTGGAGTTGACTTGATTTGTATTCCTGCCTTTACAGATATACTTATTGATGGCGAAGAGAGAACGGCAATAAAACTAATCATTGAACCAAGATAATTGCAAGTTTGGGTGTCCTGTTTGTCGGATGGCGAGCAGGCTCTTTTTTGTCGTGAATTCCAAATGACGAAAGGCCCGTGTCGCTTTATAATGGTATATATAATCATAAAAAAGTACAGGAAGGGGGATTACATTGGAGATTTTTGATGCACATTGTGATGTGCTGATGAAGATGTTCATCGATCCGGATATTTCTTTTACAAATAGTGATAAATTACATATAACAAAGCGGGGTTTATTGGACGAAGGGGGAAAAGTCCAATGTTTTGCCATATATATACCTGAAAAAGTCCACCCTGATATGAGATTTCAAGCGGCTTTGGCGATGGTGGATATTTTTCATGAAAAGATTTTGTCGGAGCCGGAAATGAAATTTATAAAGACCAAGGCAGATATCGAATCTTTAAAAGAAAAGGAAATCGGTGCAATGCTAACTTTGGAGGGGTGCGATTGCATTGGGAATGATTTGTTGAAACTGAAAACCCTTATTCATCTTGGAGTATCCTCCGTAGGTTTGACTTGGAATCACGCTAACTTGGTAGCGGATGGGGCATTGGAAACAAGAGGGGGAGGCTTGACCGGGTTTGGAACGGAAGTGGTCGCGCTACTGAATGAGAAGTCAATTTGGTGTGATTTATCCCATTTATCTGAAGCTGGATTTTGGGACACCCTAAAGTTGGCGAAATTCCCGATCGCCTCCCATTCGAATGCTTATCAGCTTTGTCCGCATCCGCGAAATTTAAAGGACGGGCAGATAAAAGCCCTTTTACAGAAAAATGGGATGATCGGAGTAACCTTTGTCCCGCAATTTCTAGCAAATGGCCCGGTTACGATAAAGGATATCTTGAAACATATAGAGCATATATGCAGTTTGGGCGGGGAAAGACAAATTGGATTAGGGTCCGACTTCGATGGAATCGATCATATGGTAGAGAAGTTAACGTCATATAAGGATTATCATAACTTAATAAATGAATTGAACAGGCTTTATTCCAGTGAGTTTGTAAAAGGTCTCCTTTTTGATAATTTCACTCGTAATTTTCCGCTTGAAAAGGAAATATCTTAAGTGATTTTCAATTCTTACTATATAGATATGAATAAATATTCTGAAAATATAAAAAATAAAAGCAAAAAGGTTGCAATTTGATGATTTAACCGATAGAATTGAAAGCGTTTAGTACACCTTTCCTAAATTAGAACGATAATTATACATAGTTGAATGTTCTAAGAGAGGTGCGGTTAAATGCATTTATATACGAACGTCCTAAAGGAGTGTAAGACATGATCAATCAACTTTCATGGAAAGTTGGCGGACAACAAGGTGAAGGTATTGAAAGTACAGGAGAAATATTCTGTATTGCCCTCAATCGCTTAGGTTATTACTTGTATGGCTACCGTCATTTCTCATCCCGAATCAAGGGTGGACACACGAATAACAAAATTCGTGTAAGTACTACGGAAACTCGTGCTATCTCTGATGATTTAGACATCTTAGTTGCTTTTGACCAAGAAACAATTGAGGTCAATTATAAAGAATTACATGAGGGTGGCATCATAATTGCAGATGCAAAATTCAAACCTGTCTGCCCAGAAGATACAAAGGCAGAATTATATATTGTTCCTTTTACGGAAATAGCAGCCGAATTAGGAACATCATTAATGAAAAATATGGTTGCCATCGGTGCAACATGTGCTGTTCTCGGAATGGAAATTTCCGTATTCAACGATGTGGTTGATGAAATATTCGGCCGTAAAGGTGAAGAAATCGTTAAGAAGAATATGGATGCCATTACTGCCGGCTATAAGGCAATGGAAGTATTGCTTGGAGAAAAACTGGGCGCGATGGAGCTGGAAAAGGCAGACGGCCAAAAACGAATGTTCATGATTGGAAACGATGCTATCGCTTTAGGCGCAGTTGCAGGAGGTTGCCGCTTCATGGCAGCTTACCCGATTACTCCGGCTTCGGAAATCATGGAATACTTAATTAAGAAACTTCCTCAATTTGGCGGGACGGTCATACAGACTGAAGATGAAATCGCGGCAGCCACAATGGCTATCGGTGCGAACTATGGCGGTGTACGTGCCATCACAGCTTCAGCTGGACCTGGGCTTTCCTTGAAAATGGAGGCGATAGGTTTAGCGGGCATTACCGAAACGCCAATTGTCATCGTCGATACTCAACGTGGCGGTCCATCTACGGGACTTCCTACAAAACAGGAGCAATCCGATTTAATGGCCATGATTTATGGTACACATGGTGAAATACCTAAAATCGTCATGGCTCCGAGTACTGTTGAGGAAGCTTTTTATGATACTGCAGAAGCATTCAACCTTGCAGAGGAATATCAATGTCCGGTTATCGTTTTATCCGACTTACAGCTATCATTAGGTAAACAGACGGTTCAGCCGCTTGATTACGGCAAAGTGGAGATAAGACGCGGAAAATTGGTTGACTTTGAAATTGAAGAGCCGGAAAACAAATCTTACTTCAAGCGTTATGAAGTAACGGAAGACGGAGTCTCACCACGGGTAGTGCCTGGTATGAAAAATGGAATTCACCATGTTACGGGTGTTGAACATGATGAAACGGGCAGACCTTCCGAGACGGCCTTGAATCGCAAATTGCAAATGGATAAACGGATGCGTAAGCTGAATAATTTAACTAACACATTCCAAACACCAGTATACAAAAACACACCGCATGAAGAAGCGGATTTATTAATTCTTGGTTTTAACTCAACACGCGGGACGATTGATGAAGCGATCGGCCGTTTAGAAACGGACGGAATGAAAGTGAATCATGCCCAAATCCGCTTGATTCATCCTTTCCCAGCTGATGAAGTCCTTTCATTGGTGCAAAGTGCTAAGAAAGTAGTAGTTATTGAAAATAATGCGACTGGACAATTGGCTAATATTATCAAGATGAATGTCGGACATGTTAATAAAATAAAAAGCATCCTAAAATATGATGGCAACCCATTCCTCCCGCATGAAATTCACACACAATGCAAGGAGATGTTCGAATATGGCAACGTTTAAAGAATTTCGGAATGATGTAAAACCAAACTGGTGTCCTGGCTGCGGAGATTTCTCCGTTCAGGCTGCCATGCAGCGTGCGGCAGCCAATGTGGGATTGGAGCCGGAGAATTTGGCCGTTGTTTCCGGTATCGGCTGTTCAGGGCGTATATCCGGTTACATCAAGTCATATGGTTTCCACGGCATCCATGGGCGCTCACTACCAATTGCCCAAGGAGTAAAAATGGCCAACCGTGAATTGACGGTTATAGCTTCAGGCGGTGACGGGGATGGTTTTGCAATCGGGATGGGACACACCATCCATGCGATCCGCCGTAATATCGACATTACGTATATTGTCATGGATAACCAAATTTATGGATTGACTAAAGGCCAGACTTCTCCTAGATCAGCTGCTGGATTTAAAACGAAATCCACTCCAGAAGGATCAATAGAACAGGCTGTTTCACCTATGGAATTAGCATTGTCAGCTGGCGCTACGTTTGTCGCCCAAAGCTTTTCCACTGACTTGAAAGACCTTACGGCGATCATTGAAGCAGGGATAAACCATAAAGGGTTCTCCTTTATCAATGTTTTCTCTCCTTGCGTAACATATAATAAGATCAATACGTATGATTGGTTTAAACAAAACTTAACTAAATTGAACACGATTGAAGGCTATGATTCATCAAATAAAGAACAGGCCATGCAGACTTTGATGCAGCATGACAGCCTTGTGACAGGGATCATTTATCAAGATTCTTCACGCCCTTCGTACCAGGAATTAGTGCCAGGGTATGCTGAAAAAGCGCTAAACAAATCAGATTTGACACTGGATCAAGCGCACTTTGATAAGCTTGTTGCTGAATTTATGTAAAAGTTAAAAGGTTCACCCCTTAAGATGGGGTGAACCTTTTTTTTGTGATTAACTGGAAAGCTCAGTAGAGAGAATCACTAGCCTCCCTAGATTAGCTTACCACCAACCGTTATTGCATCCACAGAAGAAATTGCAACGATTCCTTCTTCTGCAACAATTGTGATGGCGGTTGTGGTCGCGGTCGCGGTCCCGATCGCGGTCCCGATCGTGGTCCCGATCGTGGTCCCGATCCCGGTCGCGATCGCGCCTATTGCAGCCCCTCACAGCACGACAAAAATCGTCTGCGATTCTCTTGTTATCTCTGTCCCGATCTCTATCCCGATCTCTGTCCCGATCGCGATCCCGATCATGATTATTGCATCCACATGACATATAAGTCACTCCTTCATTGTTTTTGTTTTTTGTTGTACAAGATATCTTATTCGAGAGCGGACAAGATGCTATAGAAACATGACCCATTTAACAAAAATGTATGAATGCCTAAAAATCATCATTATTAATGTGAAAATGCCGGTACAAAAGTGATTATGGTATTTTTGTGATTGATTTTTCATATCTTTACATATTAAGGTAGATGAAAAAGCACAGCCCTATTTCAGGGGGAATGTACATGTTGAGAGGTAAAATGAAAGCGATCGTCAAACATCACCGAGGTTATGGGGCACAATTACTAGTTGTCGATATACCGGACATTCGTGATGACGAGGTCTTGATTCGAGTGAAGATGACCTCGATCTGCGGAACGGATATTCATATTTTCACCTGGGATGAATGGTCACAAGGAAGGGTGAGCCCGCCATACGTATTTGGGCACGAATTTGCAGGGGAAGTAATCAAGATAGGAGCAAGTGTCAGTAATGTTTCAGTTGGTGATTGTGTATCTGCCGAAACACATATAGTTTGCGGTACATGCAGGCAATGCTTAACCGGACAATTCCATATCTGTAAAAAAACAAACATTATCGGTGTGGATAAACAAGGGTGCTTTGCAGAGTACATAGCTCTGCCAGCCAAGAATTTATGGAAAAATCCAAGTGATATGCCACTCGATATAGCTACCATCCAAGAACCGATGGGGAATGCCGTCCATTCAGTGCTAGCTGGCGAGGTGCTGGGTAAAACGGTGGCAATAATCGGTTGTGGTCCAATTGGGCTTATGGCGATTGCTGTAGCAAAGGCCGCAGGTGCTGATAAAGTAATCGCTCTTGATATTAATGATTATCGACTTCAGCTAGCCAAAAAGATGGGTGCCACACACCTCATTCATTCAATGAATCAGGATCCAGTGGAAATCACGAAAAGCATTACAAGTGGGGACGGGGTGGATGTTGTTTGTGAAATGAGCGGGAATCCAGCAGCTATCCAACAAGGGTTCAAGATGGCGACCAATGGTGGAAGAATATCCATTCTAAGTCTGCCTTCTAAGCCCGTCACGATTAATATAACAGAGGATATCGTATTCAAGGGTCTTACTGTCCAAGGGATTACTGGAAGGAAGATGTTTTCAACCTGGCAACAGGTTTCAAGTCTGCTTAAAAGTGGCAAGGTTGATGTAAAACCAATGATTACCCATCGGTTCTCACTCAGTGATTTTGAAAAGGGATTTGAACTGATGATCAAAGGCCAGTGTGGTAAGGTTCTCCTTATACCTTGAACACCTAAAAAGGTGGAAATTGCATGCTCTGCATTTGAAAAATAATGAAAGGGGAAAGCGTCATCCAAAAATGATAAGAAGAGGCTAAATTCGTCATAGCCTCTTCTTTCATGTTCTTATTTTCAATATTTGTGAAAAATTTCTTACAATTGAAGAAGCCACGACAGAATGATTGTTTCTTGCTGTTAAAAGCTTTATACTATGATAATGTGGATATATCACACTTAATAGCTAATATTTACTGGAAATTCTTAAAAAGGAATCCGTATAAATCCATTTGATGATAGGTCTTGAAATAGTTGGTGAAAGAAATAAACTAACTATTTTGAAAGGAGATTAACTATGAACGAGAAACAACGATTAGAATCACAACAAGTACAGGCTGAGAATCCAGCGGACAAAAAATCCGAAAAGGACTTCAGTAAGTACTTTCAAGCCGTTTATATTCCACCTTCCTTAAAGGATGCGAAAAAGCGGGGAAAAGAAGAAGTAGAATATCATGATGACTTTGCCATTCCTGAAGGTTTCCGCGGAATGGGAGAAGGTAAAAAGTTTTACATTCGCACTTTTGGCTGTCAAATGAACGAACATGATACAGAAGTCATGGCGGGCATCTTTATGGCACTTGGTTATCAGGCGACAGACTCGGTGGATGATGCTAACGTCATTTTACTTAACACTTGTGCGATTCGGGAAGGCGCAGAGAATAAAGTGTTCGGTGAATTGGGGCATTTGAAATCATTGAAATTGGAAAAGCCGGATCTACTGCTTGGGGTTTGCGGCTGTATGTCACAAGAGGAGACAGTTGTAAAGCGGATTCTAGAGAAGCACCATTTTGTAGATATGATTTTCGGAACGCATAACATCCACCGCCTGCCGCAAATTCTTAATGAAGCTTACCTTTCCAAGGAAATGGTCATTGAGGTTTGGTCTAAAGAAGGTGATGTAATCGAGAACCTTCCGAAAGTGCGTAAAGGAAAAACCAAGGCATGGGTCAATATCATGTATGGATGCGATAAGTTTTGTACATACTGCATCGTACCGTATACGAGAGGGAAAGAAAGAAGCCGCAGGCCTGGAGATATCATCCAGGAAGTCCGTCATTTAGCGGCACAGGGTTACAAGGAAATAACCCTGCTTGGACAGAATGTGAATGCTTACGGTAAAGATTTTACGGATATCGATTATCGTTTCGGCGATTTGATGGATGAAATCCGCAAAATCGACATTCCGCGTATTCGTTTTACGACAAGCCATCCCCGTGATTTTGATGATCATTTGATTGAAGTACTGGCTAAAGGCGGAAATCTCGTTGACCATATCCATCTTCCAGTTCAATCGGGAAGTACGGAAACACTTAAAATCATGGCCCGTAAGTATACACGCGAACAATATTTAGAGCTAGTTAAAAAAATAAAGGAAGCTATCCCAAGTGCATCGCTAACCACGGACATCATTGTAGGTTATCCGAATGAAACGGAAGAGCACTTTGAAGAAACGATGTCATTATACCGTGAAGTTGGTTTTGATGCAGCATATACTTACATCTATTCACCACGTGAGGGAACACCGGCTGCGAAAATGCAGGATAATGTACCGATGGAAGTGAAAAAGGAACGTCTGCAACGCTTGAATGCCCTTGTAAATGAAACGTGCGCATTGAAAATGAAAGAGTATGATGGACAGATTGTTGAAGTGCTCGTTGAAGGCGAAAGCAAGAAGAATGCGGAAGTATTAGCAGGTTATACAACGAAAAATAAGCTCGTGAACTTCAAAGGACCAAAATCCGCTATTGGCAAAATCGTAAAAGTGAAAATCACCGGAACGAAAACATGGTCATTAAATGGGGATATGGTTGAAGAAGCAACGGCGATTGAGGTGGAGTAATATGACTAAATATACTAAAGATGACATTCTGAATAAAGCGGCCGAGCTTGCTGAAATGATCGCCAGCACGGAAGAAGTCGATTTCTTTAAACGGGCAGAAGCTCACATCAATGAAAATCAGAAAATCCGTGAAATGATCGCCAGCATCAAGAGTTTGCAAAAACAGGCTGTAAACTTCCAACATTACGGCAAAGAGAAAGCATACAGTCAAGTGCAGGCCAAAATTGATGCACTGGAAAAACAATTGGATGAACTTCCGATCGTGCAAGAATTCAAACAATCCCAAGTGGATGTAAATGATCTTTTACAAATGGTCTCATCACAGGTATCGAATAAGGTGACGGACCTGATTATTGAATCGACCGAAGGCGATGTCCTTCGCGGTGAGACAGGTTCACAGGTACAAGCAGGCGGCGGAAGCTGTTCATGAATATTAAAAAAGCCCTTCTGGTTTCAGAAGGGCTTTTTTAATATGCGGAAATCCTTATACAGTGCCCATTCGTGACACATATCCCAAAACATGCGCATAAAATAACCTAGGTTTAAAACATTACAGCAGTTTTCAAACAATTAAAATTCTACGCACAATAGACTTTTACCACGCATAGGATGAATGGAAACTGTATGAGGAGGGTTCGCTAGCATGTCACAATATAGAGAGATAATTACTAAAGCGGTGGTGGCAAAAGGACGTAAATTCACAAAGTCCTCTCACACCATTTGCCCGGCTCATCATCCTTCTAGCATTCTAGGTTGTTGGATCATCAACCATAAATACGATGCAAAGAAAGTCGGCAAAAAGGTAGAAATTCACGGCAGCTACGAAATCAACGTCTGGTATTCTTATAACCATAATTCGAAGACGGAAGTTGTAACTGAAAAAGTGCAATATACCGACGTTATTTCGCTGAAATACCGTGATCCCGATTATCTTGATGACCATGAAATCGCTGCAAAAGCTGTCCAACAGCCGAATTGTTTAGAAGCATGCATCTCCCCATGTGGACAAAAAATCATTGTCCATGTGGAAAGGGAATTCTTTGTGGAAGTCGTCGGCGAAACGAAAATTTGTGTCGCTGTAAGTCCAGATGGCCGCTGTGAGGATGACTGGGGCTCTGATTTCGATGATGAGGATTTCGAAGATTTAGATCCGGATTTCCTTGATGAATTCGAAGACGAATAGAATATAGAAATTAATACCGGATGACATTCCCTTCATCCGGTTTTATTTAATTTGAAGCGGGACAAGTCCCTATGGCTTTACAGATACAGCTAGCTTACAATGTAAAGGATAATTGATTTACCATGCAATTTCGAATACAGGCCATGTTGCATTTTCGTATGTTATAATGAAGGACATAAATGTGTAATAGATTTTAGTTTGGAAAGGTTTTGAAGGAATGGCTGGATATACTCCAATGATACAGCAATATTTAAAAATTAAGGCAGAGTATCAGGATGCCTTTTTATTTTTTCGTTTAGGCGATTTTTATGAAATGTTTTTTGATGATGCACTGAATGCATCACAAGAGCTCGAAATCACATTAACGAGCCGAGAAGGCGGTAGTGAAGAGCGAATTCCGATGTGCGGCATTCCGTATCACTCGGCTGCTAATTATATTGATATATTGATAGAAAAAGGTTTTAAAGTAGCTATTTGTGAACAGACCGAAGATCCGAAGCAAGCCAAAGGTGTGGTACGCAGGGAAGTTGTCCAGCTGATTACCCCGGGAACGAAAATGGATAGTAAGGGTCTTCGTGAAAAGGAAAATAATTATATTGCCACCATCACTTATTTTACGGATGGTCAGTTTGGCTTTGGATACAATGATTTATCGACAGGGGAAAATAAGGTTACATTGATTGAGAGTTTCGAGGAAGTTCTGAATGAATTTGCCATCCTTGGTGCGAGTGAAGTGGTCATTGCCGAGGATTTCAATGAAGAATGGAGAAAAATGCTTCAAGAACGGGGCGCAGCCGCCCTATCCCTAGAGAGTAATTTGGTCCAAAGCGAGTCATTCGCTCCATTGCTTCATTTGTTAAAAGACCAGAAACTGGCGACAACGACCTCACGTTTATTGAATTATCTATACCGTACCCAAAAACGCAGCCTGGATCATTTACAGCCAGTGCTTGCATATGAAACATCACAATATATGAAAATTGATTATTATAGCAAACGTAATTTGGAATTAACTGAAACCATTCGTTCCAAAGGTAAAAAAGGCTCATTACTATGGCTGCTTGATGAAACAAAAACAGCCATGGGCGGAAGGATGTTGAAGCAATGGATTGATAGACCGCTCATTAATAAAAAACAGATCGAGCGGAGACAAAGCCTTGTTGAAACCCTGAAAAATCAATACTTCGAACGACAAGACTTACGTGAACGCCTGAAGGAAGTGTACGACTTGGAGCGGCTTGCCGGAAGGGTGGCCTTCGGGAATGTAAACGCTCGGGACTTGATTCAACTGAAACGTTCCTTGCAACAGGTGCCGGTCATTCGTGAAATCGTGAAGTCAATGGCTTCCAATCAGGATATTTCAATCCTGGCCGATAAATTGGATCCTTGTGAAGAAGTGACGGATTTACTTGAAACGGCGCTTGTAGAAAACCCTCCATTGTCCGTGAAGGAAGGGAATATCATTCAGGATGGTTTCCATACGGAGCTGGATACATACAGGGATGCCAGCAGAAACGGAAAAACTTGGATTGCACAGCTTGAACGCGAAGAGCGGGAACGCACCGGGATCAAATCCTTGAAAATCGGATATAATCGTGTATTTGGCTATTACATTGAAGTCACACGAGCAAATTTGCATCTGCTTGAAGAAGGCCGTTATGAACGGAAGCAGACTTTAACGAATGCCGAACGTTATATCACACCTGAATTGAAAGAAAAGGAAGCTTTGATTTTACAAGCAGAAGAAAAAAGCATCAGTTTGGAGTATGACTTATTCCTCAATCTTCGTGAAGAGGTCAAAAGCTATATCCCTCGCTTACAGGATTTGGCGAAAGGCGTCAGTGAACTGGATGTCCTGCAGTGCTTTGCGACGATTAGTGAAGAACGCCATTATGTGAAGCCTGTCTTTTCCGATGATCGAAGAATCGTACTGAAGGAAGGCAGGCATCCAGTGGTCGAGAAAGTCCTTCAATCACAGGAATATGTCCCCAATGACTGCTTTATGGATGGAGATCGGGAGTTACTCTTGATCACAGGGCCCAATATGTCGGGTAAAAGTACGTATATGCGTCAAATAGCGCTAACATCGATTTTAGCGCAAATTGGATGCTTCGTATCCGCAAGTATAGCTGAATTACCTATTTTTGATAAGGTATTTACCAGGATAGGCGCGGCAGATGATTTGATTTCCGGTCAAAGTACATTCATGGTCGAGATGCTTGAAGCAAGAAATGCCATCATGAATGCGACAGAAAACAGTTTGATATTATTCGATGAAATAGGCCGGGGAACATCAACTTATGATGGGATGGCGCTTGCTCAGGCCATCATTGAATATATTCATGAGGAAATTGGGGCAAAGACACTCTTTTCGACTCATTATCACGAATTGACTGTATTGGCAACGGAACTCCCAAAATTGAAAAATATCCATGTAAGTGCCATTGAGCAAAATGGAAATGTCGTTTTCCTTCATAAAATTAAAGAAGGGCCAGCAGATAAAAGCTATGGAATTCATGTGGCTAAGCTTGCTGATTTACCGGAGCAGTTAATAGATCGGGCGGCTGCTATTTTAGCCCAGCTAGAGAATGAAAATGGACAGGCAAAGGCGATTCCTGAACAGCCTGCTGCTGAAAAAACATCTATTGCCGAAGCTGCCCCTGTTACATCCGTCAATGAGGCACAGCTTTCCTTCTTTGGAGAAGAAGCTCCTAAAGGAAGGGTGAATTCTTCACCAAAGGAAAAAAAGGTGCTGGATGACATAAAATCACTGGATATCCTTGAAATGACGCCGCTTGAGGCAATGAATACCCTTTATAAATTACAAAAGAAACTTAAATGAGAATTAAAGCGAGGCGATAAAAATGGGAAAAATCATACAGCTTGATGAGGCTTTATCTAATAAAATCGCAGCTGGCGAAGTTGTTGAACGCCCAGCCTCAGTCGTTAAGGAACTTGTGGAAAACGCAATAGATGCAAACAGTACCATTATAGAGATTGAATTGGTGGAGGCTGGACTTGGTTCCATTCGGATCGTGGATAATGGCGATGGGATTTTACCTGATGACATAGAAGCGGCATTTAAACGTCACGCCACTAGTAAAATTAAAGACGAAAATGATCTCTTCCGAATCCGAACACTTGGCTTCCGCGGTGAAGCCATGCCCAGTATTGCTTCAGTTTCCCGTTTTGAAATGAAAAGCAGCACTGGCGAAGGGGTAGGAACGCGCATACTTCTTGAAGGAGGCTTGGTTAAGGAACTTGAGGCTTCATCCAGCCGTAAAGGAACGGATATCCTGGTTTCCGACTTGTTTTTTAATACCCCTGCACGGTTGAAATATATGAAAACCATTCATACCGAGCTGGGAAATATTACGGATGTCGCTAACAGGCTCGCACTTTCACATCCGGATGTTTCTATACGGTTAACACACAATGAGAAGCGTATCCTCCATACGAATGGTAACGGTGATGTCAGGCAGGTGCTAGCGGCAATCTATGGTACGAATATTGCCAAAAAGATGATTCCGGTTCAGGCAAGCTCCTTGGATTTTAAATTATCCGGATATATCGTCATGCCTGAGATCACCCGGGCATCAAGGAATTACATTTCAACCATGATAAACGGGCGCTTCATTAAAAACTATGCGCTCGTGAAAGCAATCCTGGATGGGTATCATACACTTCTTCCAATTGGACGTTTTCCAATCGCTTTGCTGAATATCGAAATGGATCCGATTCTTGTCGATGTCAATGTACATCCATCCAAAATGGAGGTAAGGCTCAGCAAGGAACAGGAATTGTACAGTCTTGTATCGGAAACGATTAAATCTTCGTTTAAAAAGATGTCTCTAATACCAAGTGGATATACACCAGCAGCAAAGCCGGAACAGGTGAAAAGTGAGCAAACCACTCTGGAATTGGACCATGTTGTGGAAAGCGGCAAGCGGGTCCTGGAAGAAGCCAAGAAAGAAGCTTCCCTCTTGAAGGATACCTTGATACGGGAAAAGCAGGAACAAAAGAATTACGTGAATCATAATGAAGATTTCAATCTTGAACCAATAAAGGAAATAATCTATAGCACTGAACAGCAGCAAATGGAAGATGTCTATGTACCGGTCTTACTAGATGATGAAAGCAAATCATCATATTTCGAGTCAGCTGAAAAGTTTACAACCTACACAGTCGAACAAGAGGAGGAAATCGAGGCGAATGAACCGGAAAGCCGCATCCCTCCGATGTACCCGATTGGGCAAATGCATGGAACATATATTTTCGCCCAAAACGAAAAGGGCTTGTATATCATAGACCAGCATGCTGCCCAGGAACGGATCAAATACGAATACTTTAAAGAAAAAGTCGGTCGGGTTGAAAACGAGCTACAGGATATGCTTGTCCCCATTACCCTTGAATTTTCAACGGACCAATGTATCCGGATAAATGAATATCGGAATGAGTTGGAAAAAGTCGGCGTCTTTTTAGAGGATTTTGGCTATAATGCCTATATTGTCCGATCGCATCCACAATGGTTCCCTAAAGGAATTGAACAGGAAATCCTTGAGGAAATGATAGAACAATTGCTATCGATGAAAAAGGTCGACATCAAAAAATTGCGCGAAGAAGCAGCCATCATGATGAGCTGTAAAGCCTCCATAAAGGCAAACCGTCATCTGCGCAATGATGAAATCCAAGCACTACTGGATGAACTGAGGCGGACAACAGATCCCTTCACATGCCCTCATGGAAGACCTATCATCATCTCATATTCCATATATGAAATGGAAAAAATGTTCAAACGGATCATGTAATTAAAAGCAATGGAGAACCCTTATGTAATAGGGTTTTCCATTGCTTTTTTAGTTAAATGACCACAAAATGACCACATTTATTGGTCTATGCTCTTAATTCCTAGAGCTTTTGAATGTGTTGAGTGGGGCAGTTCCTCCTGACCAAATTAGTATTTGTGTCAGTATTAGCTTCCCTTACTAATAATATGGGTAGTCCAAATTGAAAAGACATTGAGGGTTCAATTTGTAAAAAAACGGAGCCTTCCCAGAAAGGAGTGGATGATGGAGGTTGTCCTACTTTAGTATCAGCAATCTCAACGAGGAAGCGATGAAAGTTGATTGCTAATATTCCATAGCTTCATGAAACCAAGCGGCGAATGCTTGTTAAAATGGTTTCCGGTATTGTTCACTTACAGGCAATGTACGTGGAAAAGCAATGCGTTCTCAATCTCTTAAATAAGTCGGTTTTGAAACTGTTGTTGAATTGGATTTAACGTATTTGTTGTACTTGATAATATTGGAATACGAAAGGCACGATCAACGCATTCCTGGTATTTCAATGATGGATATTCTTCTTTCTTTAAAGGTTCATTTTTAGATATGCTTAAGGAGTCTGAACCTTTATGATCTTTATCTTTATTTTTATCACTACTCACTTTTCTCATCTCCTTTTTAAATTAATGTATGGGTAAGGATCAATTTTTGATTGGACAAAGTAGCCTGAATTTATCCAAAGGAGTGGCGGGATTTTTGAACCTATTAAAAAGGCAGAAATAAAGAACTGAGATTCGAATTTGATTTTGAATTAATGGAAGATACTTCTGAAAATTTCACATAAAGCAATAGGCCATCCAAACCTGTATCAATATGTTTGGCCGTACCATCATCCAATCCGAATTAAATGTAAAGAAAGATAAAAAGATTGTGAAGGACGAAATGTAATATCGTTTATATGTCAGACCAAACCGAACATGCCGTAATATGATCTCCGTGATAGACCACTTTATTATAACAACGCAATTATTTAGTCGGAATCCTAAATTAGCTATTTAGTAAATGGTGCTTGTCTATACCATTTTTTAGAATATGCATAACATAATATAGGTTTTTTATATGCACAAATTTTATAAGAATGGAGAACGATAATGGCGAATGGATGTAACCAAAATCCGATAGGGGCTTGTTCGGAAGCGGAAGGAATCAATACAACTGCTAATGGTACAGCTTCTCATGCGGAAGGAATGAATACAATTGCCAACGGGACAGCTTCTCATGCGGAAGGAAGTACCACCATTGCAGGCGGTAACGCTGCACACACGGAAGGGTATGATACCGAAACAACAGCTGATACGGCCCACGCAGAGGGGTCCACTACGACAGCAAGCGGGGCAGCATCTCATGCAGAGGGATTTCAAACAGTAGCCAGTTCAAATACAGCTCACGCAGAGGGATCTACTACGATAGCAAGCGGGGTTGCCTCCCATGCGGAGGGTTATCTAACTAACGCTATTGCAAATACTTCCCATGCGGAAGGAAGTGAAACAATTGCTACGGGAGACTCCTCCCATGCGGAAGGGTTTCGGACAGCGGCGACAGCAGGTACAGCACATGCAGAGGGATCTTCTACCACAGCAAGCGGGATAGCTTCCCATGCGGAAGGTTTTGAAACTAATGCAATTGGAGCTCAATCGCATGCAGAGGGGAACAACACAACAGCAGCCGGAGCTAATTCGCACACAGAAGGAATGAATACCCAAACAACGATCAGCGGTGTTAACGCGCATGCGGAAGGAGAAGGGAATACAGCAAGTGGCAGGGCTTCCCATGCGGAAGGGGGTGGAGTAGATCAAATGGGTAATCCATTACCTACCTTAGCAAGCGGAGATGGTGCTCACGCAGAAGGCGTAGGGACAACCGCGAGTGGACCTGCATCTCATGCCGAGGGCTTCGATACATCTGCCGGTAATCCTGCTGCCCATGCGGAAGGAATTAGTACAATCTCCAATGGACTTGCTTCCCATGCCGAAGGTGTCAATACAAATGCGAGTGGATTTGCTGCCCACGCGGAAGGGTTAGGAACAAATGCGGGTGGGGATTCCTCCCATGCCGAAGGGGAGGGTTCTGTCTCCAGTGGGCCACGTTCCCACGCGGAAGGGCAAAGTACAACCGCAAGTGGGGAAGCTTCTCATACTGAGGGTAGCAATACAAACGCTACTGCAACAGATTCCCATGCCGAAGGATTTCAGACTACGTCCAGTGGATTTGCATCCCATGCCGAAGGCAATACAACTTTGGCACAAGGTGATAGTGCTCATGCGGAAGGATCCTCTACAATAGCAAGCGGAATAGTTTCCCATGCCGAAGGAATTAGTACAACTGCAAGCGGAGATGTTTCTCATGCGGAAGGTGTCAATACAATTGCAAATGGATTTGCGTCCCATGCCGAAGGCCAGTCAAGAGCTTTTGGATTGACTTCTCATGCGGAAGGCGCTTCGATTGCCAACGGAGCATTTTCTCATAGCGAAGGTTTGTTTACAACTGCCAATGGAGATGCGTCCCATGCTGAAGGGAACAATACAACAGCAGCCGGAGCTAATTCGCACACCGAAGGATTGAGTACGCAAACAACGATCAGCGGTGTTAACGCGCATGCGGAAGGAGAAGGTAATACAGCTAGTGGAAGAGCCTCCCATGTGGAAGGCGGCGGCTTAGATCCATTGGGTAATCCAGCTCCTAACTTGGCGAGTGGAAATAGTTCCCATGCGGAAGGCATCGGTACAACTGCAAGTGGTTTTGCTGCTCATGCGGAAGGGGGAACCGAAGATATTACGTCCCAATCTGGTCCGCAAGCTTTGGGGGATTTCTCTCATGCAGAAGGAATGAATACAATTGCAACTGGAAACTTTGGTGCTCATGCCGAGGGGCAACGAACAACCGCTAGTGGATCAGCTTCCCATGCTGAGGGTTTTCAGACTACCGCCGTTGGAACTTCTTCCCATGCCGAAGGGGCAAATACAATTGCCAGCGGGGCCTTCTCCCATGCAGAAGGTATCGGTACAACCGCTAATGGGATTTACTCTCATTCTGAAGGGGCAGATACAACTGCCAGTGGGCAAGCATCTCATGCGGAAGGACTAGGAACGATTGCAAATGCTGACTTCTCACATACTGAAGGGTTGAATACTACAGCAAGTGGTCTGAATGGAGTTCACGTAATGGGGCAAAATGGTGGACCAGCTGTAGGAGACTTACCTTTTTCATGGTACCTAGTAAACGGTGCGTTGGGTGGAGTCGTTGCCAAAATACTAAACGATGGATCGGCCTGTTTTGAAGGAGATGTATCTGCCAACATCGTTGCACCCGTGGCCTGTGACTTTGCTGAAATGTTTGAAACGTCCAACGGTAAACCGATTGATGTTGGTTATTTTGTCACGTTTGACGGGGAAACTGAAAAAATTCGTATAGCGAATTCATTCGATGATTTTATCGTAGGAATTACTAGTTCGAATCCTGCTGTACTTGCTGATATTCAAGACCCTGAATGTAGTAAATATTTACTGGATGAATGGAACAGGCCTGTCTACGAAGAAGTCATAATTCCGGACGTAACTGATAATGAAGGAAACATTCTAATAGAAGAGCACGAGCTATCAAGAAAGAAACTAAATCCTTTGTGGGATCCATCCAACCAATGCGGTTCAAGGTTAGAAAAACCTGAATGGGTGGCGGTAGGACTAGTCGGGAAGCTTCTCGTTCGCGATGACGGTACATGTAAGGCAGGCGGTTACTGTCGTCCTTTTAAAGAAGGTATTGCTACAGCTGCAGATCAAGGTTTCAGGGTAATGAAACGTACTGGGCAAAATCAAGTATTAATACTGCTTAACTCAATTCCTTCAATAAAAGAGATTGATATTGTTGAAAAGTTAGAAAAACTAGCAAAATTAAAAGAACAAGGATTTCTAACAGATGAAGAGTTTCAGATTCAAAAACAAAAATTATTATCGTTATAAGAAGCCTTTTCTATTTTAAAAAACCAGCCTGTTCGCATAACTTGGCTGTTTTTTTTATAGTAAATAAAATTTAGTCCTAACCTTCTTAACTAACTCAGTAATATCAACTTCATCATTATAAATCACTTGATCTATTCGGAAATCTTCACTAGCTGCGTAGCTACTTTTAATTTGTTTAATTCAATCGTAGGCTGCAATGGCTGCAGTCCAGTCAGCTTCCTTCTTAAAGTCTGAACTTAAAACAGGGAAGTTGCCACTTTGTAAAAAGTTAGCCTTTGTAAAGTTTTCTGCTGAAGAGTCCTGATTTTGAATGTGCTAATCTTTCTGATACCACTTTAGCATTTTCTCCGAACTCCAACATTATAGTTGCAATTTTATGGAATTGGATTGAACACTTTGATATCTGTAGGTACCTTTATAGAAGAAAAGCGCTGAGCCAACCGCAAAATTGAAATGAATCATCTGTTGTTATAGATGGGGGGCAGAACCTCTTATATTATAAGAAGAAACTCGGTAGAATATAAAGAGAAGTATAACTGATTGTATCCAAGCGTACCCTGGATTTTTAATGCCCATAAACCACATTAGGTGACTACCATAATATAAGATGTGGCGTGAAAAACGGATCATGTAATTAAAGGCAATGGAGAACCCTTATGTAATAGGGTTCTCCATTGCTCAGTTTGTAGACAAAAGGGGTTCGGAATTAAAAAATTCCGAACCCCTTTTTGAGATTCCCTTTGAATTTTTTCCTGAAGTTAAGAGGTTGCGGCTCTACGAGCCCACATGTTAGGCCATTTTTGGACCTCGCCATGTCCAATTGGCCATCTTCTTTAAATTAATGGCAGCGAAAGTAAGCATCGCCTGCATTGACAATT